>NZ_CP061309.1:306756-613512 GCF_018687955.1 Polynucleobacter ibericus | reverse complement strand
ACGATGAGCGGTACTGGCATTTGCTTGAGATTGAACTGCAAGCAACGAGACAGAATAGTGACAGGGATCTTTTGCGGATCTGTTGTCGCCAGAATAAATTTGACGTGCTCTGGAGGCTCTTCCAAAGTTTTGAGCATGGCATTAAAGGCATGATTGGTGAGCATGTGCACCTCGTCAATCATGTAAACCTTATAACGACCATTACTTGGTGCGTACGCAGCTTTCTCTAGCAGGGAAGCAATGTCGTCAACACCACGATTACTTGCAGCATCCATCTCTATATAGTCAACAAAGCGGCCTGCATCGATTTCCATACAAGCTGGGCATTTTCCGCAAGGCTCTGAAGTCATCTTGCCGGAACCATCGGATCCTGTGCAATTGAGGGCTTTAGCCATAATTCGGGCAATAGTCGTCTTACCTACCCCGCGAGTGCCAGTAAAGAGCCATGCATGGTGCAGGCGACCCTGATCCAAGGCATGCGTTAAAGCCTTAACCACATGGTCTTGGCCAACTAATTCAGAGAAGGTTTTGGGGCGCCACGAACGGGCTAATGCCAATGCTGTCATGTCTTACATTCTAACAAGCTAAAATGGAATTGGATGGGCCTCCCCGCATGGTGGGTTGGATAACCTGGTCAGGTCGGGAACGAAGCAGCCAAACCCAATTTCTGCCAGTGCCGGGGGTTTGGCTCATCCACCCCTCCCCCTATTAAAAACAGCGATTCAGAAGATCTTCAGAATCCTAAAAATCCCCCAAATCATCCAAATAATTAGCAAAACTAGGACTGTTCTTGCATCTAGCGAGATCCTAAATAATTGCAATTGTTTATGGGAACACTCAATAGATACTCGCAAAGTATGCCCTCCCCTAAATTGAATGTTTTAGCGTAGAACCTTAAGACCTCATTGAATAGAGAATTTTGAGGATTTAAGTGTAAGTAAGTAGTCAAGGCACAATAGACCAATACAACTTCACTAAAGTACTTATGTCCCAAGCCATTATTTTTGACGTAGAAGCAACCGATAAGAACGATGCAGTGATTATTGAAGCCGCTTCACTTGATGTCACTTCCCTTAAGCCATTTGAAGTGGGCAACCCTTGGGTGCAACGTTACAACCCAGGTAAACCGATTAGCTTAGGCGCGCTTGCTACTCATCACATCATGGATGAAGAGCTAGTCAATTGCCCTGCAAGTAGTTCTTTTCGATTACCAGCTGGCGCTAAATACCTAATTGGTCACAATATTGATTTTGACTGGGTGGCGATTGGTAAGCCCGAAGTAAAACGTATCTGCACCCTAGCACTAGCACGCAGCCTTTGGCCTAAGCTCGACAGTCATACACAAAGCGCCCTGCTCTATCACTTTGAACGTAGCACCGCTAGAGATCAGTTACGTAATGCTCATAGCGCCTTAGCTGATGTATGGATCTGCTCCAAGATTGTTGGGCAGATTATTGATAAGTTACACCCGATCTCTTTAGATGCCTTATGGGAGATGTCTGAGAAAGCCCGCATTCCGAAAGTAATGCCCTATGGCAAACACAAGGGTGAGCTGATTAGCCAAATGCCTAGTGACTATAAGCAATGGATGCTACGTCAAGACAATGTCTCTGAATATCTGCGCAAAGCCTTAGAAGCTAAGTAGCTTGTATGGCTTGGCTCTATTAATGGGGCTTATGCGCTGCTGTCACTATTTTTTCAGTATAGGCAATTGCAACTGCTGACAGTACAAAGGTAATGTGAATTAAGGTTTGCCACATCAAGGTTTTTTCATCATAGGATGCCGCATTGATGAATGTCTTGAGTAAATGGATTGATGAAATACCAATGATGGCAGTTGCCAGCTTTACCTTCAATACCCCAGCATTCACATGAGATAGCCATTCAGGCTGATCGGGGTGATTCTCCAGCTCTAGGCGTGAGACAAATGTTTCCCAGCCACCAACAATGACCATGACCAATAAGTTGGAAATCATGACTACGTCGATCAAGCCTAATACCACTAGCATTAAGGCAGTTTCAGTCATCGACTTATCTGCCATCATCGTAATGAGATGAACTAGCTCTATCCAGAACTGCCAAACGTACACACCCTGGGCAACAATTAGACCCAAATAGAGTGGCGCCTGCAGCCAGCGGGACATGAATATCCAACGCGGCAATGGGCGTAATTTTTTATCTAGGAAAGTTTGTTTATCTTGGTTCATGTGCAAATCTTAACCACTTTTTAGGGGTATTAAAGACTTAACAAAATTAGGGGAATTATCTACATGCCCTTATATGCAATAGGGAATAAGGAATCCGTGATTTCCTTATTCCCTCTCTGCCTGCTGCTTTTTCCTTGCCACTGCTTTTTCTTTACTCCTGCTACTACCGATAGATTCTTTACTGATATCTACGATTAAAGATCTGCTTTGTTTCAGCATCATGACGCTTGGTGTTTTTCAACACTGCGCAATAGGACAGGATCATGATGACTGCCAGAGAAATTCCGTTGAAGTTGTTAAGTAAGTCCATTTGCTTCTCCTTTGTACGTTATTACGTTTTATTTAATGACTAATTGGTTTATTGCTTACTTCATTCTTTATCTAGCTACCGGCAACTCATCCCACTTGGTGGTGTAGTTTGGCGACCGATTGTTTGACCTCATCTGCCACTCTTCCTTAGAGTGATTGGTTCCTGCAGCTGCAGATCTGATTGCCGCATTACCAAAGCGCGTATTGATCTCATCGACTGCTTTCATGAGGTGCGCAGACTTCCCCTTGGTTTCGATATCGTCAAAGAGTGATTGCTGTGCGGTTGGCTTATCGCTAATGAGATTAAGGATGACGCCCGCTTTCTTATAACGAAAGTTCGCTTGATAGATTTGCTTTAAACCTGCCAGCGCTGCATTCGTTAAGGTCAGCGTGTTGTCTGTTGGATCGGCCAATGGAATCGTGACACTCTGGTGATACTGCGGTTCATTTTGTTTAAACGGATTAGTCTGAATAAATACCGTGAGCGCGCCCGTAGTACTGTTTTGAGTTCTGAGTTTTTCAGCGGCGCGGGCTACATGGGTAGCAACCGATTCAGCAAGCTCTGCTTGACTACTCACTAACTTGCCAAAACTACGTGAGGCAATGATTTGTTGTTTGGCTGGTGCCACTTCCTCTAGCTGTAGACAGGATGTACCACGCAACTCATAACAAAGGCGCTCCATCACCACACCAAACTGCTGACGCATAGCTTGCGGTGAAGTCTGTAAGAGATCAAATACGCTCTGAATCTTTTGGGCTTTGAGTTTCTTAGCGATTTGTTTGCCAACACCCCACACTTCACCTACTTCAGTCTCGCTCATCCACTGGTAGAGCTCTTCTTTTGCCATCGCATTGACATCACATACGCCAGCGAACTGCTTGTGTTTCTTAGCCAAGTGATTAGCCAGCTTAGCCAAGGTCTTGCTAGCGCCAATGCCTACACAGACTGGCAAGCCAGTGGTGTCTTTCACCTGCTGTTTGATTCTCTGACCTAGCTCAATCGTGTCTTGATATTGTTTTAAGACAGTCTCGATTTGTAAGAAGCTCTCATCGATGCTGTACACCTCAAGATTAGGCGTGAACTCCCTGAGCACCTGAACGACACGACTACTCATATCACCATACAAGGTGTAATTGGATGAGTAAGCCTGAATGCCATGCTTCTTAGCTAAGTCCTTCATCTGAAACCAGGGCGTACCCATCTTCACGCCAAGCGCTTTAACTTCCGCACTACGTGCAACAGCACAGCCATCGTTATTAGAGAGCACTACCATCGGCACCTCTTCTAACTTGGGCTGAAATACGCGCTCACAAGAAACATAGAAGTTATTTACATCTACAAGCGCGAAGAGTGAGGTTGAAGTGTTTTGTGTATTCATCTCACTTACCCTCTTTGTTGTATCTGCCGCTAGCATTACTGTACTTACGTACTACTCCAACCACTACACCCCAGATTTGTAACTCGCTACCCTCATTGAAGGTGATGGCTTGATAGCTGGGATTTTCTGGTTGAAGCTCAATACGACCACGTAACTGATAGAGGCGTTTGATGGTGTATTCACTATCAACGACTGCCACAACGATATCTTTATGCTTTGGCTTGAGGGCCTTATCCACGACCACCTTGTCACCGTCACAAATGCCTGCGCCCAACATCGAATCCCCCTTTACAGTGAACATGAAAGTGGCTGGCTTGTTCTGGACGAGGTAATGGTTCAGATCGAGGCCGTCTTCGGCGTAATCTGCTGCTGGACTAGGGAATCCAGCTGAAATCCGGTGGCTAAGAAGCTTAAGCTCATAGGCAGCAAAATGCCCCGCCAAGGCCTGTGGTGCCTGGCTTAGGGTTACTTTCGCGGGGTTCATTACTTGCGTCATAGTCATTAATATACTGTATGTTTATACAGTATATGTAAAAACCGCAGAAATGAACTTATTTTTGTTGTTTTAGGGCTATTTGCTCAAAATTTAGGCAACAAAAAACCACCCGTAGGTGGCTCGCTCAGCCTCACTCAACCTTAGCAAAAAACAAACGCAAGTATTGCTGGGTCATCCGCAAAGACGTTGGATAGATAAATACTGGCTCGATAAAACCATGACTGCGCAGTTTCTACGAGCTCAAGAATGATTGGGAAACGTTCCATGCCTCAATGATAGTACTTAATACCCCTCCAAAGCCCTCTTTTATTGGAATTCCCTTATTTTTTGTAGTTATATTAATTCATTGATGTTATGATTTAACGTAACTACAATATTTCTGATAAAATTCACTTATGATTCGGCAAAAAATGATTCAAATATTGCAAAACATGGTCTACCTCTCTCAGATGCAAAGCTGCTGGATTGGGATTCTGCCATTAGCTACATTGATGGCAGAAAGAATTATGGTGAGGAGAGGTGTGTAGCGCTAGCACTCATAAAGCAACGTCTGTACTGCGTAGTTTATGTTGAACTAAAAATAGGTAAAAGAATTATTAGTCTAAGAAAAGCAAATACCCGCGAGGTAGAGAGATATGAAAAAGAAAATAATTAGACCTAGTGCCGAAGAAGATGCTGCTATTACAAAAGCGGCAATGGCAGATCCTGACAATATGCCATTCACGGATGAAGAGTGGGAGAAAGTTAAGCCTACGCTAGTTCGTGGTCGTGGCAGGCCCCTAGGCAGTGGAGCTAAAGAACAGGTTACCCTAAGAATTGATAAAGAAACTTTAGATTTTTACAAATCCAAAGGTGAAGGTTGGCAAACTTTTATCAATCAAGTACTTGGTGAAGTGAAAAGGGAATCCAAATCAATATCGACTGTTGAAAAGAAGTTGAGCAAAGGCACTTTAATGACCAACAAATTCAAGGCTGCTGCTTAAGGATTTACCTAAATTCAACCATCTCGCCCTTGGATGAAATCAAGTAAGCCTTGTTTGGCTTGTCTTTTCTGATGCGCGTGAGTTCAGCTTGGTAGCCCTGCAATTGCTTGCGGTACTTTTCATACTGCTCACTAGCCACTTCCGGGATAGTCAGCTTGTAATCAATGATGGCTAGATGGTCATCAAACTCTATCAAACGGTCCATGCGATAGCTCTTACCGTCTTCGCTGGTGATATCGAGCTCATTCCAAGCTTGCAACCACTCACCTGATGTGAGATAGCGCTTAAGCTCTGGAGTCTCTAGTACTTTTTTAGTACGGGAGAGTAATGTTTCCGCATGACTCTGATCAACGGCTAGCCAATCCATGAGCTCTTGCTCGCTTGGCATTGCCGGCTTTGCTTGGTTAGTGGTATCTGGAGTGAGAAATTCAAGCAACTTATGGAAGTTCGTACCCTCTTCCAAAATTTCAGGATCGGGATTGCTAGCTTGCTCATCTTCGCCCGCAAACACTTCAACTGTGACACCACTTTCGATGTCAGAGAGCATTTGCGTGTGGCTCTCTTGTGCAGGATTCCAGTCCAAGAAAAAATCTTCGACTGCATTTTCTTGCTTAGATTGAATAGTTTCAGTCTCTTCTATTGATCCCGCTTGATCACCTACCTGATATACAGGTAACTCAGCTTTGCTTGCCTTGCCATACCAAGAAGTTTTATCTAGGCCACTAGGGTTATTGGTGGTGGGCTTTTGAGCATCACCGCTAATCCATAAGCCCTGGCGCGCACGGGTCATAGCGACGTAAAGTAAGTTCCAATTTTCTTTTTCACCGATTTGCTTCTCAGCTTCATTGATTTCAGTGCGAGGACTCGTTAATGTTTTAGAAGTAAAGAGAGATAGGTGAGATGGACCCTCTTCTTGTGGTGACCAATCAATTAACACGCCACTGTAGTCCACATTCGTATCGGTATTGTTCGCATCGAGAATAATGACAAAAGGCGACTCCAAACCTTTGGCGCCGTGAATTGTCATGAGTCGCACACGCTTATAGCGATCCTCCTCTGACATCTCGCTCTCTTCATCTACTTCCGCCAAGTTGTCATCGCTGGCAGCATCAACATCTCCCTCGTCGGGCGTTTCATCATCATCGCCACGGCGTTTCGTATTCATTTCTTGAATAAAACGGCTTAAGCTTGGGTATTGACCACCGTCTTGATTGAGTGCCACCTCTAAAAAAGCATCTAAATTTGCCAATACCTGCGGACGATCAAGATCCTGACAGACGGCAGCATATTTGAGGCGTACATCTCCCTCTTGGTAGATACGATCGAGCAGGTCATGGACTGGCAAGCGCTCCCCTAAGACATGCCAATGCTGGAGATAACGACCAGCTCTTTGTAGCTTTGCATCCTTGCTATCTTGCAGTGCATCCCACCAAGAGCGATATTGACCTGATGTCATTGCTACTGCCAATTGCTGCATTTGTTTTTCTGTAAAACTAAAAATCGGACTTCTAAGAACTTGGGCTAGCGGTAAGTCGTGACGAGGTGTTACCAAAACAGTCAGTAAAGCAATAAGATCATCGATCTCTAAAGTATTAAGCAACCCGCCTAAACGTGGACTCTCATAGGCAAGCTTTACATCACGCAGTGCCCTTTCGTATTGAGGTAAGTATTTACGACGTTTGACTAGCAACAAGAAATCGCTTGCTCTAGCCTCACGCCATATTTCCTTGCCGCCTTCTTTGTCAGCTACCTTGCGTGTCGCGATGATCTCTTTAATTAGACGCGCGACTAACTCACCCTCATGCTGACGCTGAATCACACCAACCGTTTCACTTGAATCGGCAATCGCTCCGTCAAAAGCGCTGCCCTCTCGGGGTTCCTGTGTCTGCTCTGCATAAGGAATGAGGGGTAATAAATAAATCTCGCCTTGCTGAGCATAAACATCGGTCGGCTTACCTTCATCTGAAGTGGTCCACAGGGTTTGCTGCTCTGAATACGGGTAATCAGGCGGCACTTGCTCGCCCTGAAAGATTCTATTCACTGTTTGATTAATTTCAGGAGCGTTGCGACGCGTTTTGTCTTGCTCAATATAAGCCGCATCATGGTATTGATACAAAAACCGTGCTGCACTTACAAACAATCTGGGGTCGGCACGGCGGAAGCGATAAATCGACTGCTTGGGATCGCCCACAATAAATACTTTTGGCCGCTCATCTCCTTCGCTGTAGCCCGCTAACCAGGCTCGCAGAATTTGCCACTGCAATGGATTGGTATCCTGGAACTCATCTATCAAAATTTGTTTGTACTTGGCATCTAAACGAGACTGAAGATATGCAGCATGTTCAGGCTCCCCCATTAATAAGCTAACGCCAACTTCCAGATCATCGAAATCACGCACACGCATATTCTCTTTTTGGGCGCTGGCGTGTGCCATCATGGATTGACTCAGAGCAAACCAAGCTTCATTGATAAGAAAGACATCCTGCTCAGCTTGCCATAGGAGATATTCCTCAAAAGCATGCCCCCATTGCTGCTTAATAGCGATGTGCTCATCGATACGATGAGACTCACCCATCTTCTCGAGATATTTTTTCGCCTCACCCAAAGCTTTATCGTTATTACTGCGATATTTTGGATCTTTGGTTAAGAAAGTAGTTTGAAAGTGACTCGCGACCTCCATCACATTGCCTTCACGTTCTTTACAGGCAATGGCAGGCAACAAGTATTGCAGGAGATCACTATCTTTTACGCTGCTATTTTGAAAACAGCGCGCTAGGAACTGAAGATCCTCTAGTACGTTGGGTGCATTCCACTGACCTAGTAATGGATTAGGTAAGTTCAGTTTATGTAGAGACTGTTTTAGGCGCTCAATTGGGCTCACGCTAGTTTGATTGCATTTCTTTGCAAAGAAAGCCCATGCTCCTCTTTGCTTTAAGAGACTACTTTTACCCATCAAGAGTTTTTGCGTCTCATGTGATCCTAAGTATTTGAGTAAGACGTCGTAATGGGCTTTCAGTTCTGGCGTGAGATCACCCCACCAATCGTCAAGACACTCCTCTTGCAATCGCTTGGCGTCTTCACGCAGCTTAAATCCCGGCTGAATACCCAGTGATACGGGGGCTGCACCCAATAATCTGCCAAACCAACCATGAAAGGTGTCAATCACAATCGGCTGTGGATTTGCCAGCACCTGCTCATAAAGCGCTTTAGCCTTGGGCAGGTATTTTTCAGCTTGATCACGCGCCATGCCTCTAGCGGTGAGTTCTTTAATTAACGAAGCATCGTCACTTTTAGAAAATTGCTCGAGCAATCCATATAAGCGGTCACGCATTTCTTGCGCGGCTTTGCGTGTGAACGTTAATGCAAGAATCTCTTGCGGCTTCACATCGTCAAGCAATAGGCGTACCATACGCGCAACTAGCAACCAAGTCTTGCCGCTGCCTGCACAAGCAGAGACAATTACCGAGCGCTGGGGATCACAAGCAAGGCTTTCTGAATAGACCCGCTTCTCTGGAAGCACATTCATGAGATCACTCACCAAATTCCCTTCCTGCAAATACCCCTTGCTTCGCAGTATTGGCAAACTCCTTCAGGTGCAAATGCTTGCATTGGCTTTTTAGCCCAAAGCTGCTCTATGTCCTCTGTCATTTGCTCAGAGAATAGCTTCATCATTTCTGGCATATCAGACACCTCTTGGCTACGCGTAGCCTTTTGCTCTCCCTTGGAGATGTCTGCCTTTAAGGCTACCCACTCTGCTTGTCGAACCTGATGGCCAGTAAGCTTATGACCTTCCTGCATCTCATTAGCGGCCCGAGCGTAGATCAATAGCTGAGGATCATCCAAGATATGTTCGGCGCGTACTTTTACCTTCTCAAAGCGTTGATTTTTGTAATCAATCACTGAGGCAAGCTTACTGTCATCTACATGAACGTCATAGCGATCAGCATAGCCTTCAATCCGAATCATTTTGAGATTTTCATCAGCATCCTGAAATGACAGATCAAAACCAACTTTGACTTCGCCATCAAAATATTGCCAACCTGCCATCTCACGTTGTAATTGCCAATCTACAAAACTAGGGATTTGCTTTTGCCAATCTCTTAATGTGCCCATTACCCTAGCATCACCCTCGATCAAAGAGGCGAACTCTTGCTCAGAATAAACATTTAAGCTTTGCTCCATCCAGGCGCGTCTTTGCTCTGAATTGGACTTGAGGGCTGAATTAGTGTGTTCTTGTGTTTTAAGCGCTTGATAAAAACGCTTAAGTAACTTGTGCAAGGTCTGTCCTGCTAAGGAAGCATCAAAGCCCTCATCAAACTCCTTGTTCTTACGTAAGCCCAATAGACTGCGAACGTAATAACGATATGGGCAATCCCGGAGGGCCTTGTAGGCGCTGGGACTCATCGAAAGCGGCAGCGGCAGATCTTCTTCAAAATGCGCAACCGCCATCTCCATTGGCACGGCCTCAAAAGATCGTTTTTTTAGTTGAGTCGGAATGGCTTCCCACTCAATTTGATTTTGCAAACGCTGTATCCAAGCCGAGGGCCTCAGCGGCTCTCCGTTATTACTTTTACTTTGCCAGAGCAAATCAACATTGGGGCATGACACCAGCAATTGCGACAAATCTCTAGCTTGCTGCACAAACTGCATCTCTATTGTGGAGGTCTTCAATAACTGATTTAGCGCATCTGAGAAAAAGAGTGGCGGCTCTGAATATGCCGGCAACTGCTGCTCATCACAACCCACGACAACTACAGCTTCAAAATCTCGCATACGTGTTGAGCTGAGCGGCAGAATACTGAGTGCAGCTTTAGCTTCTTTGCCAGCCTCTTGATAACTAGCACCCTCTATAACGGTTTTGAGCAAACTCAGCCATTCACTTAAGCGCATAGGGGAAGCTTGGTATTGCGTCTTACTTAAATCAAATGTCTTAAGCACCTCTAACAACTGTTTGCCAGCAGAGTCTTTCTCGAGGCTTTGGACCATGCCAGTTGCTTGAAGATTGCCCTGTAACTGCTTAAAGGCTTGGTTGCAATCAACCTTTAACGCCAGCCACTCATGATGGCGTTCCCTGACAAACTGGAGCAACTCAAATAATGCAGAGCTTGGTAGCGAACTCGAGGTTTTTGTCGCATTATCTCTTGCGCCTTCAATTGCCAGGTGAAAGGTTTTCCAACCAGACTCCGCTTTACTAGCAACTAGAATATCTTCCAACTCTGCAATAAGTCCCATGCAGGATGCTGGGTCTCGATTGAGAATTTTTCCAAAATCTAAAAAAGGATTTTGCAAAAACTCAAGCAAGGTTTTTGCACTAGGGCCATCCTTAGGCGCCTTGATTAGCTCTAACCAACTATTAAGTGCAGCAGCTGCACGCGTAGTGGATAACTTCCAACCAGTCTCATCGCGAATATTAAGCGCTGGACCTAATCGTGAAAGTAGCGCACGCGCCCTTCTTGCAACTAAACGATCTTGTGCAACAAGTGCGAGATTAGTTTTGCCATCAATGAGATGTTGCTCAATCGTTTTAGCAGCAGTCCACGCTAACTCTTCAAAGCGTTTAGCCGGAATCAGTTGCCAGCCTTTACCTTGCGAACGCTTTACATTTGCAAGTGCTAGTACCCTAGACTGCTCATCGCCTTCTACGCCAATAGACTCAGGCCACAAGCCCGCATCACGCCAATCCATTTTGACTTCTACCACTGGAGCGTATTGGGCATACTGATTCAGTAAATTGCTAATGATCTCTTGATCAATAGGAGTTGGATCAGCCGTCTCCACCCAAATCAGCGGTCTCGCGTGATGCGCATTCTTGGCAGCTTCAATTGCATTGAGATGTGCAGCCATTGCAAACTGATTTCGAAATGCTGGGTCACTGATGCTTACGGTATACCGCCAAAACTCCAGCAAAACCTTAGTTTCTTGATCTACAACTTTACGAGCCATTCCTGAATAAACATTGGCAACGGCGCTATCCAACAACACTTGCGCTTGTTCAAGACAAATCTCACCGAGATTACTTTTGCCAGCCTGATTATTCAGAATATGTTCATGAATCTGTTTTTGCAACTGTGGACTCACTGCAATTGATAGGGTATCGCAGGCTTCAACAATGGCTTGTGCTAAACCCCATGCACCCGTTTCAGTCTCAGCCTTAAACCACGCTTGTAATTGTTTATGTTTACGTAAAGTGGCATAGACACCTAACCATCTTTCTAAATCACTTTGCTTCTTTGGAAACTTCCATGCGCCGGGTGCCGCTTCTAGCCAATCCGCAAAACTGATCACTTGAGGCAAGAATGCAATGCTGCTTGGCAGATTTTTGGGTCGGTTTTGCTCCAAGACCGCTCTCACCCCAACCAGTGGTCCGGCAGTACTCAGCACCACCAAGGGGCGTTGCTTAGTTTGCACTGCACAATCCCAAATACCCTGAGCTAACTCGGCAAGTGCTTGGCTATTGGGCGTAATTGCCCAAGCTTGCGGCTGCTTTTGATCAGAAAGGGTAGGAAAAGGCTGGGGCATCAGGTGACTATTTATCTATTTTGAGCAGAACGTTCCGCTTATTGCTAATATAAGCGTTGTAACGACATAATTAAATAACTCGCTAAATAAGTCTAAATAAGGAATTTTCATGAGTGCCGGCATCAAATATGTAACTGACGCTTCTTTTGAACAAGACGTCCTCAAGTCCGATAAACCTGTTCTGCTCGACTTCTGGGCTGAGTGGTGCGGTCCTTGCAAAATGATTGGTCCGATTCTGGAAGACCTCGCTGGCGAGTATGGCGATAAGCTACAGATCGCGAAAATGAATGTGGATGAGAACCAAGGTGTTCCAGCCCAATTTAATATTCGTGGCATTCCTACTCTGATCCTCTTTAAAAATGGCACTGTGGCTGCTCAAAAAGTAGGCGCTTTGGCCAAATCCCAGTTGACTGCATTTATTGATAGTCATCTGTAAATAGTCTCAGACCACAGGTTCACCAGTTGAGCCTGTGGTTTTTACTGATTCCCCTGCTTGTCAGGCCTATTTTTTAGTGTAGTATCGTAGTTATCAGTAGTTCAGCGCTTTCAAGTAGCGCGCTCTTTCCAGCAATTTACCCCCCCCTCTTCTAAGTAAACTTCCCAAATTCTGTTTTTCCACATCTGCGTGATCTAGATCAGCGCGGCAATACCCCAAAACCAATTTCCCATATTTATTTTTACCTTTATCAATACCCGAGAACCACATGCAATTAACTGAACTCAAAGTCCTCCACGTATCCGCTCTGCTTGAAATGGCAGCCAGCTTGGAGATTGAAAATACACAACGGATGCGTAAACAAGAATTGATGTTTGCCATTCTAAAAAAACGTGCGAAGGCTGGCGAGACAGTATTCGGCGATGGCACATTAGAAGTATTGCCTGATGGCTTTGGTTTCTTACGCTCACCGGAAGCCTCTTACATGGCTTCTCCGGATGATATTTATATCTCCCCTGCGCAGATCCGCCGCTTTAACTTACATACCGGTGATAGCGTTGAAGGTGAAGTACGTACACCAAAAGATGGCGAGCGTTACTTTGCATTGGTAAAAGTAGACAAGATCAACGGTTTGGCTCCAGAGGCTCTTAAGAACCGCATCATGTTCGAGAACTTAACGCCATTACACCCTAACCGTGTAATCAGCTTGGAGCGCGATATCAAGGCTGAAGAGAATTTGACTGGCCGCATCATCGATATGATCTCCCCGATTGGTTACGGCCAGCGTGGTTTGATCGTAGCCTCACCAAAATCCGGTAAGACAGTGATGATGCAGCACATTGCACACGCAATCTCTGCAAATAATCCTGATGCCATCCTTATCGTGCTACTCGTAGACGAGCGCCCTGAAGAAGTTACTGAGATGCAACGCTCCGTTCGCGGTGAAGTAGTTGCCTCTACTTTTGATGAGCCAGCAGTGCGTCACGTTCAAGTGGCTGAGATGGTGATTGAAAAAGCCAAGCGCTTAGTAGAGATGGGCAAAGATGTGATCATCTTGTTAGATTCGATTACCCGTCTTGCGCGTGCATACAACACCGTTGTACCTTCATCTGGTAAGGTGCTTTCTGGTGGTGTGGATGCAAACGCATTGCAACGTCCAAAGCGTTTCTTTGGTGCAGCTCGTAATATCGAAGAAGGTGGTTCATTGACGATCATTGCTACCGCCCTGATTGAAACCGGCAGCCGTATGGATGACCTCATCTATGAAGAGTTCAAAGGTACGGGCAATATGGAAGTACACCTTGAACGTCGCTTGGCTGAGCGTCGTGTTTACCCATCGATTAACCTCAATAAGTCTGGCACCCGCCGTGAAGAACTCCTGGTTAAAGCTGAGAATCTCCAGAAGATCTGGGTATTGCGTAAATTGCTGGCAGATATGGACGATATCGAGGCGATGAACTTCATCGTTGATAAGCTCAAATCCACCAAAAACAATGGTGAATTCTTCGACCTTATGCGTCGAGGAGGCTAATTTAAGGGTCTAGGGGGCTGTTTTAGCCCTTTTTAGACCCTAAAAGCGAGCTTTGTCCTTGATTTCATGGCATAATTTCGCTTTTGCTGCACCCAAGATTTACATTAACTGTTTTTAAAACCTGGGCAAGTATTTAAGTCAATTTGACTCAAACGGCTACCCGCTCATAGGACTCAATATGAAACCTGGCATTCACCCCGAATATCGCGAAATCGTCTTTGTAGACGTTTCCAACAACTTCAGCTTCAAGACTCGCTCCACTATGTCTACTAAAGAGACAATCAAGTGGGAAGATGGCAATGAATATCCATTGGCCAAGATCGAGACTTCATCTGAATCACACCCTTTCTACACTGGTACCCAGAAAATTATGGATACCGCTGGTCGTGTTGAGAAATTCCGTCAGAAATTCGGTACTAAAGCGGTTGCTAAAGCTACCGGTGATGGCGCTGCTAAAACAGCTGAGAAAAAAGCTGCTGCTGCAGAAGCTAAAGCTGCTGAAAAGCCAGCTAAGAAGAAGGCTTAATCCACTTCTATTCGCAGGGTATGTGAAATACCTGCTCTGCGAGATAATCAAGGCAGCGTTTGCTGCCTTTTTTATTTTGAACTTTATACATGGTCAAACTTACCGCCGCCGCCACTAAATCGATTCCGCGCATTATTATTTTTGCGCTGACTTTGGTTTATGGTTTTGCTGGCCTCTTCTTTCGTGATCCTTGGAAGAATGAAGATGCGATTGGCTTTGGTGGCATGTGGACTCTTTTTCGTGGCAACTCTATTGATTGGGTTGTTCCCCATTTAGCTGGTCGTGATATCTCCTTAGGTGCACCTTTACCATATTGGATGGGCGCTACCCTCATTAAATTGTTTGGCTCTTGGATTGGCGCTGCCAATGCAGCTCGCCTATATTCAGCGATCTGCTTTTTTGCTGCAGCCCTAGCAATTTGGTATGCCACTTATTTATTAGGCCGTCGACGTGAAGTACAACCGATGGCTTTAGCCGTTGGTGGTCAACCAGACCTAAAGAGCTATGGCATGACATTGGCTGATGGTGCATTGCTGATTTTTTTAGCGTGCGTAGGCTTAGCGCAACGCGCCCATGAAACAACACCGATGATGGCGCAGCTGATGGGTATCAGTATTGTGCTGTACGGTACGGTTCGTGGCTTAGACAAACCATGGCAAGGGGGTTTATGGACCGGCCTGGGTATCGCGATCGTGGCGCTCTCCAGCAACCTGACACTTAGCTTAATCGTCGTTACCTCCACCATCATTGCGGTGATTGCTAGTAATGCAAAGTTGCGTTTTCGGTGGACGCTGACAAGTACTGTTTTGGGTTTAATTGGTTTTGCGATTTGGCCCATCGTTTGGTATTTGGCTGACCTACCAGCGCAGTGGCGACATATCGCCGAAGAAGGCTGGCGAAATATGCCAGAAATGCGCGCTACCCCCTCAATCGAATCACTTGGTTTCTTGAGCGTGAACTTTTGGGCTTACGCTTGGCCTGTTTGGCCGCTAGCCATGGTTTCGCTTGCGCACTGGGGTCGCACCAAAGAAGCAGGTGCATGGCGCGCACCGCATCTTGCTATTCCATTAAGCTTATTCATTGGCAGCTTGATCTATGTTCTATTCCGCCTAGAGGCAAATGAACATGATTTAATGATTTTGATTCCTAGCCTTTCGATCATTGCTGCATTTAGCTTGCCTGTTCTCAAGCGCAGCGTTATTAGCTTTATCGATTGGTTTGCAATGTTTAGCTTTACGCTCATTGCACTGGCTATTTGGATTATCTGGCTAGCAAAAGTGACCGGCTATCCTGAAACCACCGCGGCCAATATTGCACGCTTACTTCCTGGATTTGAGAGTCAATTTAATGTCTTAGGATTTATTGTGGCACTCGCCATCACAGGCGTCTGGCTTGCAGTAGTGCGCTGGAGAACTTCACGCGCTCCAAAAGAAATTTGGCGCTGCCTAATTATCTCTGCATCAGGCACTACTTTGATGTGGGTACTGCTCATGAGCTTATGGCTACCAACAATTAACTTTGCTAAAACCTATCGCCATGTTTCAGCGCGACTGGTTCAAGTCATCCCATCTGGCGGCGGCTGCATTAACACTAGCAATCTCGGTTTTGCACAACTAGCCTCTTTTCAATACTTCTCGAAGCTCACCTTCCGCGACGATCCAAATTGCCCGTGGATGCTAACCCATAGTCAATCAGAAGCAAAAGCTTACGCACAATTAAACAATAAAAAACTCACCCTTCTATGGGAAGACCGCCGCGCAGCTGACCGCGACGAACGCCTACGTCTTTACGAAGTCATCCCTGAATAAATCGTGTTGCACTTTAAGCTTTCGCGTCTTCGCGAGGATATCCCCTCCCTATTAAAGTTAGCTGGGCCTTTATTAATTGGCCAGCTAGCGGTGATTGCTTTTGGGGTGCTAGATACCGCTATGACAGCGCGTTATTCTGCCGATGATCTAGCAGCGCTCGCTATGGCATCAGCCATCTTCATTAGTATTTATGTTGGCTTAACGGGAGTGATATCGGCCCTCGCCCCAATTGCTGGTCAGCTGTTTGGTGCCAAACGTTTTTCAGAAATCGGTGAAGAGGTTCGTCAAGCAACTTGGCTTGCTTTGGGTCTCACGGTGCTCGGCTGCTTCATTTTGCTTAATGCAGATCATTTGCTGGCCATCTCACAGGTGAATGATCTCATCGAAGGTAAAGCAAAGTTATATCTCAATATCCTAGCAATTGGCTTGCCAGCCAGCATGGCCATGCGCGTATTAATGGCACTTCACAATGCAGTATCACGCCCTACTGTTATCACGGTGGTGCAGATCATGGGCCTAGCACTAAAGCTTCCGTTAAATCTTCTCTTCATCTATGGGGGCTTTGGTATTGAGGGGATGGGCGGGCCTGGTTGCGCAGTGGCTACCGTCATCATCAACTGGTCTTGGCTACTCATGACCTTAGGCTTTGTTTTGTTTGATCGTTTTTACAAACCATTTAAGATTTTTGCGCGCTTTAGCATGCCTGACTGGCATCGCATCTGGACCCTACTCAAACTAGGTGCACCCATTGGTTTTAGCTACTTGATTGAAGTGACCTCCTTCACTTTTATGTCCTTATTTATTGCTCGCCTTGGAACGACCGCCTTAGCAGGACATCAAATTGTGGCCAATATGGGAACTGTCATTTATATGGTGCCGCTATCCCTCTCTATTGCCACGATGACATTAGTATCCCAATCGATTGGTGCCAACAAGCCTGAACGCGCTGAAGAAATTGGTTGGTCATCAGTCTTCTTCACAACAACCCTATGCATCTCTATCGGCATCGCCGTTTGGATATTCAGAGTTCAACTGCTTGATTTATATGATCCTCCAGCAGAGGTAAAGGTCTTTTCTATTCCCCTCTTTCTGTTTATTGCGTTCTATCAAGTCTTTGATGCATTGCAGATCACTGCAGCATTTATTTTGAGGGCGTATCGCATTGCATTTTGGCCAATGGTCATTTATGCCGGATCCCTCTGGGGTGTCGGCCTCGGTGGCGGCTATCTTATGGGCTTTAATGTATTGGGCAATACGCCTGCATTCTTACAAGGTGCGAATGGCTTTTGGGCTGGTAATAGCCTGAGCTTAGGCTTGGCTGCGTGCTTCTTACTTTACCTCTTCAGAAGAACGGCGGAGCGCTATGAGAAAACACATCCGCCGGTAGAGGTTTAATACAGATCGCTATTACTTATAAACCTTCAAAGTGGAAGCATCATCATCCAAGCGTCTTTTGAGATTGCGAACTTGTCCTGCTGACCCCGGATGATTAGTAATAAAGTTTTGATCCGCCAAATGCTTGCGCACATCTTCTGCTAAATCTAAAGAGGCTAACTTCATTAGCTTTGCCATGCTTGGCTTATGGCTTGTATCCCTGCCATCAATTTGCACATCCTTGCCCTCGCCTGAAGCTACAAAGGATGCTACGACTTGAGTAGTTTTAGTGTCAACGATATTAAAGTCTACGGTTACCTCAAGTGTTACTTGTTGTGAAGTAGATTTAGTTCCGGGGATGTCAGCAACATTGTCAGTGCTAGAAATTTCAGCCAGGACGCCATAGAGCACATAGTCAGCATCACCAAAATCGCCAGCCTTAATCCGCTTCACAATATCAAAGTACTCATCACCTTGGTTAGGAGCGGCAGGTGTAGATTTAGCCTGCACCACTTTATAACCAGACTTGATTAGCAAGCCACGAATGGGATTAGCCAAATAGCGTAACTCGCCATATTCACTATTACTTTGATAGCCAGACTTTTTCATGCTCTGGGTATTGGCGCTTGAAGTACTGCTGCTCGGTGCCGCTGCATCAACCACTGGTGCAGGCGGAATAGCAGTACCTGGGCTGGTCGCTTTTGGATCAGACAGATCGGTGAACTTCACTGGAAACGCAGATGAATTTGGACCGCCAGTAAGAGCAGATGCATTTGCTTTATCGGCATCTACTTCAATCGTCTTCGGTGCAATCGTAGAGGAAATGCTGTTACCCGTCGTTGTTCTGGTTTCTTCAATAAAGGTTAAGTTCTTGCCTTCTTTTTTGAAGTAAATATCCGTTACTGCAATAGACTTAGAATCCGCTTTCAGTGCTTGTGCACTAATCACTGGATTTTTAGGTGGATCTGCTGGAACCTGACCCACAATCGCAGATTCTGCTGCTGGAGCGGGTGGCTTGGAAGCACAGCTGGCTAAAAAGACTAGGCTGAGACCTGTGCAAGCTAAAAGGGTTTTTTTCATGTGTTACTCAATTCTCTTTGATGTTGAGTGCCGTATTAGCGTGTAGCAGTCTTGCGAATCTCTTTTTCGTCAGCCCATTCGAGCAAACCCGATTCGTTATTAATTAGATTCAAATTAAAGACGTAGTACACATCTTTAACGTCTTTGGTGTTCTTCACAATAGATGCAATGGATCCCTCGATACGGTATTGAGCGCCTTGCATATTGCCTGTCTTAGCAATCGTACTATTTTTGTATAGTCCAGACTGATTCTGACGCTTAAGCTCTTCAGTTTGATTATTCATTTCGGAAACACTCACTGCAAATCGCACCTGACCACTCTTCATCAATTGTGTACGGATCTTATCGGTAATGACACGTGTATCGATATATTCAGAAGTTTTATTCTTCACATCTGCCAAAGTCACAATTGGGGCATCCTTACTTCCGGAAATTGCTTTTGATTGAAGTAGTGATCTTGTCATCGCCTCAGCAATAATCTGTAGATCCGTAGACCCATAGTTGGCATTTACCGTCTCAACCGCTTTAGCATCGCCATAACGCACCTGGGGTCCAGAACAGGCAGCAAGCGCTGCGACTGACAATGCAATTGCGGATAAGCGGATAGTTTTAGTATTCATATTCATCTTTAATAAGCCTTAATATCTTTTTAATATTGAGTGGTTGCTTGATATTTACTTGTACTGATTTAACTCAAAGCGAAAGTCAGTCGCATCTGGTGTTGGGGCTATCCCCGTAATAATAGTCGACTGCCCTTTACCTACAGTGACAGGCTTCCATGACTCTTCATCGGTTACAGTCATACCGTTTTTACCAATCCACTTGAACCGATAAGAAACCAGATTTGATTTACTGTCATTCTGGATAGTGACTTGCGCCGTCAGTACGCCGTTGCGCACCAAGCTGCGCATATCGGTAATTTGGATACTATCCGTATTACCCATGCGCACCGTCATATCCTTCATTGATGGCGTTGAGCTACACGCTAGTAGAGCAAGCGCCGTAAACAGGATTGCAAGGTAATTTTTCATCTAGGTCTTTCCTAATTAAAAAGCTGCTGAAGACTATTTAGCAGATTGGGTGGCTCGTAAGGCTTAGCCCCTCCTTCTATATTACCGCTAGCAGGATTAGCATTGGGGGTTGGATTGGGGCTGGATGCCGGGACTGATGCCGCAGGCGCAGTCTGCACTGGCGTAACGGTAGGAGAGGCTACCACTGCAGGCGCAGGAGACGTGGCTGTTGGCGCAAGCTCTTCCGGCTTGGCGTCCTGAAAGCCACCCAACAATTTCATAAAGCCAGCAAAAGCACCTTCAGCTGGCTTAGACTCTATAGTTGCAGGCAAGATACTTACGGGCTGAGCAGGAATTGGATTGGTGGCGGCTGGGACGACTGCAATGGGCGTCTTAGATGGCAGAGCGGCTGGGTCATTCGAGGTGAGCACTGTTGCCCGATTTCTGAACATGCGAATATAGACTACGTTATAGCCACCTACTAGATTGACAGTCTGAGAAGCGGTGACTCCAGAAGGTAGGGTGTACTTAAGAACGGTGGGTCCAATCGGTAAACCCATTCTGGCCATATAAGTTTGCGCCGGTAAGGTTGACCAGTGGCGCACATCAGTCACGTTAATTGACTGCAATCCATATCCTACGATCATTCCTGCAATAGCGCCAATCAAAGCTGCGCTGCCACTATTTTGATTGTTCTGATTTCTGTTGGCTGCCTGTTGGGCGGCGCGATCAGCTGTGTATTGTGCAGCCAAAGAAACTAGCGCTCTTGAGGAAGCTCTCAGTACGTATGCCGGTAGCTCATCGCGCAAGTTCTTGCGGGCCATCGCGTCGATATTGGCTACTAACTCTGGATTAGCCATCTTATCGCCCAGCTGAACCATTGTTGGTCTAAAACGTTCATTAGATTTTTCAATGACCGGGAAAGTTAAGGTGATTAACTTTGAGTTACCACCGATATTAAAAGTTTGGCTAATTTGATAAGGGATAATTTTGGGCATATACCCCGTATCAATAATGATCAAGGTATCCGCAAAGGATTTTTTACCTTGATTGGCAATATTGGAATCAAGCTTAGCAATGCTCGTTTTAAAAAAATTGGCTTGGGGCCTTAACTCAATCGCCAGTCGATAACCTGGTGCCGCCAAGCTGGCCTCCCCTTGTGACTCATGAATAAAGCCCGATAGGTAATAAGCGCCAGCGTTCTGATAGGAATTCTTCAGGCTACGTGTATCTTCATCATCCAATAAATTGATTGGGTAGCCATTGATATTCTCAACACGACTGGTAGCGCCCTGAGTGCTGGGACTGGTTTGCTGCTCACGCTCGACCTTAGATACGGCTGCGACTTTACTTTGAATGAGCTCCTCGATCACCTTCTCACGCTGCGCCATTTTTTTGGCCTCAACCATAGCATCATTCCAACGCCCTTGAGAGAGGTGATTTAACGCTAAAGTTTGACTCAAAAAACTGACTTCATAAGGCTTAGGCTCATACTCACTACTAAAGCCTTCTGATAAAACATAGGAGCTTGCCCCTGAAAAAGAGCGCCTCAGCTTGTCGCTCGTAGTAATTTCCCAGCGACTAACCAGCTGGTCTGCGGCCAGCAAGCTTTGAGTACTATTCGGAATCTGCGTAGGGCCTTGGAGTCTCTGCACCTCACCCATTTCCATATAGTAGAGAGTATTTTTATCTTTGAAGGCACTCTGAATAACAGCGGTTGTATTTTGCAGATCGCCGTTCTTGAATGACTCCTTAGACTCATTCATTTTGATTTGCTGGGTCTGCGTAGCGCAACCCACCAATAAACAAACAGCCAAAGTTATCCCGAGTTTAGAAAAGTCTAGTGCTGAAAATTTAGGCAAATTTAGGACTTGGGAATGAGGTATTAGTTGAAAATAATGTCAGGCAAATGGTTCTGATATCTATAACGCTTGAGAATAAGCTTGGGCTGACAAGAAAAGCTGTTTATTGGTCTAATTTTGCACCTGATTGCCTTACAACCCTGCCCCATTTACTGGCTTCAGAGCTAATTAGCTTAGAAAGCTCCTTAGGACTGCCCGGAGCGGGATCTAAGCCACCCGCCAAGAGACGAGCCCTTACCTCGGGGTTGCTCAAGGCTTGGTACGTCATTTCATTCAAACGTTTTTGGATATTGGGCGGCAGATTTGCCGGCGCCATCAATGAAAACCAAGATACCGCCTCAAAACCAGTCAGACCCTGCTCGGCCAAGGTGGGAATTTCAGGGGCGGCATGCGACCTCTTTAGTGTGGTGACTCCTAGGGCCTGAACCTCCCCTGCTTTAATTAAGGCTAAAGAAGAGGAAAGATTATCAAAGAGCATGGAGATGCGACCACTTAATAAGTCTGGCAATGATTGCGCGCGCCCTTTATATGGAATATGACGAATCTGTACCCCTGCCATCTCTTTAAATAATTCACCCGACATGTGCAGCGAAGTACCAACTCCTGATGAGCCAAAAGTGAGTTGGTCGGGCTTTGTCTTTGCTAACTCAATGAGTTCTTGAAGATTGCTCACACCCAGTTTTTTGTTCACGATTAAAACATTGGGCGTACTGGCCAAAAAACTAATCGGCGTGAAGTCCTTCACAGGATCAAAAGACATCTTTTCATAAAGCGAGCTGTTGATAGCATGAATGCCTACCGTTCCAATCAACAAGGTATAACCATCTGGCTCACTCTTAGCAACTAGATCAGCGCCAATATTTCCGCCATAGCCAGGACGATTCTCGACCAGCACCGGTACACCCAAATTTTGTTGCCAACTTTCTGCTAAAACACGCGCCAAAATATCCGGGGCACCACCTGGTGTGAAAGTAACAATGATGCGAATAGTATGTTTAGGCCAAGCGGTATTCTTTTGGGCTGCGCCTTGTGCTTGGGCCGAGCATCCTATGCCCCACATCACTGATGCAATCAGGAAGCTCTTGAGAACTTTAAAGACTTGCATGCTTAATCGATTCAGAGCCAGACCGAAGGGCCTGGATTAAAAGCCAAAGCGGGAACGCAGCCAAAGCCAGCCATCATATTTGACAGGATCATCGGCACAAGGGCCGATGCCGCATTCAAGCAAAGTGGAAATCAGGTTACCTAAAACTAGGAGAATAAAAATCATCACCAAGGCATTTGCAAACCAAGTGCGAGATCTAACCTCACGATTAGGCAACATTAACAGTATTGCTAATCCCATTAATAAACCTGTATAGCCGACATAAGCCCAAGTATAAAAATGCAATTCGAGAAAGGTGGTGCCAAATCCTTTATCACCCGGCAATATGTGCAAGAACACCTGACGGAGCGAAACCATCATTCCCACTAAGCCGCCAATGATGCCCCATCCATAGTGAGCGGAGTGAGCGCCACAACGAATATTTAAAACCAATGCAAAGCCAATGATCACAAATCCAATACGCTGCATTAAGCACAACGGGCAAGGCAACTCACCAAAATACAGCTGATCCACAAAAGCATAGGAAAGCATACCAATAATCGCTAGTAACGCCAGTTGATTGCCCAATGCCGCTAAGGAAGGAAAAGAATGTCTACTCATTTTCAATTACAGACTGATATTGAGATGGTCGGTTGCATGAACCCTAAACCAAACTAAAAGAATGCCAATAGTGATCGCCAAAACTATTAAGCCTGCCAGTCGCTTCTCAAACCAGACTAGAACAAGTCCGATCAAAGCTGTCAGAAATGGTAGAAACATATACATAGGGGAATTCTAGCGCAGGAGTCTGTCAATATGGTCAAAACTGCTATTACAGAGCCTAGAGCAAGGTCTTTAAGTATTGGTGGCGTTAGCTATTGTTTAGAATGCTTCCATGACAATTGACTCCAAACCGCCCTGCCTAGATTTAACTATTAACGGAAAAATTGCACGGCTTACTTTCAATAATCCAACTGCCCGCAATGCGCTCACTTGGCCAATGTATGAAGAGCTCAAAAAGATCTGTGATTCGCTAGCGGGCAACCCCGATATCCGCGTAGTCATTTTTAGAGGCGCAGGAAGCAAAGCATTTGTTTCTGGAAGTGATATACAACAGTTTGTTGATCTTCAAAAAGATGAGGCCTATGAAGTAGCTGTAGATCATATTTTCGCCTCCCTGCAACAACTACCCATGCCAACGATTGCCTTGATTGAGGGTCTGGCTGTAGGCAGCGGTCTCTTGATCGCTACTGCTTGTGACTTCCGCATTTCGACTCCGGAAGCCCGTTTTGGCATACCAGTAGCAAAGACATTAGGAAACTGCTTGTCGCCAAGCAATCTATCTTGGATAGCAGCACACCTTGGAATTCCGATGGTGAAGAAGATGTTACTCACGGCTGAACTGATTAAGGCTCCGGAATTATTGGAGTCTGGCTTCATCTATCAAACAGCGGATGCTGCAGAAATTGAATCCGTGACAAATGCGCTAGCAGAAAAATTAAGTGCTCTGGCACCCATCACGCAAAAAGCAAGCAAGCTCACTTTGGCGCGCCTGCTTCAAAGCAATCTCCCTGATTGCACAGATCTCATGCGCGAAACCTATAACAGCAAAGACTTTAGGGAGGGAGTGAACGCCTTCCTAGAAGGACGTCCACCTCAATGGGTTGGGAAGTAATTGCGCTTTATTTAGATAATTTTTGTCTTTAAGCTCGGCAACCCAGCAACACTTCCTTCAAGTACATCACCCTTTTTCACTGGGCCAACTCCTGCCGGGGTGCCAGAGAAAATGAGGTCTCCTGGCTCTAAAGTAAATAAAGTAGAGAGATAGGCGATCGTATCGGGAACATTCCAGATGAGCTGATTGAGATCTCCTTCTTGGCGAACCTCTCCGTTAACCAGCAACTTAACAGTGCCCTTGGCGGGATGACCACATTGACTTGCTGGAGTGATCTCGCCGCATGGAGCAGACTGATCAAATGCTTTACCCGTATCCCACGGGCGGCCCATTTTCTTGGCTTCGCCCTGAAGATCGCGCCTCGTCATATCCAATCCAACGCCATAACCATAAACATAGTCTAGAGCCTTATCAGGGGCAATGTTCGCACCGCCCTTACCAATCGCAACTACCATTTCAATTTCATGGTGAACATCGTTTGATAAGCCTGGATATGCCATATCTTTACCATCCGTCACAATTGAATTGGCGGGCTTCATGAAAAAGAATGGTGGTTCGCGATCAGGATCATGTCCCATCTCACGCGCATGATCAGCATAGTTACGTCCCACGCAGTAAATGCGATTGACAGCAAAGCGACGGGTATCACCTGTCACGGGCAACGAAATAACTACTGGTGGATCGATCACAAATGCTGAAGACATAAAAACCTTTCTAAGAATTTTGATGAATACGTATTCTATTTCCGCTGTCTAGAAGTATGACGCAATTTCAAAAATAGGATGCTGATCGCCAAGGCAAAGGTCAAAGCATTTGCCAATATGAGAGGCCACTTTTCAATAATGAGGCCATAAACTAGCCACAGGCCCACTCCTATCGTAAAGAAGGAATACATCCCCAAGGAAATTCCGGAAAGATCCCTGGTACGCCAAGACTGGATTGCCTGCGGTAAAAAGGCAATCGTGGTTAAGAATGCGGCGCAATAACCAATAATCTCAATATAGTGAGGCTCAAGTGTCATCAGAGGCACCGGGGAAAGTAATTTAGAGTATTAATCGTTCAGCAAATGAATATAGAGACGTAGACCGAACCCGCGAACATATTTAAGCGTTGGTATGCTTATTACTGCTTTTTCGTACCCGCTTTTCGCACTTCGATTTCTTTATTGATGGCAGCAATCGTTTTAGCATCTGGCGATTTCCAATTGCCTCCTGAGTTATTCACCATATAGACCAAGGCATCTGCAAATCCCTCAATACTTAAATTGGGATTACCACCTTTAGGCGGCATTGCTCTAACGCCGTAGTAAGCGTGAGCCGTTAAGATGACTTGACCCTCTGCAATCAAAGGCGCCCACTTCGCTTTATCGCCAAACTTAGGCGCATTCAGGACTCCTGCTCCATGGCAGCTAGCACAAACTTGTTTATAGGTATTCTCGCCAGATTGAGCTAGAGCTAAATTTGAAGCAGAAATACCAAATAGGCAGAATAGTGAGAAAAAAAACGATTTGGAACGCATTTGAGCACCCTCTTCAAAAATGAATGCTTATGAGATTATCTGAATTTGCGAAACCTTGCTTTGATCCTAATCAAGCCAAGCCAAGGGAGCTAGCAATCTGATAGGTAATTAATGCAGCGATATAGGCCAATGCAAAAAGGTAGCTCAGCATAATGATTGGGATCTTCCAACCCCCAGTCTCACGCTTAACGGCCGCAATGGTAGATAAACACTGAGGTGCAAACACAAACCAAGCCAACAAAGAAAGTGCGGTAGCCAAAGACCAGCCACTAGAGATTAACGGAATTAATGCATCACTTGCATCTACATTAGAGCTTGAGAGCGCATAGACCGTTGCCAAAGAACTCACCACCACCTCACGCGCAGCCATACCTGGTACTAAGGCAATACTAATTTGCCAATTAAATCCAATGGGTGAGAAAACATAAGCTAAGGCCTGCCCAATCATTCCGGCAAAGCTATATTGAATAGGCGAACCTGTTGCACCCTCTGGTGGAAATGGAAAGCTAGATAAGATCCACAAGCCAATAGTCATCAGTAAAATAATTCCGCCAACCCGACGCAAAAATATTTCTGCACGCTGCCAAAGACTGATAGCCAAATTACCCAAACGTGGCAAGTGATAACTAGGCAGCTCCATCATGAGGGCATTCATCTTGAATTGCTCACTGGTAAAGCGCTTCAGAATCCAGGCAACTGCCATCGCACCTAAAATTCCAGCAAGATACAGTGTGAATAAGACTAATCCCTGTAAATCAATCCCAGCCCATAACTTTTGCTCT
The DNA here is from genome assembly GCF_018687955.1 of Polynucleobacter ibericus. NCBI lineage: Bacteria > Pseudomonadati > Pseudomonadota > Betaproteobacteria > Burkholderiales > Burkholderiaceae > Polynucleobacter > Polynucleobacter ibericus. The sequence goes on along the minus strand of NZ_CP061309.1, from coordinate 586,933 downwards.
GGAATAAATGCCGAAATTAGTAAGGCATAAACCGGGAGACGTGCCGAACAGGTCATCATGGGTGCAATCAGAATCGTCACCATGCGATCACGTGCATTAGAGATGCTCCTGGTAGCCATGATTCCTGGGATTGCACAAGCAAAACTGGAAAGTAGTGGAATAAAAGATCTACCAGAGAGCCCCACTGATCCCATTACCCGATCCAGTAAATAAGCAGCTCTGGGAAGATAGCCAGACTCTTCAAGAAGCAAAATAAAGAAAAATAGAATCAAAATTTGCGGCAAGAAAATCACCACACCACCTAAGCCTGCCAAAATTCCGTTGATCAACAAACTACGCAGCCAACCATTTGGTAATACCTCGACAATCTGTGCCCCCAAAAACTCAACGCCCGCTTTAATCAGATCCATGGGCACAGTAGCCCAGCTGAAGACTGCTTGAAAGATACAAAAAAGTAAGACCACCAAAATCATGGGGCCGAAAACGGGGTGTAGCAATACGGCATCTAGGCGATCACTCAGTCGATCAGGAATAATGCGATCTAGCTTCAGATTTTGCAGAATTCTTTGGACTTGAATGTTATCGGTTTCGGTGTGGGCAATATGAGAAGCGATATTCTCAACATTGGCATCGCTTGTCCCTGTCCGCAAGCCATCTAAATTACGCCAATCCAAATTCGATAAAAAATGCTTGAGCTCATCGGCACCATTCGACTGAATACCAATGCTAGTGAGAACTGGTAATCCCAATTCATTAGAAAGGGCAACAGTATCAATTTGTAAACCCTGGCGCTTGGCGATATCCAGCATGTTGAGTACCACGACACAAGGCAGCCCTAATCGTTTTGCAGCCAATACCAAACGCAAATTTCGGCGTAAGTTCATTGCACTTAATACGCAGATGACTAAGTCGGGACGCTTTTCACCCTCAGCCCTTCCGAGCAATACATTGCACGTTACCTTTTCATCGAGCGATCTTGGATAAAGACTATAGGCACCAGGCAAATCGAGAACACGAATATTTTTACCGGACTCGAGGGCTAGACGCCCTTCTTTGCGCTCAACAGTCACTCCAGAATAGTTTGCAACCTTCTGCTTGCTACCGGTGAGTAAATTAAATAAAGCTGTTTTGCCGCAATTGGGATTGCCCAATAAGGCAACGAGTGGTTCACTCGAATAAAAATGGACTTTTGATTCAGGCATGCGATGTCGCTTCAACAGAAATCATGCGCGCCTCTGACTGTCTTAAAGCAAAAGTCGAGGCGCCTATGCGAACCATATAAGGCCCCTTACCCAAGAGACCTTTGCGCAATACCGTCACTTGTTCGCCAGGCAAAAACCCAATATCTTCCAGCTGACCCTTAATTTGAGGTGCGCCCTTTGGGGCATTCACTTCACTAACGCGATAAAGACTGCCTAAGTCAACCTGGTCTAAATTCATGAAATTTGTTTTTTGGCTTGTATGAAGGCTATTATAGCGATGAATGAGAATGAATCTCATTCATCAAAAGAGTGATTGAATCTGAGATGATGAACTAGTCAAACCCTTGAGGGCTTGATCCAAAACAAAAAAAGGGTGAATTAATACATGCCCTAATACGTGAAGCTCTCAAGTAGCTAAGGTGTTGCGTACCCGTACTTCTGCAAGATAGCTTTGGCCTGAGCACTCTGTATAAAACGATATAAATCCACCACCTCTTGGGGCGCACCCTTCAATAGCACCATTCGTTGTTTGATAGGCTCATAGAGCCTTGGATTGACCAGCATGAAATTAGTTTCTTTGGCTACCTCTAGTGACTTAGCGAGCGATACGGCAGTAAACCCAATATCAGCAGCACCGCTCACTACATAGGTTGTAGCTAGCCCGATGTTATCAGCGTATACCAATTTTGCTCTAGTGAGATCCCAAAGACCTTCTGCTTTTAAATACTCTACTGCGGCTCTACCGTAAGGTGCTAGCTCAGGCTTTGCAATCGCAATCTTATTAGCCTTGTTGATTGCTTTCGTAATGTCCGCCTTGTTATCAAGTAATTGGATTCCTGATGAGGTTTTAGCAATCATTGCTAACTTACCAATTGCGTAAACAGCACCCTCATCCACTGTTTTGCCATTCTTATAAAGCTCAAGTGGAAAATGCTCGTCAGCAGCAATAAATAAGTTAAATGGCGCACCATTCATTATTTGCGCAGTAAAGTTTCCAGATGATCCATAGACTATCTTCATCTCAGATTTACTGGGCGGTTGAAATGCCCTTACGATCTCTGCAAATGCATCCTTCATATTGGCGGCAACTGCAATAGTGGGCGCTTGTGCAAATGCGCTACCTAAATAGAGGAAAGAGATTGCAAACAAGGTAAGGAGTCGCATGATCATATGCAATCCATTCTAGTGGATTGATTCCCTATAGCTGACAGCAATGTAAGGCTACAGCCAATCCTGTATTTGCCTATTTAAGCTAACCGCCTTATATCCCGGGGTCTCTCCAGAAGCACTCCGTATCTTCCGGATCAACTTTGAGGATTCCGATTGAGCAGCCATTTCTTTATTCATGGCAATGAAGAATATTTCATCTTTGAGTGGCACAAAGCCTAGGCCATTTTCTAAAGCGATATTCTTTACGCCCAAGCCTACGTCTGCCTTTCCGGCCAAAATAGCATTAGCAACAGCAGAGTGAGTAAATTCTTCCGCCAGATAGCCATTGATCTCCGAGGGATCAACGCCCTCTTCCATAATCAGGGTATCAAGCAACAACCTAGTACCAGAGCCAATCTGTCGATTAATAAAGCGTACCTTTTTACCAGTCAAATCCTCTATGGAGCGAATGTGCAGAGGATTTCCCTTCTTCACAATGAATCCCTGGGTTCGCTTCATTACTGGATATATCTCGATACCATTTTTGGATAAGCGCTGATAAATTGCTTTTGAGCTCTTCTGATCAGAGACGTGATATCCAGCAATATGCGCTTCATTATTGAGCAGCCTCTCTAAGGACTCTCCTGAGCCCGCAATTTTTAAATCAATACCCTTCACTTCTGCAGCAGCTTTTTGAATTAACGAATCACTGCTTGAGAAAAATTTCCACCGAAGGCTTTCCAATCTTTGTATTTTCTTGATTTCCTTTAAGAGGATGTCGTGGTAATGCGCATCATGCTTTAAATATCCCGCTTGCATACCCTCGATAAAATCAACGAAAAAGATCCCAAATTCAGTGAGTTCGGATCCATGGCCTTTGGTTCGAATCATGAGCGGCATACCTAAGGCATCCTCGACTTGGTTTACTTTGCCCCAAGCCCCCCGATATGAGGTGCCCGACTTTTTACTGGCTACCACCAAAGAGCTGCCTCGCCCGATATCTTTTAGCAACTGAGAGAGCCAAATGAGGTCTACCGAGCTTTTTCCGTCGGACTGGGTTTTAACAATGAGAGTTGGGCGCACTTCAATTTGCATATGTAATCTTTTGCATATTCAATAAGTATCAATATATGCGATGATAAGGTTTTAATCAACCATCATTTGAGTACAACCATGAAAAAAGTGATTCGCAAGCTATTTCTAGCTACCTTATTAGCACTATCAATTCCATTTGCGCAGGTTTATGCGCAAGAGAAAAGTATTGTGTTGTCATCCACCACCTCCACCGAGCAATCCGGCCTCTTTAACTACATGCTGCCTATTTTTAAGATGAAGACCGGTATTGAAGTCAAAGTTGTTGCGGTAGGAACTGGCCAAGCACTGGATATTGGTCGTCGCGGTGACGCAGATGTCGTGTTTGTCCACGATAAACCCGCTGAAGAAAAGTTTGTAGAAGAAGGATTTGCTACTAAACGTATCGAAGTGATGTACAACGACTTTGTTTTGATTGGCCCAAAATCTGATCCAGCAAAAGTCGGTGGCGGCAAAGATATTCAAGTAGCTCTGCAAAAGATTTCTGCAGCACAAGCTCCATTTGTTTCTCGGGCAGATAAAAGTGGTACCCACGCTGCTGAAATGCGCTACTGGAAAGGCGCAGGCATCAACCCTGCTACTGGCCAATCTTGGTACAAAGAGACGGGCTCAGGCATGGGACCTGCTCTGAATACTGCTTCTGCTATGAATGGCTACATCTTGGCCGATCGTGGCACCTGGTTAAGCTTTAAGAATCGTGGCGACCTGGTAATCCTGGTGCAAGGCGATCCAAAGCTATTTAACCAGTATGGCGTGATGTTGGTTAACCCAGCTAAATTCCCTCATATTAAGAAAGTACAAGGCCAAGAATTTATTGATTGGCTCGTTTCCAAAAATGGTCAAGATGTGATTGCAAGCTACAAGATTGATGGCGAGCAGCTCTTCTTCCCGAATGCTAAGAAATAATCAATATGAAAAAGCAGAAGCCCCTAACATCACTAAAGACACTCTTTATTGGTATTGCCTTTAGCATAGGACTACAAACCGCCATGGCCCAAAACAATGCTGTAAAACCAGAAGCCATTTACGGACAAGGCAATCAAAGCTTTACATTGGCTACTGGTAGTCCTGGTGAGCTAGGGCTTCTTCAAGCTCTTGGCGAAGCCTTTGATAAAAAAGAAGGTGCTCGCTTAATCTGGATCAAAGCCGGTAGTGGCGCATCCCTCAATCTTTTGAAAACTGCTCAAGTCGATATGATCATGGTGCATGCACCTGATGCAGTTAATAAAGCTATAGCGGATGGGTGGGCTACTAACCGGACGCTCATTGGTTCTAACGAGTTTTATATCGTTGGGCCAAAGAACGACCCTGCGCAAATTAAATTGGCTAGTAGTGGTGCCGATGCTTATTCTAAGATTGCCAAGGTAAAGGCAAATTTTATTTCTAGAGGGGATAAATCCGGCACCCACGTTAAAGAAATGGACATCTGGAAAAAGACAGGCATTGCACCAGAGGGCAGTTGGTACATCGTTACTAACGACTTTATGACGGCATCACTTAAAAAAGCGAATGCAGAGAATGCTTACTTTATGACTGATAGCAGCACCTGGGTCGCCGAAAAGGATGTAGCGCCAAATTTGCAGATCCTTTATAGAGGTGACAAGTACTTGGTAAATACTTATGATGCCCTAGCTGCACCTGCTGGCACTACTAACAATCGCGATATAGCAGTGAAGTTCATCCAATTTGTAGCTTCAGATGAGGGTCAGTCGATCATCCGGAACTATGGCAAATCAAAGTATAAAGAGCCCTTATATAATGATGCTGCATACGCAAAGCAATACGTTCATTAGGAGAAATCATGGAACTCAAAGTCAAACTTAGCGCCCGTAACACCCTTAACGGAAAAGTAGTAGAACTGAAGATGGGTCAAACTACATCCCATGTGAAATTGGATATTGGTGGTGGCCATATCGTGACTGCATCAATTACTAACGAGGCGGTTGATGAACTGAACCTGAAGGTTGGCGATCAAGCCTGGGCAGTGATTAAGGCTTCTGACGTCATGATTGCCAAGAGTGCTTAATTAAGAATTTAGATTTAAGTTGCAATAAAAAAGCCCGCTACTGCGGGCTTTTTTACAACTAGAGTACTGCTTAGTAATTGAATACTTATTTCTTTGGTGTTACGAAACCAATAGCTGTGTCGTCAACAAACTCAATCATCACATCATCGCCAGCTTTGAATTTCTCTAATCCAAGAACTGCTTGATCCACTTTAACTTTTTGCTTCTCGCCATTAGGCATTGTGAAAGTAACGATACGTGTCTTTTGATCAATTGTTGAAATCTTGACAGTTGCATATACAGTATCTGTTGTTTCTTCAAATGGCTTTGCAGAACCTTTGCCTGCGATTACCACTGAGCGTACACCAGATACGCCTGGTTTAGCATCTTTACCAGCAGCAGTTAAACCAACTGCAACCGCTTGAGCATGCTCGACCAAGAATACGTCGCCCTTTTTAACTTTATCTAAATCATTAATTGATTTAGAAACATTCATCTGGGCCAAATTACCGTTAGCATCTTTCAATACAACGATACGCTTTTTAGCATCTACTGAATCAACGGTTGCGCTCAAAACCACAACGTCAGCCGCTAAAGGCAACATCTTTGCAGGAAGTTGTGCAAAAACAGAACTCGCAAAGCTAACGCCAACTACAGCAAACAAACCAGCCAATAAAGATTTCTTCAAGATAACTCCTAAATGAGTAAAAGGTTTTGGACGGGCTCTATAAAGAGCCACAATTCATTGTAACCACGGAATGAGGCACTTTTTGTACGGTACCGAACTATCTTTAAACCCCCTTTCTTTGGTAAATTGAGCCATTTACAGCCAATTGAGACCCAACCATCTTGGAAATACTCATAAAACCGTGGAAAGAGGCTAAGACCAGCGCCTTTTTGGTGCGTCATGAGGTATTTATTCAGGAGCAAGGAGTTCCGGCAGAGCTAGAGTTAGATGAATACGACTCCGTGGCGGCTCATGCCCTAGCCTATTTTGATGAACGTTGTATTGGAACGGGCAGGCTAGTAGATTTGGATCGTGGAGAGGTTCAAATTGGACGCATGGCTGTATTAGCCCCATTCAGAAATCAGGGTGTAGGTAAGCTAATCTTAGAAAGCTTGATTTGTCTTGCTAAATCACAAGGGACAGAGTCGATTGTGCTGCACTCTCAAGTTGAGGCCATTCCTTTTTATGAAAAATCAGGCTTTACAGCACAAGGCCCTACTTATAAAGAGGCTGGCATCCCGCATCGTAATATGATTCTCATATTGCCAAAATAGACTTTTCAACAATGACTACTCACTTCAATCCAGACCCTTCAGCTTTCACCTACATTCATCGCGTATGTTATTCCGATACAGATGCTGCTGGCTTTGTCTATCACGGACGTTATCTGGAGATTTTTGAACGTAGTCGTGCAGAGTGGCTCTCTCAGCGTGGCTTAAGCCCCACCAAGCTCATCAATGAAATGAATATTGTGATGCCCGTTCGTGAGCTCACTATGAACTTCTATAAACCCGGTCGCCTCGATGACATTCTCTATATTGATCAAGTGATTGAACATCGTGGCCGCACTCAAGTCTCAGTTAAACAAACTGCACAGAGAAAACTTCCGGAGAGCGAGGAGTTGCAAGTCATTGCCAGCGCTGTTCTGCATATCGTCTGTGTCGATACCAATACACTAAAGCCGAAAGCTTGGCCTGATGGCTTATTTCTTGCTGAGTCACATTAGCAATGGAGCGCACTATGCCTGATGGAAAATTACTGACCTTCGTCAAAGCACTCAGCCTGCTGCTGGAGAAACAGCCCAGCGAAGAGATTATTTTTACTGATGGTAAAAAATTACTAGAAAAACTGATTGCAGTAGATGATTGGTTGCCTGAAGAATTTACTAAACCCCATCCACAGTATTACCAACAATACTTACTGTATGCCGATCCCTTAGATCAATTTTCTATTGTGAGTTTTGTATGGGGTCCGGGTCAAAGAACACCACTGCACAATCATACGGTTTGGGGAATGATCGGTCAGTTGCGTGGCGAGGAAACCGGCACACCCTACTATCGACAAACAGATGGTAGCTTCAAACCTGGAGAGGCATGTATTAGTCAACCCGGACATGTTGATACCGTTTCCCCGGATACTCATGACATTCACGTTGTCGAAAATAGCCTGAGTGATCAGACTTCGATCAGCATTCATGTGTATGGCGGCAATATTGGACGCATTCATCGCTCAGTATTTGATCCCATCACCGGCTCTGAAAAATCCTTTGTCTCTGGTTATGCCAATACCGTTGTCCCTAACCTCTGGAATCCTGTTTAATCCCTTAATTCTTTAGCTTTTGGGGTTGATGACTTAAAATAGAGACTCTTACTGCAAACGCGCTTGCGTGGCAGCTCACCCCATTGACCGGGATAGTCGATTTTTAAATACGTTGAATACGGGTCAATACTTTATTGGTCCCTATGTTATTTACAGATCTCGGTTTATCAGAACCTATTCTTCGCGCTATTGCAGAAGAAGGCTATGCCAGCCCCACCCCCATTCAAGCAAAGTCTATTCCTGCCGTTCTCAAAGGCGGCGATCTCTTAGCTGCCGCACAAACAGGCACGGGTAAAACCGCAGGATTTACTCTGCCGATTTTGCAACGTCTCACCTCTGCAAAGGCAAGCTCAGGCAAGCGTCTACTGCGTGTATTAATCCTTACACCAACACGAGAACTCGCTGCTCAAGTACAAGAGTCCGTTGTAACTTATGGAAAGTACACAGGTCTGAAGTCCACTGTTATCTTCGGCGGTGTTGGCGCGAACCCGCAAATTAAAGCGATTGCTGGCGGATTAGATATTCTGGTTGCAACCCCTGGACGCTTATTGGATTTGATGTCGCAAAATTGCGTTTCCCTCAAGGACATTGAAATTCTGGTTCTCGATGAAGCAGATCGCATGCTAGATATGGGTTTCTTACGTGATATTAAAAAGATCCTGGCTGTGCTTCCAAAGCAACGCCAGAACCTTCTCTTCTCAGCAACCTTCTCTACCGAGATCAAAGCGCTGGCTGATGGCTTATTGAATGCGCCGGAACTGATTGAAGTAGCAAGAAGTAATAGTACTAACGAGGCGATCGCCCAACTCATTCACCCGGTAGATAGGACTAAGAAGCATCCGCTATTAGCCCACCTCATTAAAAGTAATGACTGGAAGCAAGTTCTAGTTTTTACCCGTACCAAGCATGGTGCCAATAAATTAGTTACCCAGCTAGAGAAAGATGGCATCACAAGTATGGCCATCCACGGCAACAAGAGTCAATCTGCCCGTACCAAAGCACTTGCCGACTTTAAGGCTGGCAAGTTAACCGCCTTAGTTGCCACTGATATCGCTGCACGTGGCATTGATATTGATCAACTGCCCCATGTGGTGAACTACGATCTTCCAAACGTCTCTGAAGACTACGTGCATCGCATTGGTCGTACCGGTCGCGCAGGCTCAAATGGTGTCGCTGTATCCCTGGTCTGCGTTGATGAACACCAGATGCTGAGAGATATTGAAAAGCTCATTAAGCAAAAACTACCTCAAGAGGTCATTGCTGGTTTTGAACCAGATCCTAACGCCGTGGCTCAACCGATTCAATTACGCAGTCAACAACACCAACAATCCAGAAAACCAAGACCAGCTGGTTCAAGCGGTGCTCCAGCCAAAAAAGCTCCAGCTAAGAGAAGTAGCCCGCCCAAGCGAAGCTTTACTTGAGATTAAATACGCTTGAGAAATCTAACTGGCCATTACCTGCTTTGCTATGAGTCTCATAGAGTTCTTGTGCAAGCTTTCCTAGTGGAACGTTAGCATTTAGGTTTTCTGCGTTCTCAACTGCTAACCCCAAGTCTTTCAGCATCAGATCTACACCAAAGCCACCAGCATATCCTTTTGATGATGGCACATTGTCCATGATCCCCGGACAAGGGTTATATAGCTCCAGGGCCCAATTACGCCCCGAACTCTTAGACATGATGTCAGAGAGAACTTTGGGATCTAAGCCATTGGCTATCCCTAAGCGTAGCGCCTCACTCGTTCCTAGCATCTGAATACCCAGCAGCATGTTATTGCAGACTTTAACCGTCTGACCCGCCCCATTCGCTCCCGCATGAAAGATGTTCTTACCCATTTTTTCTAGTATTGGCCGAGCACACTCCACTGCCTCAGCGTCTCCGCCAACCATAAAGGTCAATGTGCCTGCTTGTGCTCCTGCCGTGCCACCGGATACCGGCGCATCAATCATGGCAAAGCCTTTGGCTTTAGCAGCGCTAGCAACTGCTTGGGCCACCTTAGGGGAAATTGTTGAGCAATCGATGAGGAGCGTCTTGGGATTCGCATTTGCTAGCAGGCCAGTATCGCCAAGATATAAACCCTCTACATGACGCGAGGCGGGCAACATACTAATTATTACATCAGCATCTTTTGCTGTTGCGTTTGCATTATCTGCGACAGTACCGCCTGCAGCAGCAAAGACTTCCAGCTGACTCTTTACCAAATCAAAGCCAATAACGAGATGTCCCGCTTTTAATAAATTGAGGGCCATTGGGAGACCCATATTACCCAAGCCAATAAATCCGATTTTCATATTTCTCCTTACTTCTGAATAATTTTTATTGTTTTCTGGAGGCGAGGTATTTCACACCCTCAGGACCATACGATTCTGAATGCGGCTGCTGAAAGCCCAAATGAAATACATCGCCAGTGCTATATATCTTAGTAATTCCATCTGCCACGATAGTGATGTCACCAGCGATCACAAGCGCCTTCACCTCAAATGGATGCTCATGGATTCCAAGTTGGCTATTGGGGGGTTGCTGAACCTCTACTGGTTCCGGAAACCCATGCTGCTGAAGTAAGCGTAAAAATTCCTCAATATTCATACCTCAACTATAGCGTGGATATACTCTCATAGCATTCGGCAATCTTTATAAGGAATGGTGATGATCAAAGTCATTGGATTAATGGAGCTAAAGGATCAAGACGCCTTTGCGGAATACAGAAGTCAGGTCAGCCAAACAGTCGAACTTTACAAGGGCTCAATCAAAAACCGCGGCTCAATAGCTGAACTATTTTGGAATGAACTAGGTAGCGCATCTTTTAACACTTTTGTAGAGCTAGAGTTCCCTACGGCGCAAGATGCCCATGCTTGGGCTAACAGTCCTGAATATCAACTACTAGTACCCATTCGGAGTAAGGCAATGAAACTCACTTTGTTTAGCGTTGCCATTTAAACTATCTTGCATTAGATTAATCCTAACAAAAAAGCCTAGCTTATAAAGGCTAGGCTTTTTCATTCATCTGGAATGAGAATTACTTCTTAGCTTCCATTGCCTCTTTAGTGGCAGTGATTTCTTTACGGCGCTCTTTGCAAGCACCAGCGATTTCTTGCAGGGCTTTGCGTGCGCGAGCAGCAGATGCCTTAATACCTTTTTCAATAAATTTTTCGTTTTCAGCTTTGTATGCTTCAAAAGCAGCCAACAATGTATCGTGTTGTGACATCTTGTCTCCTATTAACAAATGATTATTCATACTGACAGCCAAGTCAGTATATCCCCATAAAAACCATAGAAAATCGCTCCCCAAATCAGGGATAACTCTTATATTTCCGGGCTCAGTCAAAATGGGCTACTCCTTTCTGGTGAGGCTTAGAAATACCCAAAATGCTCGGAAATATCCTTCTATTGCTGATTGCCGACCCAATCGGACTCTCAGTCAACGCCCAAAACAGCTCCTGGCCTTCTTCCAGCAAGCCATTGTCCTTTATTAACCCATTTCAACCAGGTGGCGCTAGCAGGGCCGTTAGCGCCGCAGCTGCAGCAAAAGTAGCGCCAGATGGATATGCCTGGCTTCTTGGTGCAGTGCATCAACCCATAGCGCCAAGTTAGACTAAAAGAAAATAAAAAATCAAATTAAGAGGCAGCATGGCCATTCAGACAAAAAATTATTCCTTTGTTCGCAACAAGCTACTCAATAAAGAAGAGCTTGCTTTATTAGATGTGCGAGAGGAGGATCCTCACGCGCAAGAGCACCCACTCTTTGCAGCAAACCTTCCTTTATCTAGAGTGGAGATTGATGCGTACGCGAAGCTGCCAAAGAAGAGTGTGCCCATCGTTACCTTAGATGATGGAGAAGGATTTGCGCAATTAGCAGCGCAACGTTTAATCACTCTTGGCTATACCGATGTGTCTATTTTCGAAGGTGGTGTTCAAGGCTGGAAAGCAGCTGGTGGTGAATTATTCAAAGATGTCAATGTTCCTAGCAAATCTTTTGGTGAGTACGTAGAATCTAAGCGCCATACACCATCTCTTTCGGCGCAAGAAGTGAAGCAATTAATTGATGCCAAAGAGAATATTGTTGTTGTCGATGTTCGTCGTTTTGATGAGTACAACACGATGAGTATCCCAACAGGCATTAGTGTTCCTGGCGCTGAGCTTGTTCTCCGCTTACCTGAATTAGCCCCTGACCCTAAAACTAAAGTCATCGTGAACTGTGCCGGAAGAACCCGCAGCATTATTGGGACGCAATCACTCATTAATGCTGGCATTCCGAATGAAGTGAATGCTCTGCGTAATGGCACGATTGGCTGGACTTTAGCCGGACAAGAACTCGATAAGGGTCAAAGCAGAAAATTTCGGGAAGTTGGTGAAGAGACTAAAAAAGATGCAGCGCAACGTGCTCGTAGCGTTGCAGATAGAGCTGGGGTAAAGCGCACTAGTTTGAATCAAATAGAGGCGTGGAAAGCTCAAGCCGATCGAACCACGTACTTCTTTGATACACGCACTCCAGAAGAATATGAGGCTGGTCATCTCCCTGGCTTTAGATCTGTGCCAGGCGGACAGCTTGTACAAGAAACCGAAATGGTTGCCCCAGTTCGAGGCGCTCGTATAGTTTTAGTTGATCCGAGTGGCGGTGGAGTAAGAGCCAATATGCCAGCCTCATGGTTAGCACAAATGGCGTGGGATGTTTATGTGCTGGACGGGGTTAATAACTCTGATCTCATGGAAACAGGATCCTGGAAAGCGCCTTTACCTATTCTTCCAAGCATTGAGAGCGTAGATGCAAAGACTGTTTCAACTTGGTTGAAGACAGACAGCAATACGATTGCCATTGATTTCAGCACACATGCCAATTACGTTAAAGGTCATATCCCTGGATGTTGGTATGCATTGCGCTCTCAACTGGGTGAGGCCATGAAAAAAATTCCTCAAGTAGATCGCTATGTCATCACCAGCTCACCATGCGAATTAAGCCTCTTGGCCGCTCAAGAACTGCAAGCCCTGATTAAAGCAGAGGTCCTTGTTCTAGAGGGCGGTAATGCCGCTTGGATAAGAGCTGGACTAGAGCTTGAAAAAGGACCAAGTCATTTAGCCTCACTACCTCTAGATCGCTATAAGCGCCCCTACGAAGGAACTAGCGTCGATCCTGCGGCGATGCAAGCCTATCTTGACTGGGAATTTGGTCTAGTAGAGCAGTTGGGTAAAGATGGTACCCATCACTTCTGGGTTCTATAAGCTCAGTACCAAAGTCCTTCAGCGAAGCAGTGAATAATTCGCTATTCTTCGTGTATGGATTTATTCAAAGCGCCCTTCCGCCTTCATCTCATCACCCCTATTTTTTTAGTACTTTGGCTATGTGCTTGTGAGCGTGAGGTGTATGCCACTTGGAGTTGTAGCTCCCCCACTGAAACAAAAATCTCTATGGTGCTAAGAAAAGCTCAGATGGAATTTAGGGGGGATAAGTTTGATTACTGCGGTAGCTTGGGAAACCAAAGCTTCTTTGATCGACAATGTTCAGCCCAAACAAATCAATCCAGTGTGATTTTTACACCTTCCTCAGGCTTACTCATCAGCAGCGGGGAAAATTTTCAATGTGCCGCGTTATAAAAAAATGGTCCACATCTAATTCATCATGAATCGCTTAAGCCCGAAGAAATTGCTACTAACCAAATGGACGGCAGTAAAGCCAATCGCCAAACAAAAGCACTTTTTAGTCAGCAAGGTGATTCTTCCTGAACCTCCAAGTGAAAAAATAGAATTCATTGAAATCGAGGCCGTCTTCTCCAAAAAGACTACACAGATTGCATGGCGTGATCTTACTAACAGCGATTTATGGTTGCAAGGCTGGAAATGAAAAACCGCCCCAATAATGAGGCGGCCAATAACTCTGAATACTAAGAAGAATATTTAATCAGATTTCTTTTTTGATGCCGGGGATTTGTGTACTAAGTTGTCGATATTCTTTTCGGCAGCTTCGGCAACCTCATTCACAATACGGCGCCCCTCTTTAAACATATTTTGCCCTGTAGTGGACATCTCATGAACAACCTTAGAGAGCTTATCTGCATGTGCTGGCATTTTATTTTCAGCATCCTCTAACCAATTTACTAGAGAGCTGCGCACTTTCTCGAGGTGCTTCTCAGTTTCATCTGCAGCGCCATCCCCGAGTTCTTTTAAAACAGATTTCACTTTCTTCTGATATGCGGCAGCGCGTTTAGCGGCCTCTTTGGTGGCCTCTTCCTGTAAATCTTTTAATTTACTTAAGTCATTTTTTGCGGCAGATTTGGCGCTATCTAGGGCATTTTTCATACCCCACTCGATCTCAGCCATATGATGCTCGCTCAATTTTTTAGCTGCTTCTAAGAGGGTATGCGAATAATCAAAAAGCTCTTTAGCCTTTTCTCGTTGCCATTTTTGCAGATCTTTTGCGTCCATATTGCGCTCCTATCAATTAGGGGTTGGTGAAGTTTCTAATAACTACTCTATACCGAATTAAAGAAACTGCCAATTCCCCTGATTTACAGCCTTAAAATAAGGGAATGAGCGAAAGACAATCCATTTATGACACTATTGGCGGAATCGACAAAATCGATGAGTTAGTAGACCGTTTTTACGATTTAATGGCACTAGAGCCTAATTTTCATGATTTACGCGCCATGCATCCAGAGGATCTCTCAAGCTCTAGAGAAAAACTGAAATTCTTCCTAACAGGATGGATGGGTGGCCCGGATATCTACTCACCAAAATATGGCCATCCAATGCTAAGGGCAAGACATCTACCCTTCAAGATCGGCTTAAATGAACGCAATCAATGGTTAGCTTGCATGTATCAAGCGATGAAGGAATGTGGCATCGATGGAAATGCTGCTAAGCAGCTGGAGGAATCTTTTTTTAATACTGCAGACTGGATGAGAAATCAGCCTAACTAGTCTTAAAGTGCCTGGGCGCAAGCAAAGCCGCTTGCCCAAGCCCACTGGAAGTTATGTCCACCTAAATGGCCTGTCACATCAACGCATTCACCAATAAAGAATAGCCCTGGATGTTTGCGCGACATCATCGATTGCCCATCTAATTCTTTAGTATCTACACCACCCAACATCACCTCAGCTTTTTTCCAGCCTAAGGTACCTGCTGGCTTTACAGACCAGTTGGTAATTAATTCTTTGAGGGCTTGACGATCTTTTTTAGATACCTCAGCCCATTTACGACCCGTCAAGTTTTTTTGATCAGCAAATGCATTTGCCAAGCGCTGCGGCATAACGGAGGCCAGAATTGTTTCAGCCTGCTTTAACCGATTCTCTTCATTATTAAAGAGCTCATCGCAATTAAACCCACCAGGGCGCTCAAGTGCTCCAAGCCAATCAATATGAATGGGCTCACCCTCCTCCCAGTAACTACTGGCCTGTAGCACCGCAGGTCCAGACAGCCCTTTATGTGTCAGCAGTAGATCCTCGATAAACCTACAGGCACCATAACGATGGCCTTTAGAACCAGAGGCAATTCTGACGGGAACACTAAGGCCGGCTAATTCGTTGAGACTGCCAAAATTATCCGCAGTAAATGAAAGAGGCACTAAAGCCGGCCTAGGATCCACAATATTTAATCCAAACTGCTTTGCAATATCCAAAGAATAAGCAGTAGCGCCAATAGCTGGAACTGGCAAACCACCGGTGGCCATCACAACTGTTTTTGATTTTTCAATGCCGGCATCAGTGTGAATAATCCACTGATCGCTAGCTTGCTCAACAGATTGAACGCTAACCGGGTGACGAATACTCACGCCACCTTTAGCGCACTCAGAAAAGAGCATGTCAATAATTTGCTTAGCCGAGTCATCGCAAAATAATTGACCCTGATGTTTTTCGTGGTAACCGATTCCATGGGACGTCACGAGCTTAATGAATTCTGATGAAGGATATCGAGCAAGTGCACTTTTAACAAAATGCTGATTAAGGGACAAGAAATTGGCTGGACTGCTGTGTAAATTCGTGAAATTACAGCGCCCTCCACCGCTAATGCGAATCTTTTCACCCAAAACTTCCGCGTGGTCTAGTACGAGTACTGCTTTACCTAACTGACCAGCAATTCCTGCGCAGAATAGACCTGCTGCACCGCCACCAATAATGATGGCATCCCAAGTTCTACTCATGCACTACTCAAAACGATCAATGATGTCAGATGAGATATTAAGCTTTCTCATATGAAGCTTGGTATAGGCCTGGCGGAAATTCTTGGTCATAGAGATCATTACTGACGCGGTCCACGCAAAGGAAAACATTCCTGAAAAAGCAATAATCACGGCGAGCATTTTCCACCCGTACGGAAGAATGTCTTCCATAAAACCCATTGCAGTGTATGTACTGCCACTAAATAAAATACTTTGACCTAGTTCAGGTAGTAATTTAAAGGCATATAGCGCTAGTCCCCAGATCAATATTTCTGCAATATGCGTCAAGAATAAATAGAAGACGCTAATATAAAAACAAAAAGCGACAGCAGAATATTTCTTCTCCGCTAAATACAAAAAAGTTTTCACTTCGTAGCGCTTGGCAATCTGCAGCAACAATACGCCATGAAAAACCAAGACAATCAATAACATGGCGCCACCCAGAAGATAACCTGGAAGATCAAGGGCGGTAGCGAGATTGCTTTGTGACGGATGCATGATCGGTATTTTACAGCTGCCCTTGTTCTTAGCCTAGCTGATACCAATCCTGGATATGCTGCCAAGCCTCCAGAGCCGTCTCTGAAAAGTGAATACTCTGCATATCCGCTTGGTCAATCACGCCAAACTCCACCATCTGATTGAAGTTCACCATTTCTTGCCAATACTGCTTGCCAACCAAAATTACTGGGATAGGCCGTACTTTTTTAGTCTGTATCAGGGTCAATACCTCGAATAACTCATCAAAAGAACCAAATCCTCCTGGGTAAGCAACGATTGCCCTAGCTCGCAGCATAAAGTGCATCTTACGTAGCGCGAAGTAATGGAAGCGAAAACTGAGTCCAGGGCTGATGTACTGATTTGGGTGCTGCTCTCTAGGAAGGCTGATATTAAAACCAATCGTCTTGTCACCCATTTCAAAGGCACCACGATTAGCAGCCTCCATAATTCCAGGTCCACCACCTGTGCAGATATGAAGCTTATTGGAGGCTTGTTTTTGCGTTGCGTTGTAATGAGCAACCAAGGATCCGAATTCCCTGGCAGACTCGTAGTATTCACTATGCAGTAGCGCCTTATTTGCCAGAGCAACCTCATCTACAGTCTTTGCATTTTTCTCCATCTCCAAGGCTTGTGCCTTGCTAACGAAACGGGTTGAGCCAAAAACAGTAATCGTATGCTCAATACCGTGTTCTTTAAGCAAGACCTCGGGCTTGAGTAACTCTAATTCAAAGCGGATACCCATGGTTTCTCGACGAGCTAAAAAAGCTTCATCATCGAAAGCAAACTTATAAGAGTCCTCTGAGTCCCCCTCTGAAAGCTGACCCAGATGAAGATTTAAAAACTCGGTAATTGTCTGCGAATTATTGGCCGGCAGCTTAGATTTCATATTGCAACCTTATTCATCTGTATAAGTCCATCTTAACTCCCGCCCTGAATAAGTGTTAATACCTAGTTCAAGCACAGATATAAGCTTCTAGGGATTATTGGGATTTACCCAGCGCCCTTCCCGAGTTAATATTGCGCTAATTTCAACTAAATCGAAGGAAAAGCAATGAGCAACCGTTCACTTATCATTCTCGTTCTGGCACTAGTAGCTGCCACAGCCTATTTACTCCTCAAAGGCGATGGCGACATTGATATGGGTGGCGAAAAGCATGGTGCCGAAGCTGCGCACATGGAAGAAGCTAAAAAAGATGCTCCTGCAGCTGCTCCAGCCGCTCCAGCAGCAGCCCCTGCAGCTGACGCTAAAAAGTAATCACTTCAATTGCATAGAAAACCGCGGTCCGCCGCGGTTTTTTGTTTCATGCTTTTGATGAAACTACTTTTCTCTCTAGTCCTTACTCTTGTATTTCCGAGTTTTTACAATTTGCAATTAGCTAAGCAACCCCCATATGAATACTATTGATTCCGTATCTCTACTCTCTTTTGCCCCAACGGGCACTTTACGCGTCGGTATAAATTTAGGAAATCCTATTCTGGCCAATGAAGATCCAGCTACCAAAACATTACATGGCGTCACGATTGATATCGCGGATGAAATTGGTAAGCGAATTTCATATCCTGTTCAACTTACCCCTTTTAAAACAGCTGCGACAACACTCGATGCGGTGAAGACAGGTAATATCGACTTAGTATTTGTAGCAATTGATCCAGTGCGCGGGGCTGACATTAGCTATACGCCAGCCTATATTCAGATTGAAGGGGCCTATATGGTCAAAGCCTCATCCCCACTACAGACCAATGAAGAGGTCGATGTTGCTGGTAACGAAATCGTGGTTGGTAAAGGCAGTGCATACGATCTTTACCTAACACGAGAGATTAAAAATGCCAGCCTCTTGCGTGCTGCTAGCTCCCAAGCTGTAGTGGACGATTTTATGTCTGGCAATGGAAATGTAGCTGCAGGTGTTAAACAACAATTAGAAAGTGATGCAAAGCGTTATAAAGATTTACGTATGCTTCCTGGACGCTTCATGGTAATTAACCAGGCAATTGGCATTCCAAAGGCAAGAGGGCATTATGAAACCACCACCGCCTACTTAAGTAATGTCATCGCAGAACTCAAGCAATCCGGATTTGTGGCGGACGCCATGAAGCGTCACCATATTCAAGGTGCAAGAGTAGCCGAATAAATTAACATTGGTAGGTATGTAAGCGCTCTGGAATAATGACATTCCTCCAATGCAACTGATCTCTAATACATTCGGCAAGTACTGAAGAAGATTCTGGCTCGCCATGCACTACAAAAACAGTGTTAGGCGCTCTTTTAAATCCCCTCAGCCAATCCAACAACCCAGCCTGATCAGCATGAGCGGATAAACCACCAATAGTATGTATTGAGGCTCTAACTGGAACTTCTTCACCAAATAACCGGACTTTTTGCGCTTTATCTACCAAACGCCTGCCAAGACTGCCATAGGCCTGAAAGCCAGTAATCACAATGGCATTTTGTGCACGCGGTAAATTACTAGCTAAGTGGTGAACAATACGACCTGCATCACACATGCCACTCGCTGAAATAATGATGGCGCCGCCCTTCACTTTATTCAGTGCTTTAGATTCTTCCACATCGGCAATAAAGCGGAGATCAACTGCCTTGGGATTATTTTTATACCAATCAAAAGTTGCTTGTGATTGACTATCCAATTGTGAGAAAAAATTTTGTGTGAGGTGCGTTGCTGCAGTAGCCATTGGCGAATCTACCCATATACTCAAATGAGAGAGGCGCCCTCTTCTTACCAAGTCAATTAAGAGAAAAAGTATCTCTTGTGTGCGCCCAACTGCAAAAGCGGGCATTACTACATTACCATGCGCAGCCATTGTTGAAGAGATCACATCTACCAACTCATCTTCAGTATCTTGCAAGCTCCGGTGCAAACGATCGCCATAGGTAGACTCGACCACAATAACGTCGGCGTCTTTTATTAAATCCGGGTCTGGCATTAAGACTTTGCCCTTCATTCCAATGTCACCCGAAAAAACACAACGTTTTTTTTGAATCCCATCTTCAGCGATATCGATCACTGCGATTGCGGAACCTAAAATATGCCCCGCATTACGAAACTCTAGCCCTATTCCATGTGCTGGTTCAACAAACTGCTCATATTCCAGTGGTTCAAACTGGTTCAGAGCCATCTCAACCTCTTCCCGAGAATACAAAGCAACAGGCATTTCTCCTCGCCACTTGCCCGCCTTTTGCTTTCTCTCAGCTCGCTCTACATCTGCGCGCTGTAAGTGAGCGCTATCAAGCAAGAGAATTTTCAATAACTCAAAGGTTGATTTTGTGCAGTAAATAGGACCGCTAAATCCCTGGGCACATAAACGAGGCAATAAACCACTATGGTCAATATGCGCATGCGTTAACACTACAAAATCAAGATCTTTTGGCGAGAACCGCAACACCTCCAGATTCTTATTCGTTGCTTCCCGCCCGCCTTGGAACATGCCATAGTCAACCATGAAATGTCTGGACTTTCCAGACAGCATGGCGTTAATCAAGTGGCGAGAGCCGGTGACCTCACCTGCCGCACCTAAAAATTGGATATTCATATACTCAGGATACTCTTTCCTATAATTAGCTCAAGAGCTCTGTAATTAGGGCGATACTATTCATATGATTCAACAGCCTACTGCCCTCGATACATTTAAGTTAGTCAAACTTCTCAAGCGTCAGTCCGCGGAACATAAAGGCAGCGCAGGAAAAGTTGTCTTGATTGGTGGCGCACCTGGAATGGCTGGCGCCTTACTATTGGCCGGTAATGCCTGCTTACATTTAGGCGCAGGCTGGACAATACTGGAGATGCTGGACCCTGCATCAGCACACGCCCAAGAAAATCAACCCGAGCTCATGATTCGTCTTGCTACGTTGGTTACCCAAGAAAGCCTTGCTACTGCCAAACCTGATGTGATTGCTATTGGCCCAGGTCTTGGAAAATCAAAGTTGGCATCATACTGCTTGCATGCAGTACTGGCATACCCAAGCATTCCATTAGTGATTGATGCCGATGCCCTCAATCTCATCAGTGAATCTCCTGAGTTGCTTAAGCAACTTCAGATTCGTAATCAACAATTTCCCGGTTCTACCGTTCTCACACCGCACCCTGGTGAGGCTGCAAAGCTTTTAAAGACAACAACAGAAAGCGTGCAATCTGATCGCGTGCGTGCTGTTAGACAATTAATTGATCTCACCCAATCAATTGTGGTCCTTAAAGGCCAGCATACCCTGATTGCCTCCCCACACCATATGCCAGTGCAATGTCTTGCTGGCAACCCCGGCATGGGCACTGGTGGCATGGGGGACATTCTGACTGGAAGTATTGCTGCAATAGCCGCTCAAGGAGTTCGTCATCATTTGGACTTATGGCAGGCCACCGGAATTGCGGTTGAGCTTCATGCTACTGCAGCTGATAGCCTAGTGAACGAAGGGGTCGGCCCTATTGGCCTTACACCTTCCGAAACCATCTTAGAAATGAGAGCGCTGCTAAATAAACTGTTATAAATAGTGATGCATTCTGTAAGCGCAGCACATCATCACCAACGTTACCTTTATGGCATCTTGATGGCCGGGGTTGGCTCCATGCTTTTCTCTGGAAAAGCGATTTTGGTAAAACTCGCTTTTGGTTATGGCGCAAACGCGGAAACACTTTTAGCTTTACGCATGCTCATGGCTCTTCCATTGTTTTGGGGGATCTTCTGGTGGGAATCTCGTCGCAAGGAAATGAGCCCAATCACCTGGCTTGATCGTGGCAAGTTATTTTTCTTAGGGTTCTTGGGCTACTTCCTATCTAGCTATATTGATTTCTTAGGTCTGCAATACATCTCGGTTGGCTTAGAGCGCATCGTCCTCTATCTCACCCCAACAATTGTTCTGCTCATCTCTTACTTCGTATTAAAAAAACCAATCTCTAAACTCCAGTGGTATTCGCTGATCGTTGGCTACATTGGGGTATTTATCGTATTCATACAAGATGCGAGCTCTTCAGGGCTAAGTGCCTGGCTTGGAATGTTTTTAGTTTTTGGTAGTGCCTGTTCCTATGCAGCTTATATGATAGGCGCGGGAGAAATGGTAAAGCGCATCGGTAGCGTGCGCTTAGTTGTTTATGCAAGTTCAGCCTCTGCTATCTTGAGCATTGCTCAGTCGACCATCCACAACCCACTTGCCATATTTGAGCAACCGCTACAAATCTACTGGTTTAGCCTGCTCAATGCGAGTTTTTGCACCGTCATTCCAATGCTTCTCATCATGATTGCCATTAATCGCATTGGATCACCCTTGGTAGCACAAGCTGGAATACTCGGTCCAGTCTCGACCATTTTTATGGGATATTTAATTCTGGCAGAACCTATTACATGGACACAGATAGGCGGTATGGCTTTGGTGATTGCAGCTATGTGGCTGCTGGTCAAAAATGATGCTCCAAGTAAAAAGTCAGCAGACCCCAAAAGATCTGATGACTTCGATGGTGCAGAACCCCTCAATTAAGAGAGGTGAATGTCTTTACTGAGCTGCAGCGTCAGTAGCTAGTTTCGACTTCTTTTTTGATTTCTTTTTCGATTTTTTCTCAGCTTTCTTTTCTTTCTTGGCTTTTTTCTTAGCCTTTTTATCAACAGACTTTTCAGCTGGAGTTGCTGCTGGTGCGGCAACTGGAGCAGCAGCAGGTACAGCAGCTGGCGCAGGAGCTGGATCGGCAGCCATCACTGAGATTGGGGTAATGCCAATAGCAACAGAAATGAGAGAGGCTAGGCTCAAGCGCACGATACGAGAAATCATGTAGTTCTCCAGGAAAGTTTGTGGATAATTTAATAATACTCAAAAATTTGAGATTAATGCTTCATTTTTAATAGGCTGAATATGGGTAATTTTCCGAGCGACATTTTTACTGAACCTCAGGGTTATTCAGTCAACACTTTAGAGCAGCTCGGTCCGCTCACTGGCATGGCCGGAGTTTGGGAAGGCATACGCGGTTTAGATATAAAACCCAAAGCAGAAGGTCCGAAGAAGCAAGCCTATGTAGAGCGCATTGAACTCCAGCCCATTGACCCGCAAACGAATGGTCCCCAATTATTTTATGGTCTTAGATATCACACCCATATCACCAAACCCGATCAGGTAAAAACCTATCACGATCAGGTGGGATATTGGTTATGGGAGCCTGCGAATGGCAATATTATTCATACTCTCTCTATACCCCGTGGCATGATCACTATGGCATCCGGCAACGCAGCCTCAAATGCTAGGCAGTTTGAATTACATGCTAAGGAGAATGATCCTGCCGCAGGGATTTCCTCCAACCCATTTCTCAATTACGCATTCAGAACAGTTGAGTTTCGAATTCAAGTTTCCATTCATGATGATGACACTTGGTCTTACGAACAAGACACTGTTATGAAAATTAAAGATCAAGTAGAGTTATTTCATCACGTAGATAGCAACACGCTTCATAAGATTGGGGAAGCTATCCCCAACCCACTAGCTAGATAATTTATAGAATATATTTTTTAGTGTTGCTAGATGTAATAAAGGCCATCATGTGATGGCCTTTATTATTCATGGTGCACTACTTCAAAAATTACGCAGGCAGAGCTTCAGTTTCGGTAATCTTTTCTAATGCTGCCTCTAGATGGCCAACCGTGCGATCAACGTGAGCTAGTTTTTCGAGACCGAACAAACCGATACGGAAAGTGCGGAAGTCTGGCCTTTCATCACATTGCAGAGGCACGCCAGCTGCAGTCTGTAAACCCAAAGCAATAAACTTCTTGCCTGACTGGATATCTGGGTCTTTGGTGTAGCTAACGACGACACCAGGAGCTTGGAAGCCTTTAGCCGATACAGAGTGATAGCCTTTAGAAACGAGTAAGTTACGTACTTTTGTACCCAACTCAACCTGCTTGGCCTTCAGCGCCGCAAAGCCAAGTGCTTGGGTTTCTTTCATCACGTTACGCAATACCTTTAAAGCATCGGTAGCCATGGTGGTGTGATACACATGGCCACCCTTTTCATAGGCTTCCATGATCTGCAACCATTTTTTCAAATCCATCGAAAAGCTGCTGCTCTGCGTTGCTTCAATGCGCTCACGCGCACGATCGCCAAGAGCAATCAAAGCGCAGCAAGGGGAGCTACTCCAACCTTTTTGGGGTGCAGTAATAAGTACGTCCACATTGCAAGCTTTCATATCAACCCACATTGCGCCCGAGGCAATGCAATCCAATACAAACAAACCATTTACAGAGTGCACCGCCTCGCCAACTGCTTTCAGATAATCATCCGGAAGAATGATGCCGGCAGAAGTTTCTACATGCGGGGCAAAAACCACTGCTGGTTTTTCCTTCTTGATGAAAGCCACTACTTCTTCGATAGGAGCTGGAGCGAAAACACCTTGTGCTGAATCGTCTAATTGACGTCCTTTGATGACACTGACATCTTTAGTAATGTTCGCCAAATCAAAAATTTGTGTCCAACGATAGCTAAACCAGCCATTACGCAAAACTAAGCATTTTTCATTATTGGCAAATTGGCGGGCAACTGCCTCCATACCAAAAGTGCCGCTACCAGGAACGATGACTGCTGAGCTGGCGTTGTAAGCATCCTTAAGGACACTCGAAATATCCACCATCACGCGCTTGAACTCTTCAGACATGTGATTCAAAGAGCGGTCGGTATAAACAACCGAGAACTCTAATAAACCGTCTGGATCAACATTGGGGAGTAAGCCTGGCATAGTAATTTCCTAGGGATTTCTGTGATTAGCCCTAAATGATACCGATTTAAGGCATTTTTGGGGATTTAGGGTCAAAACATCACCTAGAGGGGTATTTTTGCCCGTTTCCCTGAATTTACTGACTTCTTACTTACTTTTTTTGGAGGAAATGGCGATGCCAGCTACGATTAATGCAAAGGCAAGGCCATGGAAAAGCTGGGGAGGCTCACCTAACATCGCAGCCGATAACAGTGCAGTAAACAAGGGGATGAAATTAGCAAAAAATGCAGCAACTGTAGGACCCGCTCCAGTAACACCCAAACCCCAACAACGATAGGCAACAAGGGATGGTCCAATAGCGACAAAAATAATTAAAGAGGTAGTCCACCAATTAAGGTCTATAAATGCATGGCCTGCAGCAATTTCAAAGCCATCAAAAAAACCGGTCCATAACAAACCGACCATAACTTGAGCCATCAGAAACTCTGCCCACGGCCACTGGCGCTCCGAACTCGAGCCAGGGCGAGTTAACATCCAGCTATAAACAGCCCACAAAATGGTGGCCAACATAATCAATAGATCGCCGATCACCATTTCCATTGACAAGAGCGCAGCTAAGTCCCCACGTGTCAATACGATGCTAACGCCAAGCAAACTGATAATCGCCCCAATCATTTGCAAGATATTTGGCTTGACTTGATAAAACACTGCGCCAATCAATAACATCCAAATTGGCATGCTTGCACCAATCAAGGTAACGTTAATAGCGGTAGAGGTTTGCAGTGCAAGATATAAGAGCACGTTATAGCTGCCAACCCCAAATAAACCCAAGAGTAGGAAACGTTTCTTGTTTTGCCACAAGGCACTTCCTGGCATAAAGACACGCCAACCTAAGGGAAGCAAAAGCAAGGCAGCTAATCCCCAACGGACTGCACTTAATGTGATCGGGGAGATGCTTCCTACCAATACACGTCCAGCAATGGCATTACCCGCCCATAAAGCAGTGGCCGTGAGTAGGTAGAAAATGGTGGCAAAATTCAGTTGGAGCATAGGGAGGTTGATGAGGGGGAACGGTTATTTAGCGTCCCCAAACAAGGGATACCCTAGCATTGTAGAAACAAATCCTCTGGTATTGCTAAGATAGAGCTTAATTTAAGCAATTGCTCTAACGAAAAGCATCAAATAGAAGGATTTATTGTGGCAATCATTACCAACATAGAAGACTTGCGGGTTCTCCATCAAAAGCGCACCCCTAAGATGTTCTACGACTACGCCGACTCCGGATCGTGGACCGAGTCAACCTACCGCGCCAATGAATCCGATTTTCAAAAAATTAAGCTACGTCAGCGTGTAGCGGTAAACATGACTAACCGCACCACCAAGACAACGATGGTCGGTCAAGAAGTTGCAATGCCAGTTGCCCTCGCTCCTACCGGCCTAACAGGAATGCAACATGCTGATGGTGAAATTTTGGCAGCAAAGGCTGCTGAAAAATTTGGTGTGCCATTCTGCTTATCCACCATGAGCATTTGCTCAATTGAAGATGTGGCGGAGCGCACCACAAAACCATTCTGGTTTCAACTGTATGTCATGAAAGATCGTGGCTTTATTGAGCGACTTATTGAACGTGCTAAAGCAGCTAAATGTTCTGCACTTGTACTCACCTTAGATTTACAAATCTTAGGGCAGCGTCATAAAGACTTAAAGAATGGTCTTTCTGCACCACCGAAGCTAACGATTGCCAATATGATCAATATGGCAACCAAGCCACGCTGGTGTTTGGGTATGGCAATGACCCCACGTAGAACTTTCCGTAATATTGTTGGTCATGCTACTGGGGTTGGCAACATGTCCTCCCTATCCTCTTGGACTGCCGAGCAATTTGATCCGGGTCTTAATTGGGGTGACGTAGAGTGGATTAAAAAACTCTGGGGCGGAAAACTCATCATCAAAGGCATCTTGGATGAGGAAGATGCACGCTTAGCAGCAAACTCTGGCGCAGATGCATTAATTGTTTCTAACCACGGCGGTCGTCAATTAGACGGCGCTATCTCTAGTATTCGGGCCTTACCTGGAATTGTGGATGCTGTTGGTAAAGATATTGAAGTATGGATGGATGGCGGTATTCGTTCAGGTCAAGATGTTCTTAAAGCATGGGCCTTGGGTGCACGCGGCACAATGATTGGCCGACCGTTCTTATATGGCTTGGGAGCCATGGGTGAGGCAGGCGTTACCAAGTGCCTAGAACTGATTCATAACGAGCTGGATATCACAATGGCATTTACAGGCCATCGCGACATTCAGAACGTGACTAAAGACATCTTATATCCAGGGACTTTTTAAATTATTCAGCTCTTAAACTACCCTCTTGCAGTTTTTGCCGTATCCCTTCTTGTACTCGCCTTTGCTGTATGGTTTGGGCATGCTGGACTGAGTCGCTACCGCACAAAAGATACAGAGACCTCTGTGGATCTCGGCATTATTCAGACAGCCACTCTAACTTTGCTGGCCTTGATTATCGGCTTCACCTTCTCAATGGCGATTGATCGCCATGATCAGAGGGAAATATTTGAGGAAGGGGAGGCAAATGCTATCGGTACCGAGTACTTGCGAGCAGATCTATTGCCATCCAACACTGCTGCTGCGACTAAGGAGCTACTGATTCAATACATAGATCAACGCATTTTGTTCTACTCGCAACAGAGTCCAGAAAAAATTCAAGAGATTCGTGACAAAACGGATCAGCTGCAAACTGCTCTTTGGAAGGAAATTCTTCCGACAGTTCGGACGCAAGCTACCCCTGCAATTGCGCTAGTAGCCTCTGGTATGAATGATGTTATTAATTCTCAGGGTTATGTGCAAGCAGCCTGGTGGAATCGAATTCCCTTCACAGCCTGGGTATTGATGGCGGCCATTGCTATTTGCGCTAACCTCCTAGTTGGATTTGGCGCCCGAAATTTCGAGAAAAATACTGGTCTCTTCATGATCTTCCCTTTTGTTATCTCTGTATCTTTTTTCTTGATTGCTGATATCGATAGTCCAAGGGGTGGGGTTATTCGTATTGAAGCTAGAAACCTAGTTGCACTGAAAAATAACTTAACTCAACAGATGGATGCAAGCGCACCATCTTTTAGCAAAAAATAAGATTCACAGTAAAGGCGATCTTGATGAAACGCGTAGTTGATGTCTTTAAAAACCGTGGCCGCGAGCTTGTCTGGACCTACGTCATCCACCTGCGGAATGATGAAGAATTTCATCCTGGACAGTTGGACTTTGAAGTTGAAGCCCTCAGACTGTCTCAAATAGATAAGCGGGGAACGGCAAATGAGCTCAGCGCTAAGGTGAGAATCATTAACTAAGAAATTAGCCCTAGTCAGAAAACCTTGTTTAATACAAGCAATATCAAAATCAAAGTTGGAGTGATGCATCAATGAAGCCACTATCTAAAAAAGCAAAAATGGCGGTTGGCTGGACAATCTTAATGACTGTGATTGGAACTGCAATGCTGCATCAATGGCAATTTTTTGCAATGGGTTGTGCATCTATTGCATTACTTCTAGTAGCCAATCACTACGACCTCTTAAAAGATCCCGAAGACAAAAAATAATCCCGCCTGGTTTAGAGGCGGGATTGATTCAGATTAATCAAAGACTAATTAGTTAAAGACTAGGATAGTCTGTATAGCCAGCCTCTTTGCCGCCATAAAAAGTAGCGCGGTTATAGGGATTAAGTGCAGCACCTTGCTTGAATCTTTCTGCTAAATCGGGATTAGAGATATAGAGGCGACCATAAGCGACTGCATCGGCCAACCCATCCTCTAAAACCTTCTCGCCCATTGCCTGGTCATAGCCACCCGCAGTGATGAACTTGCCTTGGTAAGCAGCGCGGAATATCTCTGATGTAATTGGAGCGCCTTCATTTACCTGATCGCCGCCGCCGGCGCTAGTAGCGCGAGGCTCAATCATATGGACATATGCCAAGTTATAAGTATTGAGTTTAGTAATTGCCGCTGTAAATAATGCCACCGGATCGCTATCACCTATATCGTTAAATGTGCCATATGGTGAGAGGCGCACCCCTATCTTATCGCTTGAAAATACTGTGCTTACAGCTTCAATGACTTGGCCCAATAAGCGCAAACGATTCTCAATCGAGCCCCCATATTCATCGCTACGTTGGTTGGTTTTATCTTGCAGGAACTGATCTAACAAGTAACCATTTGCTGAATGAATTTCAATGCCATCAAAGCCTGCAGTCTTTGCATTTTGCGCTGCTGCTTCAAACTCCTTCAGTAAGCGAGTAATATCTTCAAGGCTCATCGCAGTGGGAGTCTCATAGTTATGCAGCTTCCAATCTGCGCCATAGGTTTGACCAGTCGCAGCGATAGCTGACGGCGCCTCAGGAACACCCTGCTCTGGGTGCAAGGATGAGTGAGAGATACGACCCACATGCCATAACTGCGCAACAATCGAGCCGCTCTTTGCATGTACTGCTTCAACGATTTCTTTCCATGCAGCCGTTTGCTCAGGAGAATAAATTCCGGGTGTAGCTGGGTAACCTTTACCCAAAGGGGAAATTTGCGTAGCTTCGGTAATGATTAATCCAGCACTCGCACGTTGCGCGTAATACACTTTTGCCAATGGGCTCGGTACATCGCCATCAACTGCACGCATTCTGGTGAGCGGTGCCATCACTAAACGATTTTTTAATTGAATGGATCCGAGACTTACCGGGGTGAACATGATTTCTTTGCCTGACATTTGCTGCCTTCTTAGTAAGTAATGCATTGGGATGTTGACTGTAACAAGAATTGCTTAATCTTGCTGTACGGTTAACGAACGTACTTAAGCTGCTCCAAACTGATCACGAATGCAATCGGCCAGCGCGTTAAATTCTTGAGTATGTGCCGTCGATTGACGTGCAACTAATGCGATGACTCGCTTAGGAGCTGGCGCAGCCAACTCCTTTGCCACTAATTCAGAGTTGCTTAATAAACTACTCTTGACTGCCATTCCAGGCAGCAAGGCAATACCAAGGCCAGACTCCACCATCTGCAGCAAGGTCAATAGGCTAGTGGCTTCCAGGCCCTCTGCCTTACGAATATCAGCACGCTTACAAGCCTGCAAGCTGTGCTCGCGCAAACAATGGCCTTCCTCTAATAATAAAAGTCGTTCGGCCATCTTTGCAGGTAGGGTTACCTCTTTACCTTTCAATGCAGGGTCACCTTCTCTGGCAACCAACCAAAAATGATCATCAAATAATTCTCGCACCATAAGGCCGTCGATATCATATGGCAGTGCAATCAACGCAAAATCTAATCTATGCTCACCCAATCTAGTCAGTAAATTTGCGGTGAGATCTTCTCTTAAAGTAACTTTGAGATCAGGAAAGCGCTTCCGAATTTCTGGCAAGACTGTAGGCAATAAAAATGGGGCGATGGTTGGTATGACGCCTAAACGAATTGTGGCAGTCATCGGCTTACCAGTGGCACCTGCATATTCCACCAAATCTTCAGATGCTGCCAAAATGAGTTTGGCACGCTCAAGTACCTCCAGTCCAATGGGAGTGATCGATACATTTTGACGGTCGCGCTCAACCAGGTGGATGCCTAAGGCATCCTCTAACTCCTTTAAGCCAGCGCTTAAGGTGGATTGCCCCACGAAACAAGCTTGGGCCGCTCTCGTGAAGTTGAGCTCTTTTGCCAAGGCTACGAAATACCCTAGCTGCCTTAAGGATGGTAAATAAGCCATATAGCCTCTACTATCGATTTATTAGATAAATACTATCATAATGATTGACTAGAGCGATAAATGCTATGTGTACAAATCAAATCACAAGAATGATGACTAAAAGCCTAAATGCAAGTAGAACTCGAAAAAGCAAAAGTTTTACAACTCAGTGAATATGGCAAATTAAATCTAAAATGAATCCACTATTTAAGGAATCGATATGAAAACTTGGCAATGTATCGTATGTGGCTATATTTACGATGAAGCAAAGGGAATACCTGAAGATGGTATTCCTGCTGGAACAGTCTGGGCTGATGTGCCTGATGACTGGGAATGCCCTGACTGCGGTGTTGCAAAAGCTGACTTTGAAATGGTTCAAGTAAGCTAAACACCAACACACTTTTACTTTATATTTTCGCCACCCTGGAGAGTCCAGCTTTGGATCAAACTACACCTCAATCCCAATCAGCAATCGTCATCATTGGTAGCGGATTGGCTGGCTATACCGTTATCCGTGAAATCCGTAAATTGGATAAAGCGGTTTCCATTACCTTGATAACGCGGGAGCCAGGTTATTTTTATTCCAAGCCAATGCTCTCTACCGCTCTGGCGAGCAAGAAAGACGCGGCGCAATTAATCTCTACGCCAGCAGATGGTATGGTCACCCAATTGGAAATGACTGTCTTAGCTGAGACTGATGTCAGCTCAATTGATACTGGTAAACAAACCATTCATACTAATAAAGGTATCCTCCCTTACGGGAAGCTTGTGTTAGCCCTAGGTGCCGATCAAATTCGCTTACCTCTGCAAGGTAACGCTGCTAACGAAGTCATCACAGTCAATGATCTGGAAGACTACGATCGCTTTCGTAATGCCATCACTGGTAAAAAGAAGGTGGCTATTTTAGGTGCCGGTCTGATTGGATGTGAATTTGCCAACGATCTTGTATTGGGTGGTTATGAAGTAGATGTGATTGACCTCGCTCCACAAGCCTTAGGTCGACTTTTACCAGAAGCCGCGGCTCTAGAACTTCAAGAAAAATTAAGTGCAGCCGGAGTACGTTGGCACCTTTCCACAACCGTTCAAACAATTGATCGGCAGGGAGACTCTCTGCAAGTGACATTAGCGAATGGCAAGATCATTGCTTGCGATGTCTTTTTATCAGCTGTTGGCCTCAAGCCTAGAGTTGACCTAGCCAAAGCGGCTGGGATCAATATCGGAGTGGGCATTCAAGTAAATCGTGAGCTAGAAACCAATATTAAGAATATCTTTGCCATTGGAGATTGTGCTGAAGTTGAAGGTTTAGTTTTGCCTTATGTGATGCCTATCATGCAAGCTGCAAGAGCATTAGCTCCAACCCTAATAGGCCAAACGACTGCACTCACCTACCCCGCAATGCCAGTGATGGTCAAAACCCCTGCCTTAGCAACCATAGTTTCACCACCAGCCAAGGGATCTGAAGGCAAGTGGGTAACAACGCCAGTCGATGGTGGTCTTGAAGCACGTTTTGAGTCGGTAGATGGGAAGTTATTGGGCTTTGCGCTGATGGGAACAGCCACAGCACAACGTGGTGCCTTAACTAAAGAGCTCCCAGCCATTCTGGCTTAATAAAATTCGCAAAACAAAAAGGCCCGCATTGCGGGCCTTTTTTGTAAGCAGCTAGTTTCTTAGGAAACAATCACAAACCAAGTAGTGTTGTGTGACTGTGCAACCATCAAGAACAACATTGGGATAGATAACACTGTATTCAAACGAGATGTCAGCATTGCAACACGTGCAGATTTAGCTTTGACATCAGCCTCAACAGCAACGATACCAAGAGCACGTTTTTGATTTGGCCAAATGATGAACCAAACGTTGAAAGCCATTATCAAGGCAATCCACATTCCCAAGCCAATAGCGCGGAATGGAGGTTGAAGAGTGAAAGCTTGGTGTGCGTAGCCATTCAAAACCGCCAGGATCAATCCAGTTAAGACGGTAAGCAGCGCTGCATAACGGAACCAAAATAATGCAGTTGGCGCAATCACTTTACCAATCGCCGGCTTTTGCTCGTCAGGAATCTTTGGCATTGAAGGAATTTGCACGAAGTTGAAATACCAAAGCAAACCGATCCACATCACACCAAACATCACGTGCAACCAACGGAAGATAAATGGCAGCTCAGCAGAACTGAAGTTGCCACCCAAAGCAAAAATAATCAATACCAGGAGGACAAAGCCAGCTAAAACAGTGCGCCCCAAAGAGGTCAAGATAGAAGTCATGTGATATCCCTAAATAACCAGAAAATTAATTAAGCAAAATTTTGACTAACGAAATCCCAATTAACCAAGTTCCAGAAATTTTCCAAATACTTTGGACGAGCATTACGAGTATCAATATAGTAAGCGTGCTCCCAAACATCACAAGTCAACAATGCTTTAGCATCAGTGGTGAGAGGAGTCGCAGCATTACTAGTGGAGACTAAATCAAGAGTACCATCTGCTTTTTTAACCAACCAGGCCCAACCTGAACCAAAAGTTCCTACAGCGCACTTTGTAAACTCTTCCTTGAACTTATCAAATGATCCCCACTTAGCATTAATAGCATCCGCCAAAGGACCAGTAGGTGCGCCACCGCCATTTGGCTTCATGCCAAACCAATAAAAGGTGTGATTCCATACTTGTGCGGCGTTATTAAAAACACCACCGGAAGATTTCTGAATAATCTCTTCAAGTGAAGCATTTTCAAACTCAGTGCCTTTAATTAAATTATTCAAGTTAGTGACATAAGTCTGATGATGCTTGCCATAGTGATACTCCAAAGTCTCCTTAGAGATGTAAGGAGCCAAAGCATCGAGTCCGTATGGCAACTGAGGTAGGGTATGTTCCATTTGTATTCCTTTTAATTACATTAAGCAAAATAGGGTTTATTTTGCGATAACTATAGACTATTTTGGCTTTTTTGTTTGTTCATACAAAAAAGCCAGCAAGGGGGACTTGCCGGCTTTAGTTTGGGAGCGGTGATGGCCTATTGAGCAGTCCAACCACCATCCATATTCCAGGCAACACCGCGCACTTCAGACGCATCTGGGCCGCAGAGGAATACTGCCAACGCAGCTAACTGCTCTGGGCTCACAAACTCGCCTGAAGGCTGCTTCTCAGAAACTAGAGCAGTCTTAGCAGCTTCATTAGAAATACCTTCGCGTTCTGCACGTGCATCCACTTGCTTTTGAACAAGTGGAGTTAAAACCCAGCCTGGACAAATCGCGTTGCATGTAATACCTGTGCGTGCATTTTCCAAGGCAGTCACTTTTGTCAATCCAATGATGCCATGCTTCGCTGCTACGTAGGCAGCCTTCTGGGTAGAGGCAACCAAACCATGTACTGAAGCGATATTGATAATGCGACCCCAGTTACGTTTTTTCATGCCAGGCAATGCATGGTGCGTGGTGTGAAATGCTGAACTCAAGTTAATAGCAATAATGGCATCCCATTTGTCCGTCGGAAACTCTTCAATATTTGCGGTGTACTGAATACCCGCGTTATTCACAAGAATATCCAATGACCCAAAGCGCTTCTCTGTTTGTTGAATGAGATCTTCAATTTCGGCAGGCTTACTCATGTCTGCACCGTGATAATCAACCTCTACGCCACAGGCTTTAATTTGCGCAATGGCCCCATCTTTCTCGCCAAAACCATTAACCATAATATTGACGCCCTGCTTTGCCAATGCAATGGCCATACCTAAACCAATACCACTAGTGGAGCCAGTGACCAGCGCGGTCTTACCTTTTAAAAATGACATACAAATACTCTCCGGTGAGAAGCAATAAAAACATAGGATACAACGAGTAAGCTCAGATTAAATGAAGCCAGTGACCCAATTGGTGCCAGAAACTATCTGGCACTAAAGTCAGTAACCAGGTAAGCGTTACGAAGCGGAATAACTTACCAATAAACATATAAATAAGGCATGGCTGCCAAGGCAACTTTAACCACCCGGCTGCCAAGCAGAGTGGATCACCCACCCCTGGGAGCCAAGAAAGCAAGAGCAACTTAGGACCCCAACCCTCCAGCCAACGTTTAAGCCGACCATTTTTTGGCTCATCCATCGCCTTAAAACTATTACGCGCAATTACTCCTAGCCACCAGTCGACCATGCCCCCCATGGTGTTACCAACAGTAGCAACCAAGACTGCTAGCCAAAATAAATGGGGATTAAGGGTGATATAGCCAAATAGAATGGGTTCAGAGCCGGCAGGTATTAATGTCGCTGAAATAAAGGCGCTGATAAATACCGCTGGCAGTCCGACTGACGGCATGCCAAACCAACTGAAAAAATGATCGAACATATGCTCCATCAAGCAATAGCCTCTAATGCGCCGACATGGGAGCAAAATTCTTTCAGTCTCATTCGCCTATTTTGCCTTGTTTTGAGCATCCTCCATGAATTTCAAATCTTGCTTAAACTAGTGCCTAAATCCGCAAATAAACCATAAAACCTATAAATTGAGACTTTCATGAATCATCCCATTCCTAAGCCCGACCAGTATCAAGAAATGCGTGAAGCGTTACGCGATCTTTGTGGCTCTTTTGACTCCGCTTATTGGCAGAAGATTGATCATGAACGCGGCTATCCAGAGGCCTTTGTGGATGCTATGACCAAGGCAGGCTGGCTGGCAGCCCTCATTCCAGAAGAATATGGTGGTTCTGGTTTAGGCTTAGCTGAGGCTTCAGTGATTATGGAAGAGATTAACTTTTCGGGTGGTAACTCTGGCTCTTGCCATGGGCAGATGTACAACATGGGCACATTACTGCGTCATGGCTCAGAAGCTCAGAAGCAAATGTATCTCCCAAAAATTGCAAGTGGTGAACTACGTCTTCAAAGCATGGCTGTTACTGAACCTACTACTGGAACCGATACAACCAAACTCAAAACTACAGCAGTAAAAAAAGGTGACAAGTATGTAGTTAATGGTCAAAAAGTATGGATCTCCCGTATTCAGCATTCTGACCTCATGATCTTACTAGCGCGCACGACCCCGCTTAGCGAAGTACAACGCAAGTCTGAAGGGATGTCGATTTTTATCGTCAATCTTGCCGATGCCATTGGTAAGGGCATGGAAGTACGGCCAATCGCCAATATGGTCAATCATGAAACTAATGAAGTATTTTTTGACAACCTAGAAATCCCCGCAGAGAATCTTATCGGCGTTGAAGGTCAAGGCTTTAAATACATTTTGGATGGTCTAAATGCAGAGCGTGTCCTCATCGCAGCAGAATGTATTGGTGACGCCTACTGGTTTATTGATCGTGCGCGCCGTTATGCAAACGATCGCGTCGTTTTTGATCGTCCAATTGGTAAGAATCAAGGTATTCAGTTTCCCATTGCGGACAGCTACATTGAAACTGAGGCAGCTAACCTCATGCGCTTTAAGGCTTGCGAGCTATTTGATAATCATCAACCCTGCGGTCCTGAAGCCAATATGGCCAAGTACCTAGCTGCTAAGGCATCCTGGGAGGCTGCAAATGTCTGCTTACAAACTCATGGTGGCTTCGGCTTTGCGAATGAATATGATGTAGAGCGTAAATTCAGAGAAACTCGCCTCTATCAAGTCGCACCCATTTCAACTAACTTGATTTACTCCTACATCGCTGAACACGTTCTGGGTCTACCAAGATCCTTCTAAGGGGCCAGTGATATGAGCGTTCGCCCGTTAGATGGCATTACCGTTGTTTCTTTAGAGCATGCTATTGCGGCACCTTTCTGCACACGTCAATTAGCAGATTTAGGTGCTAGAGTAATTAAAGTTGAACGCCCTGGTGGTGGTGACTTTGCCAGAGGATATGATACCCAGGTTGAGGGACTCTGCTCTCACTTTGTGTGGGTAAATCGCTCAAAAGAAAGTTTGACCTTAGATCTCAAGCAGCCCGCCGCAATTGCAACACTAAAGACTTTGTTAAAGACCGCTGATGTCTTGGTACAGAATCTCGCACCAGGTGCTGCTGCTCGTATGGGCTTAACAGCAGAGGTTTTACAAAAAGAGAACCCAAAACTGATTTTGTGCGATATATCCGGATACGGTAATAATGGTCCTTATCGCGATAAAAAAGCCTACGACCTACTTATCCAAAGTGAAGCGGGCTTCTTGTCAATCACGGGAACCCCTGAAACACCTAGTAAAGCTGGCAACTCCATAGCCGACATTGCTGCAGGCATGTATGCCTATACCAATATCTTGGCGGCTCTATTACAAAGAGGAAAAACAGGCAAAGGCTCTGTCATTGACATTTCCATGCTCGAATCCCTAGGCGAGTGGATGAATTTTCCAATGTATTACGCCTATAAAGGCGCCGAGCCACCCCCAAGAAATGGCGCATCGCATGCAACCATCTATCCATACGGCCCATTCAAAGCGGGTGATGGAAAAACTGTCATGTTGGGCCTGCAAAACGAACGTGAATGGGTGCAATTTTGCGAGACTGTATTGGAGAATTCTGCACTTGCAAAGGATGAGCGGTTTGATCGCAACTTTAAGCGTAATGAGAAGCGAGCTGAACTATTGCAAATTATTGATGCCTGCTTTAGCAAGCTCACCGCAGAGCAATTAATTGCTCGGCTTGAAAAAGCACAAATTGCCAATGCCCATCTCAATGATATGGAAGGTCTTTGGAAACATGAGCAGCTTAAAGCGCGCAATCGCTGGACCGAAGTAGACACCCCTAATGGGGCTATTGCTGCGCTATTGCCGCCAGGCCTAAACGACAGTTACGAATATCGCATGGACCCCATTCCAGCGGTTGGCGAGCACACAGACTCCATCCTAAAAGAATTGGGAGTTGCAGAGTCTGATATCGCGAGTATGCGGGCTAGCGGAGCAATCTAAAGTAGTGGCGATGTAAGGTGTGCAGCGTTCTCTAGATAACGTCGCCATGTGGGTCGCTTTGCCCAGACCTTAGGATCCACATAATCTGATTGCGCCAGATAAGACTCAATTAACTTTTCTAGCTTGTTACAGAAGTCAACGTTATAAACGATTAGGCTGATTTCAAAATTGAGTCGCAAGCTGCGTTGATCAAAGTTCACTGATCCAAAAATAGCAATGCGTTTATCAATCAATAAACTCTTTGTGTGCAATAGGCCGCCATGGAACTCAGCAATTGTTACGCCGGAGTTCATAAGGTCTTCATAAAAGCTTTTGCTACTCCACGCAACCAAGGTTGAATCGTTCAACTTAGGGACTATGAGGGTCACCTTAACACCCCTGGCAGCAGCAGCCATCAGGGCTTGAATCAAACCATCATCAGGGCCAAAGTAAGGTGTGGTGATAGTCAACTCCTCCCGAGCATCCATGATTGCCGAAAGCAAAACCTGATACAGGATATCGTCGCGATAAACCGGTCCAGAGGAGAACTCTTGTGCTAACGCGCCACCCTCATGAGGAGATGCAGGTGGTTCGCGATCTCTAAAATTGGTAATACTAGGGTCATCCACACTCCAGTCAAACGCAAAAGTTAATTCGAATTGTGCAGCTACTGGACCTTCAATACGAACCATGGCGTCAACCCATTCACCTACTCCGGAATCTTGCTTAAAGGTCCGAGGATCGACCAAATTCATACTACCGGTCCAGACAACTGCACCATCAATCACAAATATTTTTCGGTGAAGGCGCAGATCTGCGCGGCGGAACTGAAAACGACCAATCTGAATCGGCAATGCCTCTGTCACTCTGATGCCTGCATTACGAAAACGTGCAGGCCATTGCGATTTAAACCAACCCTTACTTCCCAAGGAATCGAGCAAAACTTGGCATGCAACACCCCGTTTAGAGGCCGCAATTAGGGCTTCACAGACTCGATCGGCATCACCACCTAAAGCCCAAATATAGAACTCTAGGTGCAAGCTTTTTTTGGCTTGATTGATTTCATCGATAAAATTTTGCAGAATTTTGAGTGAATCCGTATGCAATTCAATCTTATTGCCAGCTACTACTGGTGAACCATTTTTGGACTCGGCTAACAGACTAAGGGCTCTCCCCTCAACAGGCAACTCTTGCCTATCAGCAACATACTGCTGGCGCATCATCTCGGTAATTTTTTCGAATTCGCGATTCATGCGCACTATCTTTCGAGTAAGCTTGCGCCCAACCGGTCTCTCGCCAATGAGAATGTACAAGGCAATACCCAGAAGAGGCAACAGAATCACGATTAAAAACCATGCGAATGCCACTCCAACCGGCCTTCTTACCGAAATCAAATGGATACCAAATAAGAATACGATAGTGACATGCGTAATCGGAACCCATATCAACGAGAATCCAAAAAGGGATCCGAAAATAAATGACAATATATTCATACAAGTTCCAGTTCAGCAGTAATGCCTAGATGATCAGATAGCTTTAACCATTCATGCAAAATTTCTGCAGAATGAATTTTTAATCCACGCACATAAATTCTATCCATAGGCAGTAGCGGCTTTACGCTTGGAAAGGTTTTAGCCGGTGAACCTGTCAGCACTTCAAATACCTCATCAAAGCCAGCTGCCTTCATGGGGGCACTCACACGATTGCGCCAATCATTAAAGTCACCCGCTACGATCGTGGGGCCATTTTGCGTCAGGTCTTGGATATGGCCAATAATAGCTTCTAGCTGACGCTCCCTGCCCCGCTCAAACAGCGCTAAGTGCACACAAAAACAATGGATAGGAGTATCGATGCCATCCAACCTAGTGATGCTATGTAGTAGGCCACGACTCTCAAAACGATATGCGGATATATCGTAGTTATTTCCTTTTTGCTGCGGATGTTTGGAGAGAATCGCATTACCATGATGACCATCGCGATACTCGACATTCTTTCCGTAATGCCAGTCGTGCCAAAAATCCTCGGAGAGAAAGTGCGTTAACTCCATGAGTGGCCATTGACCAAAACGCCTGACTCTACCTCGATGCTCTTGCTGCAACTCTTGCAAGAAAAGTAAATCAGGGTGATGGCTGCGCATTTTTTGGCGTAACTGATAAATAGTGGAGTGTCGATGTAAAGGCGAAAGACCTTTATGCACATTCATGCTCAATACAGTAAAACGGGTAGTTTTATCAGCACTCATTAAAACTGCCCTGCTGCACGCTGTCGTCGAACACGTGCCAAGTAAATTTCACCTTCAACCAATTCTTGACACTGCATGCATTTATTGCAAATAGAAGCCTGCTCCCGCAACTCATCAATCGAGTCTATCGGGTGAGCATCTAAATATTCACGTAAATCCACGTCGAGGACCTCATTGCAGAGGCAAACCACTTCAGCCATAGGTCAAAAATAGGGGAATTAATATCATTACAGTCATTTTGCCATTGCCTTGATAGAATCTAGCGCATGTTGAAAGCTTTTCAGGATGCCTTATCCCTTCTTACCCACCTTGATGCTGGGGTCCTAGGGATCGTCTTGGTTTCGCTTCAAGTCAGCCTGACCGCCCTACTGATTGGCACGCTTGTGGGGCTTCCTATTGGCGCCCTCCTTGCAACCGAGCAATTTACTGGCAAAAAAACGATTATCGTGACCCTCAATACCTTGATGGGTGTTCCCACAGTCATTGTCGGTGTCGTGGTCTACCTCATGCTGTCTCGTACAGGCCCTCTCGGCATGTGGGGCTGGCTATTTACAGTCAAGGGCATGATTGTGGCTCAAGTATTGCTCACAACGCCCCTGATCGCCGCTCTCAGCCGACAAATACTGGAGGACTCCTGGAAAATACACCGCGATTCATTTCTAAGTCTGAGATTGCCTCCTTTATCCCGCTTCAAGTGGCTCATTTGGGATTGCCGCTTCTCCCTTACTATTGCGATCCTTGCCGGCTTGGCTAGAGCAATATCCGAAGTTGGGGCTGTCATGATTGTGGGTGGCAATATTGATCGCTCCACAAGAACAATGACAACCGCAATTGCCCTAGAGACTAGCAAAGGAGATCTTCCGTTGGCCCTTGCCTTAGGAATCGTCTTGCTTGGCATTGTTTTACTAGCAAATTTATTTACCTTTGCAGTTCGCCAAATTGCGGAGCGTCGCTATGGTTAATTTATCGCCCAGTTTTGAAAAGTTCATTGAGCTCAAGGACATCATCGTTAAGAGTAATGGCAGAACTATTCTCAATATCCCGCACGCTGTTATTCCTAGCGACAGGATTACTGCCTGTATTGGACCGAATGGTGCTGGGAAGACGACTTTTCTAAAATTGCTAGATGGATTGATTAAGCCAGACAGCGGCACTGTGAGCTACTCATTCCAAACAAAGACTGCATTAGTTCTGCATCACACGCCAATGATTAAAGCCTCTGCTGCTGCCAATATTGGAATGGTTCGAGACATCGACTCCGGCATTACAGAAAACGATATTAAAAAGGTGATGGAAGAAGTCGGTCTAGGAAAGCTAGGCAATAGCCCTGCTCATAAATTGTCTGCTGGTGAAAGACAAAAACTATGTTTAGGCAGAGCTATTCTCCAAAAGCCGAATTTGGTTTTACTAGATGAACCAACCGCTAATCTCGACCCTAATACTACCGAGCAAGTAGAGAATCTCATCCGTCAATTTGATCGGCAAGGGGCGGATGTTATTTTCTCTTCTCATCAGCTAGCTCAAGTACAAAGACTGGCTGAGCACATCATCTTTATCGACCAAGGCGAGATAAAAGAAAAAGGACCCGCAGGTCCTTTCTTCTCCAATCCTCAAACAGCAGCTGCTAAACGCTATTTACACCAAGAATTACTCGCCGAGTAATTACTTAGCAGCAGGTGCCGCTGCTGGGGCTGCGGCAACCGCTCCAGGCGGCACAAATGGTGGTGGCGCAGTACAAGCACCTGGCGCCGGTGTTCCTGGCACCCTAAATTGATCTGCCACTTTGTTTTGTGACAAACATAACTTATAGGCACCCACTCTATCGCCATAAGCAGCTTTAGCTTTAGTTAACGCTGCGGCTTCAGCCTGCTCAGGAGTTAATGGTGGGA
The DNA here is from genome assembly GCF_018687955.1 of Polynucleobacter ibericus. Classification (NCBI taxonomy): domain Bacteria; kingdom Pseudomonadati; phylum Pseudomonadota; class Betaproteobacteria; order Burkholderiales; family Burkholderiaceae; genus Polynucleobacter; species Polynucleobacter ibericus. The sequence continues at coordinate 546,116 of NZ_CP061309.1, read as the reverse complement.
GCGCAGCAAGCACTGAAGATCCAGCAAATGCACAAAATGTAAAAGCAATGATTTTCTTCATGGCTTAACCCTTTTTATTAAGATCGTCGTACCAAAGCTCATGGTGCTCTTTAGCCCAAGTAGCATCAACGTAACCAGTTTTCATACCATCGATTGAACCTTGCATACCGATAGTACCGATATAGATGTGTCCCATCGCAAGTGCACTCATCAAGATCGCAGCGCTGCTATGAATAATGTTCGCAATCTGCATCGTGCCACGTGTGTATTCAATAGTCATGAATGGCACGATCATATCGAGCACAAAACCTGAGGCTGAAATGAGAAGACCCAAGAAAGTCATGCCGAACCAGAACCAGAATTTTTCACCGAAGTTGAAGAAACCTGCTGGTATGTGCTTACCATTCAAAATTCCACCGAAGTTTACTATCCAATTCCAATCGCCTTTGCCCGGGAGATTCTTATGAGCAAAGAGCAAGAAGAAAACAACGATACAAATAGTAAATAGTGGACCAGTGAAGTTATGAATATTTTTACAAACGTCTAGGAATGCGCCATAAGCCACACCGCCCATGATCGGCATTGCAAAATACTTGCCGTACAGAATCAATAGGCCTGTAAATGCCAAGGCTAAGAAGCTAAATGCCATTAACCAATGGACCAAACGATCGAAAGCACTGAAGCGCTTGATCTTGACGCCTGACATTGGTTCATGCAGCTTGATTGAACCTTTAATCGTATACATTGCAACTACACCAAAAAATGCCAGTGCTAGCAACCAACCTCCATATACAGTGATGACGCCGTTACGAATCACGCGCCACTGTTGACCAGAGCGCTGAATCAAAACACTAGCCTCTTTGTCTGGAATACTGACGTAGTTGTAAGGATCGCTATTAGCAGAGGTAAAAATGGAAGGGTTCGCTGGCTGAGACTGCGCTTGGGTTCCATTAGCCAACGCATTCGGATTTACCGGCACCGATGAGGGCGGAATATCTACTCCGCTAGGAGATGGTAGCGGCGCCATTGGTGCGCGCTCTGCAAAACTCATCCCGCTTGCCAAAGTTAGCGACAAACCTGCGGTCACCACTAAAGCGCGTAGAACTTTTGAAAATGATCGTTTCATACACATGTCCTTAAACGTTTTCGTTTTATTTATTGTTATTTAGTTGATCACTTAACGCGACTGTATTCGTTTTGACCTTGGGTGCGCTTGTCAATAGACTCTGTCCAACTAGCCTGATTGCCTGGCGTCCAATTCTTAGTCATAAAGCCATTATTAGCACCCATGTAAGGAGCTACGTCTGGACGTTTAGCAGCCTTAGCAGCAATTTCTGGCGGTTCAGAACAAGCAGCCAACAACGTTGCTGCTGCAAAACATAAACCGAGAGTTTTGAAATTAACTTTCATTATTTAGCTCCTGGAATTTTTGCAGCAGGTGTTGGTGTTGGCGCTGGCGTATCTGGGCCACCGTAGGCAGTAGTCCAACCAAACGCTTTAGATCCTGCGTACTTGCCATTCTTCTCACGAATAGCAACACGATTATTGAAGATGCCAGAAATAATGTCGCTGTCGCCACCGATCAATGCCTTGGTAGAACACATCTCAGCACAGAGTGGCAACTTACCTTCTGCCAAGCGATTGCGTCCATACTTCTCAAACTCTGCAACACTGCCGTTCTCTTCTGGGCCGCCACTACAGAATGTGCACTTATCCATCTTGCTGCGGGTACCGAAGGCGCCCTTGCTCAAGAATTGTGGTGCACCAAATGGGCAAGCAAAAGAGCAGTAACCGCAACCGATACAAATATCTTTATCGTGCAGCACAACACCTTCATCAGTACGGTAGAAACAATCTACCGGACAAACTGCCATACAAGGAGCATCGCTACAGTGCATACAAGCCACTGAGATAGATTTTTCTTGTCCGATGATGCCGTCATTTACGGTAACAACACGACGACGATTAACACCCCAAGGTACTTCGTTATCGTTCTTACAAGCAGTGACACAACCGTTGCACTCAATGCATCGTTCTGTGTCGCAAATAAATTTCATTCTTGCCATTGTGTTCTCCTGACTTTATTTTTTGACTTAGGCAAATTTTTCGATTTGGCACATAGTGGTTTTGGTCTCTTGCATCATCGTCACCTGGTCGTAACCATAGGTAGTTGCAGTGTTGACCGCCTCACCCAATACAACAGGCGCAGCACCTTCCGGATAGAACTTGCGCAAGTCATTACCTTGCCACCATCCAGCGAAGTGGAACGGTATGAAAGCAGTTCCCTGGTCAACACGCTGCGTTACTAAGGCGCGCACTTTGATTCTTGCTCCAGTTGGAGACTTCACCCAAACGTAATCCCAATTCTTAATACCGCGATCAGCTGCAGCTTTAGGATTGATCTCCACAAAGTTTTCTTGCTGAAGTTCAGCCAACCATGGGTTCGAACGAGTCTCATCACCACCGCCCTCGTACTCAACCAAACGACCAGAGGTCAGAATGATTGGGAACTTCTCATATAACTTCTCATTCAAGTTTTGATCTTGAACAGTCTTATAGAGTGTTGGCAAGCGCCAGAAATTCTTCTTATCTGCAGAAGTCGGATACTTGCGCATCATTGGCGCATTGGTACTGTAGAGCGCTTCACGGTGAATTGGAACTGGATCTGGGAAGTTCCAAACCACTGCACGCGCTTTAGCGTTACCAAATGGATGGCAGCCGTTTTTCATGACTACTCGCTGTATACCGCCAGACAAGTCAGTCTTCCAGTTCTTACCTTCAGCAAGCTTCTTCTCATCTTCAGTTAACTGATCCCACCAACCTAACTTCTTCACCAATACGTGATCAAACTCTGGGTAACCAGTTGTAATAGCTGAGCCCTTTGAATAAGAACCATCGGCAGCTAACAAACTCACACCTTCACGCTCAACACCGAAGTTGGCGCGGAAGTTACCGCCACCTTCCATCACACTCTTACTGGTGTCATAAAGATTTGGTGAGCCTGGGTGTTTGATCGCAGCAGTTCCGTAGCAAGGCCAAGGCAAACCATAGTAATCACCTGTAGTGTCGTAGCCAGTAACTGGATCTACACCGCCACGAGACTTCAGAGTCTTAGGATCGAATGTTGCAACCATTCTCATATGGGCCTTGAGGCGCTCAGGAGTCTGGCCTGTGTAACCAATAGTCCAAACGGAACGATTGATCTCACGCAAGATATCTTCGATTTGCGGCTCTTTCCATTGCTTACCGGCAAATTTGGAATTGAGAATTTTATAGTTCTTAGACAACTCTTGACCAAAGCCAAGGCGATCAGCAAAAGCTTGCATGATCACGTGGTCAGGTACTGACTCAAACAATGGATCGATAACCTTCTCGCGCCACTGTAAAGAACGATTGGATGCTGTCGCAGTTCCGCAAGTTTCAAACTGTGTCGTCGCTGGTAATAAGTACACATTACGGTTTTTATTAACAACATCACCTTCGGCTGCAGGCATTGCTGCCATTGCTGCAGTAGCACTTGGGTATGGATCAACAACTACCAACAAATCCAACTTATTCATCGCGCGCTTCATATCCAAGCCGCGAGTTTGTGAGTTAGGCGCATGACCCCAGAAGAACAAGCCCTTCACGTTTGTCTGCTGATCGATCATGTCGTTCTTCTCAAGAACAGCATCAACCCAACGAGAAACGGTAGTACCAGATTTCTCCATCATGTCCGGTGCATAGCGACCCTTGATCCATTCGTAGTCAACACCCCAAACGGTTGCGTAGTGTTTCCATGAACCAGCAGCCAAGCCATAGTAGCCAGGCAATGAGTCTGGGTTAGGACCTACGTCAGTTGCACCTTGAACGTTATCGTGACCGCGGAAAATATTGGTACCGCCACCAGATTTACCAACGTTACCTAATGCCAACTGCAAGATGCAAGATGCGCGAACCATGGAGTTACCAATGGTGTGCTGTGTTTGACCCATACACCAAACAACAGTGCTTGGACGGTTCTTAGCCATGGTCTCTGCAGCTTTGTACATTTGCGCTTCCGGAACGCCACAAGCCTCTTCAACAGCCGCAGGAGTCCACTTCTCCATAACCTCTTTACGAATTTCTTCCATGCCGTAAACGCGGTCATTGATGTACTTCTTATCTTCCCAGCCATTTTTAAAGATGTGATACAGAAGTCCGAACAAGAATGGGATATCTGTACCAGAGCGAATGCGGATGTATTGATCTGACTTTGCTGCTGTACGGGTGTAACGAGGATCAACCACGATCACTTTGCAGCCATTCTCCTTAGCGTGCAACAAGCTCAACATAGAAACTGGGTGAGCCTCAGCTGCATTGGAGCCAATGTACAACGCAGCCTTCGAGTTCATCATGTCGTTGTAGCTGTTAGTCATCGCACCATAGCCCCAGGTGTTTGCAACACCAGCAACTGTTGTGGAGTGACAAATACGAGCCTGATGGTCTGTATTGTTTGTGCCAAAGAAAGAGACCCACTTACGGAGTAAGTAGGCCTGTTCGTTGTTGTGCTTAGAAGATCCAATAAAGAACATTGCATCTGGAGAATATTTCTCACGGATGCTCTTCATCTGCGCTGTAATTTCAGTGAGTGCTTGATCCCAAGAAATACGCTGATACTTTCCGTCAACCAACTTCATTGGGTAACGTAAACGATAGTCGCCGTGACCGTGCTCACGCAATGAAGCGCCTTTTGCACAATACGCACCCATATTGATTGGTGAATCAAATACAGAGTCCTGACGAACCCACACACCATTCTCAACAGTAGCGTCTGTGGCGCAGCCTACTGAACAGTGAGTACAAATGGTTCGCTTAACTTCAATCTTGCCCTTGCCATCCAGCATTGCTTTGCTAGGTTCAGCAACCGCTTTTTGTACCATGGTCAATTGGCTAGCAGCGATACCGGCTCCAACTCCAACGCCTGAACGCTTTAAGAAAGTTCGACGGTCCATTGTTGGAACTGCTGCCTTCAAGCCACGAGATAGGCTACCTATCAGATGAGATGAAGAGCGGCTGCTTTGTGGGGTATTTGATTTACGAGTCAGACTCATATGGTGTCCCTGAGAAAGTTTTTTTATTTATTGAATAACCAACAAGATCTAATGCTTACAGCTTTGTAGTTTCGTAATACTTACGCATGTGCGCAGTAATTTGCTGCCCATCATGATTTGGCTTAACTGTGCTGCCAATTTCTTGAATAACCGCTTTACCAATCGAAGTTTGTGACGCAACCGCAACAGCACCGACTGCGGCACCTGCGCCTACAAAAAACTTGCGACGGGACGGCTTGTTTTCTTCGCTTAAAGCAACTTTGGATTTAGTGCTCATGGCATGCTCCTATGTAATTTTTCTTGATTTCGCTCAAGTGTAATTGGTAATTGCATTTTTGACATATTTGATTCACAAAGGAGTGCTAGGACTTTCCCTTTGATGCAGCGCAACATCAAATCATGTCAAAGCCTTGTCCCTCGATATCCAGGAATTCCCTCGTTAGAGCGGCAACTGGGTGGTACAAATGCATCTCTGGGATACCTTCTATTGCATCGCACAATTCGTCGTACCAAGGACGAATATGCTCATTGAAAAAAACCCTTTGATTAGTAAGGTTTGAAATTTCAACATCATCCCCGGCAATGAGGTAGCGCATCACCTCGCAAAGCGCTGAGATATGGTCTTCCGTTTCAGTAATCTCTTCAGCGGCTTCGAGCCCGAACTCTTGCAAAGCCCTGCGAATATTGACCAAAGGCTTTTCATTGAGATGGCCCGCCATATAGAAAGAACCATTGAGCACTACGTTAGGTTTACCGATGCTGATGAAATTCAAATCAAACTCATCATGCCAAGCCTTAGCGGGGTTATTTTTGGCAACCTCCACCACATCCATCCAGACTTTTGCCAAAGGGGCCTCGTCAGCGGCGTCATGTTGCTCAGCCGTAGCCGCAATTTGATCTAAGAGTTCCTGGTCTGGCGGCAACTGAAACAAGCGCGAAATCAGGCCATATAAATCTGCTCTTGCCAAATCCTCTGGCAAACCAACATCCCCTACCTCTGCCGTCAAATTTTCTTTAGCCGCTTCTTTTGCTGATTCACTCATGTTCTTTTTTCACCATATCTACTACTCGACAATCACCACACATCTTTAACCGATCCATTGCTGCGCCAGCAAAAGCGCCGTGCGCACCCAATTTCGTCAACATCAGATCAACCATTTTGAGTGTTCCAAAAGCCTTGCCGCAACTGATGCAATGAAAAGCTTGGGTTTCATTCAGCGTCACTCGTTGCTTACGCTGCTCTACTGTCTGCAAACGTGGGGCAAGAGTTAACGCATGCTCTGGACATGTTTGTGCACAAATTCCACATTGAACGCACTGTTTCTCAATAAAGGAAAGTATGGGCTCATCGGGGTTATCTAAAAGCGCGCCCTCAGGACAGCTGCTCACACAAGACATGCACAAGGTGCAAGCATCTTTGTTGATCGTCAGTCCGCCCAATAATGAGGACTTAGGCAGCGCCACACCTGCTTCTGGCAAAGGTGTTTTGGCTTGCTTTTGCAAATGCTCTAAAACCGCTTCCAATGTTTCACGCTTTTGATTGGACAGGCCAATCGTGGCAGGAGTGCAAATTGAATTCAGTGAACCACGTTGACGCAATGCTCCCATTGCTTTCGATACCGTTAATAAGTCATCAGTAGAGCTTGCCAATATCAACTGAATACGTTCGTCAAATCCATATGCCTTCAGAATGCTATTTGCTAACTCTGCCTGCTCTTCGAGAGTTGCGCGGTATGCAGGATCTTCATCACCGCTTAACAACAAAATAACTTCTGCAAAACCATACGAGATGGCGCCAAGCCATAAGTCCAAACCAGTTGAAGCAATATGCTCAATACCATAAGGAATGACAAACGCAGGAAGGCCTTCAAACTGTTTTGGCAGGATATGCGCTGATCTACCCAAGCCATCAATCATTTGCGTGCCAGCTTTTAAAGAGTGCAGCAGCAAACTAGGAGCCATTGCCTGGTTGAGCTTTTTAGCCTCAGCTGTAAATACATTCGCTACTGTTTTTAATTCTTTACCCTGGTGAGCAACACTCGGATAGTTGTAGCTCATTGCACCCGAAGGACAGGAGGTAGCACAAGCTCCACAACCCATGCACAGATTTGGATTAACTTCTACAGAACCTTGACCATTTTTAAATATGGATCCAATAGCGCCGGTTGAGCAAACATCAATACATGCACTACAACCTACTTTGCCATTACGACCATGCGCACAAATCTTTTCGTTATAGGTAAAGTATTTGGGCTTCTCAAACTCACCTACCATCTCAGTCAATTGATTGACTGCCAATGCATGATCAAGGGGATTGTTACCAGGAGAGAAATAGCCTTGGGGTGTTTGGCTCATGCGCATTTTTGGATCAACACGTAAATCCAAAATCAGATCAAACTCAGAATTACGCTTGCGCTCTTTTCGATCAAAAGAAATTGCACCAATACTTGCGCAGGCGGTTACACAAGCGCGATGGGATTTGCACTTATCTAAGTCAATCTGGAAAGAGAGATCAATGGCGCCTTCGGGACAAACCTCAACGCAAGCGCCGCAGCGTGTACACATCTCAGGATCAATCGGATTTTGTAAATCCCAATCAACTGAAAATTTACCAAGATAACCATCTAACTTAGTCACATCACCGGTATAGATAGGATAGCTTCTATTTAACGGCAAATCACCAGCCTCAGTACATAACACGGAGACATCTAAGGAGCTGGCTAATTTCTCGGCCCATGGAATGGCTTGAGAGCCAGCGCCAATAATGAGTAATCTACCCTGGCTTTCATAATTCACCACTGGAACAGGTTCTGCTTCTGGCATATCAGCTAAAGCTAGGAGCGCTGCAATCTTAGGGCTAGACGTTTTTGCTTCCTGAGTCCAACCAGCAACTTCACGAATATTGACGAAACGCAGTGGAGCAACTAAAGGCTTCTCTGCTTGATCGGCTAACTCACCAAAAAGTGCAGCCTCTTGGGTGCAGGCCACCACCACCGAATCCGAGCCATCCAAAGCTTTCAAAAATGATCCGACCTCTTGTCTACACAAAGCAGTGTGCATCGGCACGCCAAGTGCTTTTGCATCCAAGGGCATGGTGCTATTACAGTTGCAGACTAATTTTTGACTCATGCGCTATCTTCTTAGGTTTTTTTTGGTTCAGACTCAATTGATGGCTCATCGGAAACTTTATCCAATGGAGCGGAGGGTATTTGCTGTGAGGATGTTAAATCAATTTGCTTCTGTAACTCTAATGTATCAGTCTCCAGCTCAGGCTTAGACGCTTGAATTTCAGTTTCCTGAATATCTGAAGGTGCCTCTTCTGGAGTCTTTTTGAAAAGATTCAACATATCACTTTGAACCATTCTCTCGAGCATGCCAGGAGGCAAAGGGTCTGGTTTGCTGTAATCGTCAATATAGATATCCAAACCATCCATGATGTTGAAGTGCGGATCGGTAAACATTTTCTTTAAAGCCGCTTGCTGTACTGTTGGATCTACATCCGGCTTCATAAAAGCAGAGAAATCGGGGTCAAAGCGATCGATCTTCGCGACATCATCTAAGGTTGGCGGTGGCGGAGCCTCTTCTACAGCTTTCTCAATCGAGGGAGCTGGAGCAAGCTCCTTAGGTGTATCCACCTTCTTTTCTAAAGCATCAGCCTCCACTCCTGCTTTACGCCTAGACCAACGACCGAGAAATCCATCAGCCATTATTCCTCCGCAGTGCGTTGAGCACCCTTGAATGATGCTGGCTTATGGCGTTTTTTTGGCTCTGGATGGTATTTATCGTTGACATACTCTTGCAACCAAGACACATGCTGCTCGCTCATCGGCACCAAATCAACTGACTCGCCTCCATCTAGTAATCGTGCTGCTTCGTTATAGCTGACACAAATCCGATGTGGTACTGCAAATGATGATTCAGATTTTGCCAAAGTAATTGATTCTTCATCTACGTAGCGCTCGATATCCTCTTCTAATCGCCACATCACAAACCAACTCGGAGCAGTAGCAGAAACATTCAGGTAGTAGCCCTCAGCTTCATCAGGAAAAAGGTCTAACTCATACCCCGTGAATAACCAAGATTCGCCATCATCATCTCGTCCAAGGAACTGACCAGAGATGGAGTTACGTTGATTGCTATTAAATTCCCCAAAATCAGGCAACACTTCCTGAGGGACCCAACGGTATGAAACCCATGGGTTATCCATATTTTGCTTACGCATTAGTACAGCAAAGCGCATAAATATTCAGGGCCTTAAGTGTTCTGAACCACAATGCTCGGAAATTTACTGCTCATATCTTTAGATAGAGTAGCAACACGGATAGCAACCTGTCTAGCAATACCTTTATAGATAGCACTAATTGCACCATCAGGGTCTGCAACGACAGTTGGGCGCCCTGCATCAGCCTGCTCACGAATTGAAAGATTCAAAGGCAAAGATCCCAGGAAATCGACCCCATACTCTTGACACATTTTCTGTCCACCGCCAGTGCCAAATACATGCTCTTCGTGTCCGCACTTTGTACAAACGTAAGTACTCATGTTTTCAATAATGCCAATAATAGGCACGCCTACCTTCTCAAACATCTTCAAACCTTTACGAGCATCAAGCAAAGCAATATCCTGAGGCGTGGTGACGATGACAGATCCTGTAACGGGAACCTTTTGTGCCAACGTCAGCTGAATATCACCTGTACCGGGCGGCATATCCACTATTAAATAATCCAAATCACGCCATCGAGTTTGACGGAGCAACTGCTCGAGCGCTGAAGTCACCATCGGGCCACGCCAAACCATTGGCGCATCATCATCAATCAAGAAACCGATTGAGCTAGCCTGTAAGCCATATGCTTCCATCGGCTCAATCGTATTTTCTTCAATAGAGTCTGGTCTACCAGTAATACCCAACATCATTGGCTGACTCGGTCCGTAAATGTCTGCATCCAAAATACCAACTTGAGCACCTTCTGCAGCAAGAGCTAGCGCTAAGTTCACTGCTGTTGTGGACTTGCCAACCCCGCCCTTGCCACTCGCTACTGCAATAATATTTTTTACACCTGGCAACAGCTTCACGCCACGCTGAACTGCATGCGCCACAATCTGACTGGAGATATTGATACTGACATTTTTTACGCCTGGTAACTCACGCAAGGCATTGATCACTGATTTACGCATCGAATCAAACTGACTTTTTGCAGGATAGCCCAACACGATATCCAAAGAAATATCGCCATCTTCTACACGGAGATTTTTAACGTTTTTAGCAGTAACAAAATCAATCTTTGTATTCGGATCAATTAAGTTCTTAAGTGCGCCCTGAACAGCTTCTACAGTTACTGACACTACCTTCTCCTAGGATATGTAATATTTATGAATGGTAGGTAGATTAACCGCGCCAGCAAAAAATTGCTTACCACCACTATGTTTTAGCTTAATTAGATACGGGAAACCCAGCATCCGCGATCAATTGACCAGCCTCGTCTGCGCTAAGGGACGTTTGGAGGGTAACTATTTGCGTTGCTAAATCCACCTGAACGATGGCTGCCGGATCCTGGGTTTGGATCGCTCTTGTTACGGCATTAATACAGCCGCCACAGGTCATACCGGATACTTTTAAACTCAACATAAAGGCCTTTTGTTCTCAATATGGCTTTGATGCAGTAGATTATCTTCTATATGACCCCCCAAAAAGACAGCAATACACAGCTATTTACGCTAGACATCGGCGGAATGACCTGTGCCTCCTGTGTTGGCAGGGTTGAAAAGGCCTTAGATAAGATCCCGGGAGTGGAAGCAGCTAGCGTGAATTTGGCGACTGAACAGGCCAAAGTACGCCTCAAGGTAAATTCCGAGACCTCTCTTGGTGAGGTCATCGCTCTAGTTCAGAAAACAGGCTACACAGCCCAACTCAGCACCCCTCATCAAATCCCTGAATTAGCGCCCTCTAAATTATTCTGGGGAAGTGACGGTTTGGGCCGAGTCATTCTGGGTTTTGGTCTTTCCGCTCCGCTCTTTTTGCCCATGCTCCTAATGCCTTTTGGTATTCATTGGGCCCTCGCCCCCAAATGGCAGTTATTACTTGCAACCCCAGTTCAATTCTTTTTGGGCTGGCGCTTTTACAAAGCAGGCTTTAAATCCTTAATGTCAGGTGTTGGCAATATGGATTTGCTAGTAGCCTTGGGTACAAGTGCCGCATATGGTTTAAGCGTTTACCAAATGGCAAGCTCTGCACATGCAGTGCATGAACTGTACTTTGAGGGATCCGCGGTCATCATTTGCATGGTCATACTTGGCAAATGGTTAGAAGCTAGAGCGAAGCAACAAACTAGTGAAGCGATACGTGCTTTGCAAAAGCTTTGGCCAGAACATGCCAAAGTCATCGACCGGAGCATTGTCATTACCGAGAGCTCTCCGCTAGATCAATTTCGTGATCTTCCATTAGATCAAGTATTCCCAAAAGATCGTATCTTGGTGCTACCTGGGGAACGCATTCCTGTAGACGGAATTATTTTGCTTGGCAATAGTCATATCGATGAATCACTTCTCACAGGAGAAAGTGCTCCTATTAAAAAGCACGTCGGCGAAAAAGTCATCGGCGGCTCTCTCAATGGTGAGAGCCTATTGGTTATTGAAGCCCAAGCAGTCGGGGTTGAAAGCGTTCTATCAAAAATCATCTCCATGGTGGAGGATGCGCAAACTCAAAAAGCGCCTATACAAAAATTGGTAGATCAAGTCAGCGCCATTTTTGTTCCCAGCGTGATTGGGATTGCACTCATCACTGGATTGGTAAATTGGTTTTATTTAGACTCAGCATCAATAGCTATTTTGCGAGCAGTCTCTGTTCTCGTGATTGCATGCCCTTGCGCTTTAGGTCTTGCAACCCCAGCAGCCATCATGGCGGGTACTGGCGTTGCAGCACGCTTCGGTATTTTAATTAAAGACCCACAAGTTTTAGAGTTAGCGCATCGCTTAAATGTCGTTGCCTTTGATAAAACTGGTACGTTGACTGTTGGCAAACCAAGATTGCTAGAGATCATTCCGTTTTCGAGCGCATTTAGTAAGGATGACATCCTGGCAACTGCGGCAGGCCTGCAACTTGGCAGCGAGCACCCTCTTGCAAAGGCGCTTTTAGATTCTGCTAAGCAACGAGGTCTAAGTCCCATTACCCCAACAGAGAGCAAGGCTCTGCCTGGCATTGGCATTAGCGGTCAACCGAGTGGCGGCAATTGGATTGGTCAGAGCCTTGCCCTACAAAGCATTGCGTCCTTAGAGGATGGACCCCATCACCATGCAATTCTAGAAAATGCACAAGTTTGTTTTGATGCGGGGCAAACTGTTTCCGTGTTGATGAATAACCAATCAACCGCATCATTACCGATCGCACTCATCACTTTTGGTGATGAACTCAAAGACAATGCTAAAGAAGCTATCTCATCGTTGTGTGCTCTACATATTCACACAGTTATGCTGTCTGGTGACAATATCGCCGCAGCAAATCGTGTTGCAAAATCGATTGGCATTGAAGAAGTATTTGCACAAGTGATGCCGAGCGATAAAGCAGCGGTGATTCGCAAGCTCCAATCAAAAGATGGGCAACGTCAATTTGTGGCCATGGTTGGCGATGGTGTGAACGATGCACCTGCTCTAGCAACTGCAGATGTGGGGTTGGCAATGTCCACGGGCACCGATGTAGCCATGCAAGCAGCTGGGATCACTTTAATGCGAGGTGACCCAACCTTAGTGGCAAATGCGATTGATATCTCCAAGCGGACATGGAAAAAGATTGAGCAAAATTTATTTTGGGCGTTTATCTTCAATACCACAGGCATCCCTTTGGCCGCTCTAGGCTATCTCTCGCCGATGCTGGCTGGCAGCGCTATGGCCCTGTCAAGCTTTTGCGTGCTCAGCAATGCACTGCTGCTAAAACGATGGCGCCCTGCCCGCTAATAAACAGTCAATATTTTTAACGCTCTATTTATTTCTGATTCTTTCGAATCAATTCAATATCACCATAAAAAGCACGCACCTCTGACTTGGTGTTGTCCGTATCGGTGAGCAAGGCAATACCAATCACCTCCCCTGGCGCTTCTCCATAAGCCCTTTTATAGTCAGCCGCTAAGTCGCGCTGATGCTTATGCCATTGACCTAAATTATCCCAACCAGAATCCACCACAATCATTTTGATGCGAGAGGTATGAGCATTGGTAATAATGGTATCCACTGGAGATTTCCCAGACCAGATATACATCAGGGTTGCAAAAGGCATCTCTTGTCCACTGATAAGATGAGCCATCTCAAAAGTCATTTTTTCTTTTAAAGATAGTTTTGATTTATTACCATCAAATGCAACCAAGATGCGCAGGGGTGCATCATCAGCATACCCATCAGCATTGTCAGCATTCACAATTGGGTTAGTAGCCTTCCACTCCCACTGCAGCAATAAATTTGTAGCCTGACGCGGGCGCAACTTAACAGCCAGTCCAGAGGCAGATGTCTTAGAGTTGGCACTGAGCACTGTTTTACCTTGATAGTTTTCAAGGCGATATACGGTGTTCTTTTTAAATGGCGCGATGCGATAGAAATTCCAACCATGAGGCATACCATCACGCGCAGTTTCAACCGAGAACTTGGGTAGCTCATCTTGGGCCGGCAACTGATCCACATTAAACGCTTGCCCAGCCTCGTTTTGCACAGAATCGCCACTCAGTCCAGCGCATCCAGTCAAAAATAGGACTGTGCTGATGATTGAAAGTAGGGAGACTTGCTTCAACATACTTCAATTGTCCCAAAGAATGTTCTCTGTGAGTCTAAAATCCTCTTATGCGTCATCAATCACCTTCCAGCTGGGCTGCAATCTGCATCTTGATTGCCGCGGCCGTGCATCTGGCTTTGGGCTTTTCAATCGAGTTTTCAGTAGATGAGGCGCACTATGCCTTGTACGCCCAAAATCTCGCCTGGAGCTATTTTGATCACCCACCGTTGGTTGGTTGGATTCAGTGGCCTCTAGTAGCACTAACATCCTCAGAGGGCATCATTCGTCTAATTCCAGAACTACTGTGGATTATTTCTTCTTACTTGGTCTATCGAGTAACGGTTGAAGTACACCACTTTATTCGCGGTCGTAACGCAGGTTATCTAACAAGTGCATTGCCATCGGCAAACTTATGTGGATTGATGGCAGTCTTGATTGTTATTGCTGCGCCCATGTTGCATATATTGGCGATTGGCTTGCTACCAGATACATTATTGGCACCTTTAAGTCTTGGCTTGATGTGGATGGCGCTACGTTGGTTGAGCAAAGATCAATTTAGTATTGGCGACTGGATTATTACCGGCATGCTTCTGGGTCTAGCAGGCTTAAGCAAGTACACAGCTGCTTTTACTGCAATTGCATTGTTATTAGTATTTCTGAGTACCCCCAGAAAACCATGGATTACTAAAGTAGGTTTTTGGTTGGCTGTCATCTGTGCTTTATTGCTGATCACCCCCGTCCTCTACTGGAATTGGACCAACGATTGGATTTCCTTTAAATACCAACTAGCCCATGGCAGCGGCGGCGAATGGCTCTGGCGCAGGTTGGGTGCTTATATTGGTATTCAGATACTTGTCTTTGGTCCCCTCTTTCTCTTGGGGTCTTTTGTATTTTTAAAAGACTGTATGCATGCAACAAAACTGTCATTGCTTGCACTCTTCGGATTCTTCTTAATTCCGTTTGTTATTTTTGTCAGCCTTTCTGGTGGCGGTGGACTTCCTCACTGGACTTCACCCGCATGGTTTTGTCTGGCGCCATTTGCCGGAATTGGTTTAGCAAGGGCTTGGGCTACGCAACATCGGTTTTGGATTCGTATTTTATTTTTTATCCAAATCGCTCTGTGTTGCATTGGCTTTGGATATGTGTTGTCCGGCGGCATTAGCTCGGCATCCATCAAATCGAATCCTATTGCTGACTTATATGGCTGGAAAGTGGCGGGCCAAAAAGCAGCTGAGCTAGCGAAAGCCACCAAAGCCAATGGCATTGCAGTTCAAAACTGGACCTTGGGTAGTCGCGCAGCCTGGTACGCATCACCAACTCCAGTATTTGTTTTAGATCAGCGACAAGATCAGTTTGACCTTTGGTTTGGAGATTTGCCTTCAGGGGCAAATGTGCTCCTGATTAACTGGTCAGGCATGCAATATTCCTTACCAGTTGGCAATAAATCAGCCTTTGAAGCCTGTGAGCCCTTGGACAGCCTAGAAATTGAGCGGTTTGGCCGAGTTTTATCGAAATTTGACTTTAGCCTTTGCAGTAATTGGCGAGGCCCTGGCCGCGCGGAGTAATACCCCCAAATTCAAGACCTTAGGCGCCTAAGGCATTATCCTTACGCTTATGAGTTCACAAGCCCAGCCAACCCCTAAAACCCAATCGGGGTGGAAATCCATCCTGAAGCGAGCTTGGCCCACTATTCGCGTTCTGCTCTCCATTGCCCTACTCTGGAAAGCAACGAGTGGAATTGATTGGCACTCACTCTTTGATGCCCATATTCAGATGCAACCTTTATGGTTCTTAGCGGCACTGGCTAGCATGACTTGCGCCTTTGTTTGCGGTGGATATCGTTGGGGATTATTTATGCAGGCCGTAGGATTTCCACGCCGTATCCGATCCTATATTGGACTCTATTTTGCAGGCGGCTTAATTAATCAAGGTCTACCAAGTACATTGGGCGGTGACAGTTACCGCGCAATCACTGCTACCCATCTAACTAGCACCGGCAATTTATCCGAAACTAAAGAGTTAGATGAAGAACTTCATCACTCAGTAGATCTTGAACACGCGACACCAAAATTACGCTTGAGTTTTGCGATGGTATTAGTTGATCGCCTACTAGGCTTAGCTGGTAATAATTTACTTGGTGCAATAGGCTTGATATTAGGCGGTGCCACACTTGCTGCATGGGGCAAGGATTTAGGTTATGCAGTCCTGTTTGTAATGCTATTAGCCGGTGTAGCAATTGCACTGATCTTGGCTTGGGCTCCTAGCAAGCAGCTTCTGCAAAAATTTTTAGATCGCTTCAATATGAATAACGCAATGCCAGGCATCAATCTCGCATTTGCATGGCCCAATAACATTGCTCAAGCATGCTTAGCAATTGGCATTCACTTCCTCACTATTTTGACTCTGCTGTTTTGTCTCAAGGCTTATGGGGTAGACGCACCTATTGAAGGCCTCATGATTGGATTGCCCGCTCTGAGCTTGCTGCTGATGCTGCCAATCAGCATCTCTGGCTGGGGATTGCGTGAAGCTACACTGTCATCAGTCTTGGCGTTGTGGGGTGTTAATCCCTCATTAACTGTTCTAGCCTCTATTAGCTACGGTGCAATCACTGTTGTATCAGTTTTGCCCGGTGCCTATTTTTTATTAAAACGTAAGTAATTCTGTAGAGTAAAGCCATGACTATTAGCGTCAACACAATGCGCGCCATCGATCACTGGGTCGGAGTACCGCTTTGCGCAATCGTTAGCCCATTTATCGCCTTGATAGATGCTGTAAAAAACCTATTTAGCCGTGGCCCAGAAACACCCAAAAAATTACTATTTATTGAGCTCTCAGAAATGGGTAGCGCTATTTTGGTTGACCCGGCCATGCGAAATGCACAAGCACGTGGGGCTGAATTATTTTTCTTGATCTTTAAAAGCAATCGAGCCAGCTTAACCCTGCTAAATACTGTGAAGCCAGAGAATATCTTCACAATTGACTCTTCAAGCTTGGTTGGACTAATTAAAGATACCCTGCGTTTTTTGATTATTGCGCGTAAGCACCGCATCGATACTGTCATTGACTTGGAATTGTTTTCTCGTTTTACCGCCCTACTGACCGGTATGTGTGGCGCACGTCGTCGCGTGGGTTATCACATCTTTCATGGTGAAGGTTTATGGCGCGGGTTCATGCTAACTCGTAAGGTACATTACAACCCGCATATTCACATTACAAAAAATTTCATATCTTTAATTCATGCGGCTTTTGCTCAGAAGATAGAAGTGCCTTTTAGCAAGATTGAGATTCCAGACTCTGAAGTTCGTTTGGAACAAGCCATCATCGATCCAAGCGCTTTAGAAAAAGTTCGTGAGCGCATCGAAAAATTGGCCAAAGAAGCGAATATTCATTACACACCAGGCAAAGAACGTCTTATTCTGATTAATCCGAATGCAAGTGACTTACTCCCACAGCGTCGTTGGGCTCAACAGCGTTTTTCTGAATTGATTCAGGCAATTCACCAGCAATATCCAAATGATTTGATACTGATTACTGGATCACCCGCTGAATTAGCCTATGTCGAAAAGGTTCGTACTGTAGCGAATGTTAAAAATGCCCTGAACTTTGCCGGGCAAGTAAGTTTCGCTGAATTACCGCCCCTCTACACACTGTCAGATGTCATGGTGACCAATGATTCTGGTCCTGGACACTTTTCAGCAGTGACACCATTGAGAACTGTAGTTCTTTTTGGGCCTGAGACTCCAGCACTGTATGGCTCGGTTGGAAACTCTATTGCGATTACTGCAAACCTAGCCTGCTCGCCTTGTGTGAGTGCCGCCAATCATCGTAAGACACCTTGTCATGACAACGTGTGCATGCAAGCCATCACCGTTCCGCAGGTTCTAGATAAAGTGATTAAACAGTTACAAGATGCAGATAAGGCTAAGGCTCACTAAGTCCAATGGGCAACAAAGCAATTTCTAAGTTTGCGTGGTTTATTCCGTTAGCGCCTCTCGCACTCGCTGGTGCCATTTACTTTGGCGAATTTCAAAGTAGTAGTTTTTTATTCATCAACCGATTTACCCAATTACTACCAGATACCCTTTGGGCTTGGCTGACTTTTTTAGGCAATGGCTGGGGTATTTTTGCAATCGCCTTTCCACTGTTATTACTAGCACCGAGAATGCTGTCTGCCGGTATTTTTGCCGGTGCAATTGCAGCATTAGTGAGCCCTGTTTTAAAAGGCTTTTTTAAGCTTCCAAGGCCTGCTGGCGTCCTAACTGATGGAAGTTTTTATCGCATCGGTGAAGTACTACTGCATAAAGCCTTCCCATCCGGCCATACGCTCACTGCATTTGCAATTGCAAGCGCCTTTTATTTCTCTGCAGACAGGGATAAAAGGGCTCCGCTTACCCTTTTGTTTGTGCTCGCTGCATTGGTAGGACTATCGCGCAATGCAGTAGGGGCACACTGGCTCACCGATGTTTTAGGCGGCGCTGGATTTGGTATTTGGTGCGGTATGATCGGCGCCCTACTCGCCAATCAATTTTCTAAAAGTCAACTTGGTCCCAAAAAATTTTGGGCACGTCTGATTGCGTTTGGTGGAGTTGTGGCAATGTATGCTCACCTCAATCAAACTATGGATCTAGCACTGAATCTTCCGTTGCAATACTTATCAATTGCGATTGTGGGCTCTACGCTTGTCTTCTTTGTCAAAGCGCAATTTACTCAAGTACCCTACAAAACAGAATGATTCACAATGTTTAGCTATCGACATGCATTTCATGCAGGAAGCCACGCAGATATTCTGAAGCATCTGACGCTAATTCATTTGGTTGATTATTTGCAAGAAAAGCCTGGCGCGCTAACGATTGTTGATACCCATGCTGGCGCTGGCATATACAGTCTGCAAGATGGATTTTCCACAGTGAGTAAAGAAGCAGATGGTGGAATCTTCCGCCTTTATCAATATCTTGAAACGTGTAAACAAGCAAACGCGCCGATCCCAGAGAGTATTCAAGAGTATTTGAAATGTATTGATGTTGAAAATATAGAAGGCAGTCTCATTACGTACCCTGGCTCTCCCTTCATTCTGGCTCGTCTATTGCGCCCGCAAGACCGTCTGAAATTATTTGAATTGCATCCCAAAGAGATTGATATTCTTCGCCACAATATTGGTGAATTAAAGCAGTCCAAACAGATTGATATTTACGCCGAGGATAGCTTTGCCAGACTCAAGGGCCTATTGCCTCCGCCTAGTCGTCGCGGCCTAGTCTTAATTGACCCGTCTTACGAAGACAAGCAAGACTATCGCTATCTTGAGATTGCTATGGAAGAGGCCTTACAACGCTTTGCTACAGGCTGCTATGCAATTTGGTACCCCGTAATCTCAAGGAGAGAATCGATAGCCCTGCCAGATCGTCTAAAAAAGATTGCTGCTGCCCATAAGCGCTCTTGGCTACACACAGAATTGCGTGTTGAAAATGCCCCTGGTGAGCGTCGTTTACAAGCTAGCGGGATGTTCATCATCAATCCACCATGGACCCTAGAAAAACACTTGGCTCAAGCACTGCCAACACTAACTAAAGCCTTAGGAATAACTGGTGGTGGCCAATTTTTACTAAAGAGCTTTGAAGCCAAGAACTAGTCACGCAGATTAATCATGACCTCATTGCGCCGCATGAATGGCAATGTCCATGGCGGGTTGTAGCGCGCAAAATTAGGAGCTCCTGAACCTTGCAGGTTGCGCACCTGCATCCACTGCTCAAGCTCTAGCGTTTTCACTGCGACTTTTTGCTGGCTATAGAAACCAGTAAAACTAATCACCGCTTTTTTTACTGCTGGAATTTGACGCAACTGCACTAGCGGATTGATCGGCTTAGGTATCGATTCCATTGAATACTCAGCAGGCATCACAAATGATACAGTCCATTTGCCTGCTTTAGACTCGATTCCAACTGGTGCAGTCATAGCAATCTTTGCGTTCTTGACAGCTTGATCTTCAACTGTCACTGGCGCAGTCATTGCGATTTTTTCATTTACTTGATTCTGACCAAAAATATAGCCGGCAATCAAGCGAAACCCCTGGCTTGAAGCCTCATCTAAATCGCCCTCTACCTGAACCTCAGCCACAATCATTGGTGCATAGAGTCGGACTTCAAAAGGAGGTTCTTTTTCAAGTACAGAATATTTTGGCTCTTCAGTTGCCATTGCTGCCCCTATAAACATGAGCGCAATTGAAATGAGAGCGCCTTTTAAAAAAGAATGGCTCAAACGATTTCCTATGTGATCACCATTGCGCTACGATTTCAAACCCACTTGTAGTGAAATTTAAGTTTGCTTTTGCGCCAACCGGCAGAGTTAATTTATTGGCTTGGTGACCAAATGGTAGACCCGTCAATATTGGAATTTCTTGTGGCAAACGTTTACGAATTGCGTCAATTGCACGCTCAAGAGAATATCCCTTGTCGTTATCGTATAGACGATAGGCAGAAAATCCTCCCAGCAAGATGGCGCCCTGATTGGAAAGAATCCCAGCATCCATGAGCTGCATCAGCATGCGCTCAATTCGATAAGGATGCTCATTGACATCTTCTAGGAACAAGATGCCGCCCTGTGTTTGCGCAATATTTGGGAGGTATGGAGTAGCAACGAGACCAGCCAATACCGTTAAATTGCCGCCCCACAATAAACCCGTTAGCGAACTCTCTTTTACTTTACCCAAAAAGGATTGGGGACTAGAAACCCGACATTCCAGCTTGCGATTCTCAACAGCATTCTGAAAGTGCTGCCACATAAATGCATCTGGAACTTCTGGAGCACCATCATCGCCCAGGCGCCCAAAGTCGTAATTGAGCATTGGGCCAGCCAAAGTAATTGCGCCAGTCTTTGCCAATAAGCCCAATTGAAAAACAGTGAAGTCGCTATGACCACATATCTGAATCCCATTTTGAACTGACTTTGCAATTGCGTCCCACTGGATTCCGGGAAGCAAGCGATGAAGACCATAACCTCCGCGCATAGCCATGACTAGGGTCGACTCCAACTGGGGAATACCATTTAATTCGGCAAGGCGCTCTTCGTCATTACCAGCGAAGCGTTCATATACTCGATGTACACAATCTGTATTTTGCACGGCAATAGCCTGACTCCCCAACCAGTCAATACCGGCTTGAGGACTTTTACTATCTAAACTTGCTCCAGAGGGAGCAATGAGGTGAATAGATTTCAACGTCGCCCCTTAAAAAAAACACGTAGCAATTGACCACACTCTTCACTCATGATGCCACCTTCAACGCTAGTCTGGTGATTAATCTGCTTAGAAGAAAATAGATCTAGTACGCCGCCAGCTGCACCCGTCTTTAGATCAGGTGCGCCATAAACCACCCGTTCTACTCTAGCATGAAGCATTGCACCGGAACACATGGCACAAGGCTCTAAAGTGACATATAGAGTACTGCCAGGAATGCGGTAATTTTGCTCGGTCAAAGCAGCTTCTCGTAACGCCAGCATTTCAGCATGCGCACTAGGATCATGAGTAGCAATCGGCTTATTAAACGCCCTGGAAATAACTTGACCATCCTTAACTATTACGGCCCCAACAGGAACCTCGCCCGCTTGCGCTGCCAACTGAGCTTGCTCAATTGCCATGCGCATATATTGCAGGTCAAGCTCTGCTTGAGTCATTTAAGCAGGATGAACATCGGCCCAACAATTAGGCGTCTCGTACAAACGGATGGAAGAGAGCTCCAAGCGACCACCAAATGCTTTGCTAAATACTGGTTGCAAAATGGCAAAGGCAGCGTTAGCAAGATTTTCAACGGTTGGTACATGCTCCATGATGACTGTCTTGTGATTGGGCAGCGTTGCCAAGAAAGCCACCAAGCCCTCATCCTCTTTTGCCACTAAAAATGCATGGTCCCAAAGGTCAACAACGTATTGATTTGTTAAACGTTTGATATCTCCGAAGTCGAGCACCATTCCATCATCTGCTTTACCAGGATGATCCGCCACCTCACCAGTGAGTGTGACTTCAATGGCATAGCGATGTCCGTGCAAATGACGGCATTGACCATCATGGTTAGGAATTCGATGTCCCGAATCAAACTCAAGACGACGCGTAATGGAGATAGCAGGTTGTTTATTAGTCATTGGGTGCTTATTTAATATATTGTGCTTAGCTAAATTACCGAATCCCAATCAGTTTATGGGATTGCAGGCTCAACCTCCATAAGGGACGTTTTTGACACAAGCTTACCGCTAATTCAGTATTACTTTTCAGATTTGGGCCATCCATGGGTTGCAAGAAGCGATTGCGATAATCCATCCCCTCAAAACGAGCCATCAACTTCTCTAATGGCTGATGCTTGTCTTGCGGAATCACCAGCTTTAACTCATCCGCCTGGAGAACGATTAACTCGGAGCCGGCCTTAGGGCTAACGCAAACCCAATCAATTCCTTTGGGGACTTTAATTGTGCCGTTCGTTTCTATAGCAACTTCAAAACCTTTTTGATGAAGTGCTGTAATTAATTCCTCATCCAATTGCAGCAGAGGCTCTCCGCCAGTGAAGACTACGTAACGTTGTTGAGGTCCTGCTGAAGTGCTGCGCCACGAAGACTCAATCGCCTCTGCCAACGCGGTAGCTGTTTCAAACTTCCCACCGCCTAAGCCATCACTACCGACAAAATCGGTATCGCAAAATTGACATACGGCAGTAGCGCGATCTTCCTCTCGCCCACTCCAAAGATTACACCCAGCAAAGCGACAAAATACTGCCGCTCTGCCAGCGTGGGTACCTTCGCCCTGGAGGGTAGGAAATAGTTCTTTTACGGTATACATAGCAATCCATCTATTTTAAGCGTATTGCCTACTTCCAAGAAATTAACTCCCACTCTAAATAATCTTCCCAGTAAGCATTTGCCCAATAAACGCCTGGCGTAATGTAACGTCCATAACTCCTTCGAATTACCCAGCGCCCCACTTCCGGGGAAAGCCAAATCTGTTCTTCGCGGTAATTTGCCACCCTAAAGACGTCCTGACTTTCAAAGTAAGGGATTTCATTTTGATATCTGAGAGTCAAAAATTCGCCAGCAGCGACAGATATGCGCTCCCATTGATAGGAATTGAGATTTATACCCCAATAGTAATTTCCATCTGGATAACCTAGAACCTGATATCTGGACCTATAAAAACCTTTCCAATTGACCGTTAATTGCTCTGGCCACAAAGGAATTGCTGTCATGAATTTTTGTGGCGGACTCCAGTGTGGATCCTGAATGACAAAACCCCAAGGTGTTTGAATCTCATCAGGTAATGGGCCTGCTTTGATGCCGACCCTAGATATTCGAACTTGCTCCCCTACCGAAACTACTTTTTCGGTGACGATATCAACTATTGCTTGATTGAATACATTGCGTACTTGATATACCCATTCCTGACCTACTTTTGGAGGTCGCACTATGGGAGTTGGATGAGGCTGCTTCTCTATGACTCCGCTTGGGAGGGGTTGAGAAGAAATACATGCCGCCAATACTAGGGGCATCATTAACAAACCAAGGCGGCAG
This sequence comes from Polynucleobacter ibericus, assembly GCF_018687955.1. Taxonomy (NCBI): domain Bacteria; kingdom Pseudomonadati; phylum Pseudomonadota; class Betaproteobacteria; order Burkholderiales; family Burkholderiaceae; genus Polynucleobacter; species Polynucleobacter ibericus. The sequence continues at coordinate 522,749 of NZ_CP061309.1, read as the reverse complement.
AAAGTACTTATTTGCAAGAAGTCAGTTGCCATTCAAAGCTATCCTCCAAATTAGAAATGTTTACCGGTATAGCGCATTCTCTATGAATTTTTTTGGCACCGTTGTCTTAGGGATGGTCATCCCCAAATCATCAAACCATGACTGGGCTTTGATATCAAAGCCTACGCCATGCATATAGTTATAGATAGCTTTTTTTAATCCCCGACCCAGCGCATCATGATCAACCCCAGTGGGATCAACAAATAAAACATCATTCTTAGCAAAGGTGGTTTCTGGCAATGGGATTAATTCAATTCCATACTCTTGCGGGTTCAGGCCCACTGGAGAATGAACAGTACAGGTGAAGCGATGAAAGAATCCACTCTGAATGCAGCCATTCTCAAACAGCTGCCTGACATACTCCAGAGCATCCACTGTTTCTTGTACGGTTTGCGTAGGAAAGCCATACATCAAATAGGCATGAACTAAGATACCTGCATCCGAAAAACCTTTAGTCACTTGGGCAACCTGCTCAACAGATACACCCTTCTTCATGAGATTGAGTAAACGGTCAGACGCTACCTCAAGACCACCCGACATAGCAATACAACCGCTTTTCGCCAAGAGCTCCGCCAACTCAGAAGTAAAGGTTTTCTCAAAGCGAATATTGCCCCACCAAGAAATCAGCACCTTGCGACGAATGAGCTCTTCAGCCAAAGCCTTTAGAGCCTTGGGAGGTGCTGCTTCATCTACAAAATGAAATCCAGTTTGGCCAGTCTCAGCAACGATTTGCTCTATACGGTCTACCAGTAAGTTTGCAGATGCGGTCTCATACCGAGAAATATAGTCAAGAGATACATCGCAGAAGCTACATTTTTTCCAATAGCAACCGTGGGCAACGGTCAACTTATTCCAGCGGCCATCGCTCCACAAACGATGCATAGGATTGAGCATATCTAGAAGCGAGAGGTACGAGTCCAGCGGCAACCCATCCCAAGTAGCAGTGCCGACTTCCTCAAAAGGAATATCGGGTTCTTGCCAGTTGAGATATTTCACATGACCATTTGAGTCGCGAATAAAGGTGCGAACCAACCGCTCAGTTGAGCGCTTACCATTAAGATGCTCAAGCAAGGAGAGCAATGGTCTCTCGCCAGAATCTAAGGTGATGAAATCAACATAATCAAAAATCCGAGAATCAGATAACTCCCGCAACTCTGTGTTGACATAGCCGCCGCCTAAGGTAATCTTAATATCTGGGTAAGTTACTTTGATTACCTGAGCTATACGTAAGGCTGCATACATTGCCCCAGGGAAAGGGACAGATAGGAGTACTAAGCTTGGCTGATGACACTCTATTGCCTTAGTGGCAAGATCTTGTAAATGCAAATCCATGAGTGTTGGACTAGCCTTCAATGCATCAGCCAAAGGTGTAAAGGTAGGCTGACTGCTAGCTAACGATTCCGCATAGCGCACGAACTCAAAACGATCATCAACAGCATCGCGCAATACATCCGATAAATCATTCAAATACAGAGTTGCTAAATGACGCGCCCTATCCTGTGAGCCAAGAGCACCAAAGGCCCAAGCCAAGGGATCAGCCACTTCCTCATCATCAAATTCATCGAGGGCAACAAACCGTGGCCCTTCAGGTAAAAAATCGCGGGCATTAATCCGATGACTTAAGGTGCTATCTCTACCCTGTAAGAAGCGAATGACTGGTGAGATAGTAGATTGATAGACATCAAAATAATCCAAGAAAAAATTGACGCTGGCACTACGCCGCTCTTCAGGCACCTTAAGCGCCTCAGCATGAATTTCAGACATACCCTCTGGCGAAAAAAAACTAAGGACTAAAGCTAGTGCAAGGTCCTCTTGTACAGCATCAATGTCACGCGATCTCAAAAATCCTGTGAGATAGGCCGTAGAAGGATACGGCGTATTGAGCTGCGTCATTGGCGGGATGAGGCTTAATACCTTCATGCTTATTGACTAAGCCTCCAGAAGATTTAACTCTTCCGTTGTAAAACCTGCTTGCTTGCGAGCTTCCATATTAAATGGGGGCTTGAGAACGGGTGCTCGATATTTTGCAGCCAATTCTCGATAAGCAGTGATTGGAGAAAGATTCTCTTTGTTACACAAGAAATTAAACCAACGATTGCCTATCAGTACATGACCAATCTCGTCATGAAGAATGATCTCTAGTATCTCCACCGCGCGCACTTCTTTAATTTGCTGAAAGCGATCACGAATCGAAGGGACTGCATCAAGCCCCCGAGCCTCCATTGTTCTGGGGACAAGTGCCATTCTGGCCATCACCGAATCGGTTGTTCTCTCAACCATTTCCCACAAGCTATTGTGCGCCGGAAAATCGCCATAGGTAAATCCAAGTGCATGCAGATGCTCATTTACTAAGCTGAAGTGGTAAGCCTCCTCTTTGGCAACCTTGAGCCAATCTTCATAGTATTCCTGAGGCATATCAGGAAAGCGCCAGATCGCATCGAGCGCAAGATTCATGGCATTAAATTCAATATGGGCAAGCGAATGCAATAAGCCCGCCCTACCTTCAGGCGTATCCATTCTTCTTTTGGGAACAAGCTTAGGAAGAACCAATTCTGGCTTTAAGGGACGGCCAGGAAGAGAAAGATCTTGGGCATTAATCTTGCGCGCAAGGTCGAGAGTAATTTGTTGATTTTGATAACCATCAAACAAACTGAACAACTGAGCAACTTTATTTTGTGCATCAGTGCTTGCCAGGATTGCGAGTGCAGCTTCTCGTAATTCAAGCATGGGTGTTGATAGGCTTAAATCGCCTATTTCCTATTCCCACTCGATCGTTGCTGGCGGTTTTCCGCTGATGTCGTATACAACTCGATTGATACCGCGGACTTCATTAATAATGCGATTGGAAACTTTACCGAGTAATTCATGTGGCAGATGAGCCCAATGCGCCGTCATAAAGTCTTGAGTTTGTACCGCCCTCAGAGCAACAACATACTCATAAGTTCTGCCATCACCCATGACGCCTACCGACTTCACTGGCAAGAAAACAGCAAATGCCTGGCTAGTGAGGTCATACCAAGACTTTTGACTGACTTCATCAATCGTATTGCGCAATTCTTCGATAAAGATAGCATCAGCGCGCTGGAGCAAGATAGCAAACTCTGCTTTGACCTCGCCCAAGATGCGCACGCCAAGACCGGGTCCTGGAAATGGATGGCGATATACCATCTCGCGGGGTAAGCCTAACGCAACACCTAGCTCACGCACTTCATCTTTGAAGAGTTCACGCAATGGCTCAAGCAATTTCAGATGCATATCTTCAGGCAAGCCGCCAACATTATGGTGACTCTTAATCGTATGAGCACCCTTCTTACCCTTGCCAGCAGATTCAATCACGTCTGGGTAAATAGTTCCTTGAGCAAGCCACTTGGCATTTTGAATCTTCCCAGATTCAGTCTGGAATATTTCTACGAATTCTTTGCCGATAATTTTGCGCTTAGCTTCTGGATCAGCAACACCAGCTAGCTCACCCATAAACTTCTCTTTAGCATCGACACGGATGACCTTCACGCCTAAGTTCCGTGCAAACATCTCCATTACCATATCGCCTTCATTCAAGCGAAGTAGGCCATGGTCAACAAATACGCAGGTAAGTTGATCACCAATCGCACGATGAATTAAGGCTGCAGCAACACTAGAATCCACGCCACCAGATAGACCGAGAATGACTTCCTCATTGCCAACTTGTTGACGGATATTCTCAACAGCTTCTGCAATGTAGTCACCCATCACCCAATCAGGCTTGCAATGGCAAATCTCATGCACAAAGCGCTCGATGATGGCGGTACCCTGAATCGTATGGGTTACTTCAGGGTGAAACTGGAATGCATAAAAACGACGCTCTTCATCCGCCATGCCAGCAATTGGGCAGGACTCAGTTGAAGCCATTAACTTAAATGATGGCGGCAATGTAGTGACGGAGTCACCATGACTCATCCACACCTTCAGAATGCCATGACCTTCACTGGTCGAAAAGTCCTGAATACCTTTGAGTAAATTGGTGTGGCCATGCGCACGCACCTCAGAATATCCAAACTCACGGGCTTTGCCTAAAGACTCAGCAGAAGCAACTGCTCCACCCAATTGAGTAGCCATGGTTTGCATGCCGTAGCAAATTCCCAAAACCGGAACGCCGAGCTCAAAAACGATTTGCGGTGCGCGGGGGCTGCCGTCTTCAGTTACTGAACTAGGGCCACCAGAAAGAATAATGCCTTTGCCACCCTGATCTTGAATGAACTTGCGAATAAACTCTGGATCGCAATCATGGGGATGAATTTCTGAATACACGCGTCCATCGCGCACACGCCGAGCAATCAGTTGAGTTACTTGTGAACCAAAGTCGAGAATCAGTATTTTGTCGTGCACGAATGAAGCAATCTTATTTAAGTCTTAATCAATATGGTAATTAGGTGCTTCTTTAGTGATCTTCACATCATGAACGTGCGACTCACGCACGCCGGCTGAGGTGATTTCTACAAAGTTGGCTTTTTCATGCAACTCATCGATGGTTTTGCAACCAAGGTATCCCATGGAAGAGCGAATGCCGCCAGTAAGCTGATGCAAGATGGCGAGTACGCTGCCCTTGTAAGGTACTTGACCTTCAATACCTTCAGGAACAAGCTTCTCTGCATTCGCAACAATGTCACTTTGGAAATAGCGATCAGCAGAACCATCGGCCATCGCGCCCAATGAACCCATGCCACGATAACTCTTATATGAACGTCCCTGATATAAGAACACTTCGCCCGGAGCTTCTTCAGTGCCAGCAAACATGCCGCCCATCATCACAGAGCTAGCACCAGCAGCCAATGCTTTAGCGACATCGCCAGAGTAACGTACGCCACCATCAGCAATCAATGGGATGCCTGTACCCTTAAGTGCGGAAGCCACATTCACAATCGCAGTGATTTGCGGAACACCAACACCAGCGACAATACGAGTAGTGCAAATAGAGCCTGGACCAATGCCGACTTTGACACCATCAGCACCATGATCAGCTAATGCCTTAGCAGCTTCACCAGTAGCAATATTGCCACCAATCACTTGTACATGAGGATAGTTTTTCTTAACCCACTTCACACGGTCTAATACGCCTTGGCTATGGCCATGAGCCGTATCTACTACGATGACATCAACGCCTGCACGTACCAACAACTCAATACGCTCATCGTTATCAGGACCAACACCTACCGCAGCACCAACACGCAGCTTGCCTTCACTGTCTTTACAAGCGTTAGGATGTTCAGTCGCCTTCAGAATATCTTTAACCGTAATCAGGCCGCGTAATTCAAACTGATCGTTTACAACGAGGACACGCTCTAAACGATGCTGGCTCATTAAACGTTTTGCTTCTTCTAATGAACAACCTTCTTTTACAGTAATTAAACGCTCGCGTGGAGTCATTTTGGTTTTTACTGGCGCATCTAAATCTTCCTCGAAACGCAAATCGCGGTTCGTAATAATTCCGACAACTTCTTTACCTACGAGAACCGGGAATCCTGAGAAACCATGTTCACGAGAAAGCTGAATTACTTGACGCAAAGTAACATCTGGGCTGATGGTGATCGGATCACGCAGAACTCCAGATTCGTAACGCTTTACCTTAGCTACTTCACGTGCTTGCTCGGCAGGCTTTAAGTTTTTATGAACGATGCCAATACCACCCTCGCTGGCCATAGCAATTGCCAAACGACCTTCTGTAACGGTATCCATAGCTGCAGACACCAATGGTGTATTGAGTGAAATATCTCGAGTTAACTTACTTGCCAAGCTGGCATCTCGAGGGAGTACCGATGAATAGGCCGGTACGAGGAGCACATCGTCAAAAGTGAGTGCTTTTTGAATGAGTCGCATGCAAAACCCCTAGTCGCAAAAACAGATTATAGCCTCCTAGCCTTTCTTTTAGCTGCGGCCGCCTGGAATTTGGCATCCTGGTTCTGATTGGCCTTTTTACGCCGGACAGTCTTGGGGTCGATTAGCAGCGGGGAATAAAGCTCTAAGCGATCTCCAGCATAAATCGGACTATCCCAGTCCTTGCGTTTACCAAAGACCCCAAAGCACCCTTTTCTGGCTAAAACAGGGTCATCTGGGCCAGTTGCGAAACCCGCCTTGACCAGAGCTAAACCAACCGTCGCCGGCTCATTAGCATCTAGAAGGAGCTTGAAGGGCCTCAGCTGTGGCACCCCTTGTCTGGCGTCACAGAGAATCAGCTCGAGCGAGTACTCAGCCATAGAGGTCCTCGGCACGCTTCACAAAACAATCTACAAAGGTACCAGCGATATGACCGAAGACTGGGCCAATGATCTTATCGAGGATGACGCTCTTAAATTCCCAATGGAGCTTGAACTCGACCTTACAGGCATCCTCTCGCAAGGGGATAAAGTTCCACTGACCAGAAAAATGCTTAAACGGGCCATCCACAAAGACCATATCAATCGTTTCTGGACGGTGATTTACATTCCGGGTGTGAAAGTACTGATTAATACCCTTGAAATGGATGTTGATTTTGGCGTCAAGCACGGTCTCTGTCTGCTCAAAAATTTCTACCCCACCACACCAAGGCAGGAACTCAGGGTAACGGGCGACATCAGTCACTAAGCCGTACATGCGGTCGGCTGATTGGCCAATTAAAACGGTCTTGTAGACGTCTGCCATAATCGTTCTTGAGAGCTAAATAAATATGAGTATCGTCGATAACAAAAAAGCCTTCTTCGATTATTTTATCGAGGAACGTTTCGAGGCAGGGCTTGTGCTGGAAGGCTGGGAAGTAAAAGCCATCCGCGCAGGTCGCGTGCACATCAAAGAAGCGTATGTCGTCATTCGCAAGGCGGAGCTATTTTTGATCGGCTGCCACATCACCCCTTTACTCTCAGCCTCTACCCATATCCTTCCGGATAACACCCGTACAAGAAAGCTTCTTCTGAATGCTATTGAGATCCGCAAGCTTATTGGGAAGGTAGAGCAAAAGGGCTACACCTTAGTACCGTTAAACCTGCATTTCTCTAAAGGCAATGTCAAATGCGAAATTGGCTTAGCAAGAGGTAAAAAGCAGCATGACAAACGCGCGGCCACCAAAGAACGGGAATGGGAAGTTCAAAAAGGTCGTATTGCTAGAGGCGATTTAAACGCATAGCCCCCCAAAATCTAGGGTAGACTGCCCTTAGGGCGAATATCTGAGCATTTATGCACTTTTATGGTGCAATTCAGCACCAAGCCGCTTCAAATCGTTCATTCCCGCTTTTATAAAGGCATTAGTTTTGTAACTATGAAATTGCCTTTTGACGAAATGCTCGACGCCGCAGGCAAAGCGCGTCCCCACTACCAAATCTTTCACAACTGGTTAAAACAGCAAAGTGACACCCTCATGGGGCTCAAACGCGCTGAAGCCGACCTCATTTTTAGGCGGGTGGGCATCACCTTCGCCGTCTATGGAGATGACTTGGGGTCAGAAAGAACAATTCCTTTTGATCAGGTGCCGCGCATCTTTACCGCAAAAGAATGGGAACAGCTAGAAGCAGGATTACGTCAGCGCGTGAAAGCACTTAACCGCTTCATCTACGACGTGTATCACGACGAAGAAATTATTAAAGCAGGCATCGTTCCTGCTGAACAGATTTATAACAATGCCCAATATCGTCCTGAGATGCGTAATGTCAGCGTGCCACGCGACATCTATGCACAAATTGCAGGGATTGATATCGTTCGAGCTGGTGAGGGCGAGTTCTATGTACTAGAAGATAACTTACGCGTTCCTTCTGGCGTGTCTTACATGGTTGAAGATCGCAAGATGATGATGCGTCTCTTTCCGGATCTATTTCAGAAATATCGCATTGCGCCTGTAGAGCACTACCCTGATCTTTTACTGGAGTGCCTTAAATCCGTTAAACCAGATGATGTTAAAAAGCCGAACGTAGTAGTACTCACGCCAGGCATGTATAACTCTGCCTACTTTGAGCACAGCTACCTTGCTCAGCAGATGGGTGTTGAGCTAGTAGAGGGTAAGGACTTATTTGTTAAAAATGAACAAGTCTTTATGCGCACTACTCAAGGACCTGAGCGAGTAGATGTCATCTATCGTCGTGTTGATGATGATTTCTTGGATCCATTAGCATTTCGCTCCGATTCCACTCTGGGTGTTGCAGGACTTTTATCTGCACACCGCGCCGGCAATGTGACATTAGCTAATGCAATAGGTACCGGCATTGCCGATGACAAATCTATTTATCCCTATGTCCCCGAGATGATTGAGTTTTACTTGGGTGAGAAACCGATTCTGAATAACGTACCGACATTCCAATGTCGCAAGACAGATGATTTAGCTTACACCTTAGCCAACTTAGATAAGCTGGTGGTGAAACTGACCCATGGAGCTGGTGGCTATGGCATGTTGGTTGGTCCAGCCTCCACCAAAGCAGAGATTGAAGAATTTAGAAAGCATCTCATTGCCAATCCAGATAAATACATTGCTCAACCAACATTAGCCCTATCCACCTGTCCTACTTTTGTAGAGTCAGGCGTTGCGCCAAGACATATCGATTTAAGGCCCTTCGTTCTCTCAGGCAAAACGATCAAGATGGTTCCTGGCGGACTCACTAGGGTCGCGCTCAAAGAAGGCTCTTTAGTAGTGAACTCCTCCCAAGGTGGTGGTACTAAAGATACCTGGGTCTTGGAAGAGTAAGAGGGATAAGGAAACACATGTTAAGTCGTACCGCTGATTGTCTTTATTGGATGGCCCGTTATACCGAGCGCGCAGAAAATACTGCCCGCATGCTCGATGTAAACCATCAAACATCACTACTACCTCAGCCTGCAGAGTTTTTAGAGCAGAGCTGGAAAAAATTATTGACGATTTCGAAACTCGAAGAATCTTTCCTGAGCAAATATGATGTGGTCAATCGCGAGAATGTCTTGGATTTCATGATCTACGAAACCAGCAATCCATCAAGCATTGTTTCCTGCTTGTATGCTGCGCGTGAAAATGCTCGCGTGATTCGCGGCAAGATTACTTCCGAGGTTTGGGAAACGCAAAATACTACTTGGCTTGAGTTACAGCGCATTCTAGAGGCTAGGCATCAAGCAGATCCCAGCCGCCTCCTGGAGTGGGTAAAGCACCGCTGCCATCTATTTAGAGGCGTGCTTTATGGCACCATGCTTAAGAACGAAGCCTTCTACTTTATTAACGTCGGAACACTGCTTGAGCGAGCCGATAATACTGCTCGTATTTTGGAAACAAAATACGAAGACCAGGCAGCACTCAAAGTATTACGCCCAAATAAAGGGAGTGAAGAAGGACCGGATGGTAACTTCTTTGACTTCTATCACTGGGCAGCCCTGCTTCGATCTGTATCAGCATTTGAGATTTATCGTCAAATCTATTCTGATCAGGTAACCCCCAAACAAGTCGCCCAATTACTGATTTTCAACAAGCAGATGCCACGCTCCTTAGTGTGTTGTGTCAATGAATTAATTCTCCTGATTTCTGAGATGAAGAATCAGCAATCCAAAGAAATTGAACGCTTACTCGGAAAGCTCAAGGCGAGCCTGGATTACTCTGATATTGATGAGGTATTTGAACAAGGTTTAGAGGAATTCATTGAAAGCTTCTTGGAGCGCATCAATCATGTGGCTGACGAGTTCAGTAGCGCCTACCTCATACCGTTGGCTGTTGCCTAAGAAACGATAAAAATATGCATCTCAAAATTCGCCACCGCACTGAATATCGCTATGAAACACCTGTGCGTTACTCCATTCAGGAACTGCGCTTAACTCCTCCTTCTGTAGCAGGTCAACAGATTGATAAGTGGAAGATCGGCACGCCTATTAAAGCGTCTAGCTCTATAGATACTTTCGGAAACACATGCAACGTATTCGTCCAAGAAAGTCCCTATACCTCGATGATGATAGAGGCGGAGGGCGAAGTTCGCACACAAGATGCCTTTGAGTTTGTGGACGATGCAAGGGCAGTATCCCCCTACTACCTTTTACAGCAAACCAACTTAACTGAGCCAACAGAAAAAATGTTGGAATATTTTTCTTATAGCCTGCCAAAGAAAAATTCTGTTGATCAAGTGCTTAAACTTGCCGAGGCTGTTCAAGGTTTGATTGTGTACACACCAGGACAGACTAACTTTGCAACAACTGCTGCACAATCTTTTGCTATGAAATCTGGCGTCTGCCAAGATCATGCCCACATTATGTTGAGTCTATGCCGTGCTTCAGGTATTCCAGCTCGATATGTCAGCGGCTACTTCTTCGCAGAAGAGTCTCCAAACCTTGCTAGCCATGCTTGGATAGACTTTTGCAGCGACATTGAAAAAGGTATTTGGACGAGCGTTGATATCACCCATGCCTGCCTGATTGATTCTCGTCATATCCGACTGGCTATTGGTCGCGACTATTATTCTGCAGCCCCCGTTAAGGGTGTTCGCACTGGTGGTGGCGGCGAAGAACTTAGCGCCAATATCTCCATTCAACAGCTAGCCTAGGTCTGTCCGTCTTTTAAGAGATAATCTCAAGAAATAATGAAGAGGATTTAGGTATGACGTATTGCATCGGGCTTTGCCTTAAAGATGGCCTTGTATTTTTATCAGACACCCGCACCAATGCAGGTGTTGACCAAATTGGCACCTTTAGAAAAATGACTTTGTTTCAAAACAGGGATCGTTTCTTCACTCTGATGAGCGCCGGTAATCTCGCTATTACCCAGTCTGTAAAAGAAATACTGCTTCAAGGACAGCTTTTTAAGGGTAAGAATCTCTGGACAGCCAATAACTCATATGAAGCCGCTGTTGTTGTAGGCAATGCTATTAAACAAGTTTATGAGCGCGATCATGCGGCACTAGAAAAATCGGGCCTTGAATTTAACTGCAATATGATTTTTGGCGGCCAAGTCAAAGGTGAAAAACCTCGCCTTTTTAATGTTTACTCGGCAGGAAATTTTATTGAAGCTACTCCAGAGACTTGCTATTTCCAAATTGGTGAATCCAAATACGGCAAGCCAATCTTGGACAGAGTACTCAATTTCAATACGCCTCTCAACCTGGCGACTAAGTGCGCCCTCATCTCCATGGACTCCACTCTGAAAAGTAATATTTCAGTGGGGCTACCTTTGGATATGTTGGTATATGAAAAGAACTCTCTGAAAGCAACTAAGCTCGTTACCCTAGATGATGCAAATCCCTATTTCGCAATGATTCATCGGGCATGGGGCGAGAAGTTGCGCGAGGCTTTTAACTCTATAGCCGAACCAAGCTGGAGCGGCGCTAATAAATCGAGTGATATCTCTACCCCCGCTAAAAAAATGGGGATTGTTCCAATCAATCACCCTCCATCCAAAGCGGGAGCTCTAAAGAGAGCAAGGATAAGCAAGGCTGCTCCTGCAAAGAAGGTGGTAAAGAAAGTTGCTGCAAAGAAAGTGGTTGCCAAGAAAAAATGAAAGTCACCTAACTCGGGCGTGAACGATATATCAACAAACAAAAAGGCCTAGAAAAATCTAGGCCTTCTGCTTTTTACGTGTACTGATAGTGTTTAGGCTTTTAAGTTCTTACCCAACATCTCCCAGGTAGCAACTACGCTATCTGGATTCAACGAGATTGAGGTAATCCCCTTCTCAACCAACCAACGAGCAAAGTCTGGATGATCTGAAGGGCCTTGACCGCAAATACCAACATATTTGTTTTGCTTGCGGCAAGCATCAATTGAGCGAGCAATCATGAACTCTACCGCTGGATCACGTTCGTCAAAGTCAATCGCTAGCAATTCCATACCGGAGTCACGATCCAGGCCTAGGGTTAGCTGAGTCATATCATTTGAACCGATTGAGAAACCATCAAAGTACTCAAGGAACTGATCGGCCAGAATCGCATTGGATGGAATCTCGCACATCATGATGAGGCGCAGGCCATTCACACCACGCTTCAGACCAAACTTCTCCATCATATCGATCACACGCTTAGCCTGATTGATAGTACGTACAAACGGAACCATGATTTCTACGTTATCTAGGCCCATGTCTTCACGTACACGCTTCATTGCTGCGCACTCAAGAGCAAATGCCTCGCCGAAATCTTCTGACACATAACGTGATGCGCCACGGAAACCTAACATCGGATTCTCTTCATCCGGCTCGTAACGTGATCCACCAATCAACTTCTTGTATTCATTGGATTTAAAGTCTGATAAGCGAACGATAACTGGCTTTGGATAGAAAGCAGCAGCAATCGTTGCAACACCCTCAACCAGTTTATCTTCATAGAACTGACGTGGGCTAGCGTAGCCACGAGCAACACTCTCTACAGCACGCTTGAGATCAGGATCAATATTTGGGTACTCCAATACCGCACGTGGATGCACACCAATATAGTTGTTAATGATGAACTCGAGGCGAGCCAAACCAACACCTGCATTCGGAATTTGACAGAAATCAAATGCTAATTGAGGGTTACCAATATTCATGGTGATCTTCACTGGAATCTCTGGCAATACACCGCGAGATACTTCAGTGACTTCTGTTTCGATCAAGCCGTCATAGATATGACCTTCGTCACCCTCGGCACAAGAAACGGTCACCATCATGCCGTCTTGCAAATGCTCAGTCGCATCACCGCAACCTACCACCGCAGGAACGCCTAGTTCACGAGCAATAATTGCTGCGTGACAAGTACGACCGCCGCGATTAGTCACAATTGCAGAAGCGCGCTTCATGACTGGCTCCCAGTTAGGGTCAGTCATATCGGCTACCAAGACATCGCCTGGCTGGACACGATCCATCTCGCTTGGATCACGAATAATCCGGACAGGACCTGCACCAATCTTTTGACCGATCGCACGACCTTTTGCCAATACCTTGGAGCTACCTTTTAACTTGTAGCGCATCTCCACTTGACCGGCAGCTTGACTCTTCACAGTCTCAGGACGAGCCTGAAGAATATAAATACGGCCATCTTGACCATCTTTACCCCACTCGATATCCATTGGACGACCGTAGTGCTTCTCAATGATCACTGCATACTTAGCCAACTCAGTGATGTCTGCATCTTCCAAGGAGAAGCGATTACGCTTTTCTGGAGAGACATCAACAGTCACAACCTTCTCGGCTGAGCCTGCTGGCGCAAATTGCATCTGAATTAACTTAGACCCCAAAGAGCGGCGAATAATAGCCTTCTTATCTTGCGCCAAAGTAGTTTTGAAGACATAAAATTCGTCTGGGTTGACTGCACCCTGCACTACTGTTTCGCCTAAGCCATAGCTTGAAGTAATAAACACTACATCTTCAAATCCGGACTCCGTATCAAGCGTAAACATCACGCCAGCAGCACCTAAGTCAGAACGTACCATGCGCTGAATACCAGCAGATAAAGCCACTTCAGCGTGGGCAAAGCCCTTGTGAACGCGGTAAGAAATAGCGCGGTCGTTATACAGCGAAGCGAATACTTCACGAATCTTCTTTAGAACATCATCAATACCTTCGACGTTCAAGAAAGTTTCTTGCTGTCCAGCAAAAGAGGCGTCTGGCAAGTCTTCTGCAGTAGCTGAGGAGCGAACAGCAAATGAGCCTTTACCAGAGTCATCCAAGACTGCAAATGCTTTACGAATCTCTTCGTCCAGCTTTGGTTGGAATGGTGCTGTTTCGATCCAGTTACGAATTTCTGCGCCAGCTTGCGCCAATGCACGGACATCATCAATGTTCAAACCATCTAAACGTTGCTGAATACGCTCGGTGAGATTATTGTGCCTTAGAAAATCTCGGAATGCTAATGAGGTGGTTGCAAAACCTGTTGGCACGCGCACTCCAGTGGAGGCTAACTGAGAAATCATCTCCCCTAATGAAGCATTTTTACCGCCGACTGATTCGACATCAGTCATGCGAAGTTGCTCAAAAGGCAAAACGTAGGCATCGGCCATATTGCTATTTTGTTGCTGTTGGTTGGACATAAAATACTCTCTAAGGATAAGGAAACTGGTGTAGCGGCCACCCTCAATAGGGCATGCTTTAATATGATTCTATTGTAGTGCTGACCCTGACTTTTGAGCCAAATCCATGTCTAACGAAACCCGTATTGTTTTTATTGTCTCTGACGGTACCGGTATTACCGCCGAGAACTTCAGCCAGTCGATTTTGGCCCAATTTGAGGCTACTTTTAAGCACATTAGGGTGCCATTTGTAGATAGCGTAGATAAGGCCCATGATGCTGTGAGCAGCATCAACCAGGCGGCTAGTAAATATGGGGTGCAGCCGATAGTTTTCACCACTTTGGTGAACTCTGAGTTGAATGCCATTGTTGGGAAGGCTAATGGTCTGATTCTGGATATGTTCCAGACCTTCGTAGCCCCTCTCGAGGAAGCGCTAGGCATGAAATCCACCCATGCCATGAATCGTCTCCACCACAATGCGGATACCGAGGCCTATAAGAACCGGATTGAGGCTATTAACTACTCCTTAGCCCATGATGATGGTCAGTCCAATCAAAACTTGGCAGAAGCAGACGTTATCTTGATTGGTATCTCCCGGGTGGGCAAGACACCCACCAGTCTTTACCTCGCCATGCAATACGGATTAAAGGCTGCCAACTATCCCCTCATTCCGGAAGACTTCGAAAGAGGTCAACTGCCCAAAGATCTAGTTCCCTTCCGCCAGAAAATCTTTGGCCTCATGATTGACGCGGAACGTTTGTCAGAGATTCGGAATGAACGCAGACCTGGCAGCAATTACGCCAAGCTAGAAAACTGTCGTTATGAGATTAACGAAGCAACGGCGATGATGAAAAAGCAGTCTATTCCTTGGGTACTCACCACCAGTAAATCGATTGAAGAGATCGCCACTACAGTACTGCAAGCAATTAAGTCAGATAGAACGATTCTGGGTTAGATTGTTTAAAGCGGGGATTTAAAAGCGCCTTACCCGCTGGGTCTCGAACAGACAGATAGCTGCGGCTGTGGAGACATTAAGTGATTCGACTCGCGGATCAATTGGAATTGATATCCCTTTTGCTTGCGCGAGCAGGTCGTCAGAGACTCCCTGCCCCTCGCTACCCATGACCCAAGCAACTGGTTGGAGTAGCTCTTTCTTTAGGGAATAGAGATCCTGCTCGGCCTCTGCCGTAGCTGCCAATAGCTGCGCAGTGACTGCACTCAACACTTGTTGGTTAGACCAGCCTTCATATAAATCTAGTAGTTTGTGAGCGCCCATACCAGCACGCAATACCTTGGTAGACCATAGATGAGCACAGCCTGATAAAGCAATCACTTGTGTAAAGCCTGCCGCAGCCGCAGTGCGTAAGATGGAGCCAACGTTGCCTGCATCTTGCACTCTGTCCAAGATCACCACATCTCCTTCCAGGGTTGCAATGGATTGCGGTGGGGTAATCGTTGATTTAGGAAGATCTAGCAAACCTGAAAGATGCGGAGCATTGACTAAGTCACTCAGCAAATCCCAGAGTGCACTATCCAACTGAAATACTTTAGTCTCAGGACAAATTTCTAGGTGCTCATAGACGGCTTGGGAGATTTCTACATTCTTCAAACCAATCTCTGAAGTCAGTAGAATTTTTAAGGCAGGATCGCCTACCCAAGTCTGCACAAGGTGAATACCTTCCAACAAAGCCTGTCCACTCGCTAACCTAGCCTTCTGCCCCTTAGCACCTGTGGCTTGTAGATTGCGAATCTCCTTAAACAGCGGATTTTCTTTAGAGGTGATCAGATCAAAGTTCATAACTTATTTAGTATTTGACTCAAGCACTTTACGCACCGGTGAAAAGCTCCGTCGATGTTGATCGCAAGCGCCATATTGTTGAAGTGCCGCAAAATGGGCTTCAGTCGGATAACCCATGTGCTGGGCAAAGCCATATTCAGGATGACGTTCATGTAGTGACATCATTTGGTGGTCACGAGTTACTTTAGCAATTATGGATGCAGCAGAAATTGCGGGCTCTTTAGCATCACCTTTAATAATTGCTTCTGCAGCAATCGGTAACTCAGGACAACGATTACCATCAATTAAAGCTTTATCAGGCCATGTGCCTAAGCGAGTAGTGAGATCTTCAATAGCACGACGCATTGCCAACATAGTGGCCTGCAAAATATTGATCTCATCAATTTCTGCTGGACTGGCTTCACCTACACCCCAGGCTTTTGCCTTTTCCATGATCTGCTCATAGAGATATTCACGGCGAGCAGCAGTTAACTTCTTGGAATCTTTCAGACCCTCAATAGGATTATTGGGGTCCAGTACTACTGCACCAGCCACCACTGCACCAACCAGTGGGCCACGCCCCGCCTCATCCACTCCACAGACCCAGATGTGGTTCATACGCTGCTTTTGTTCTTGCGTTGATTAGCAATCGTTTGTGCTACTGCTTGCGCAACCAATAAACCAGTAGGACGACGCAGAGTTTCATGCATCTGCGCAAAACGCTCTTTGAGTTTAGTAACCTTAGCTGGATGGTCTAGCCATTCTTGCAATGCATTAGCGAGCTTCTCAGGGGTGGCATCATTCTGAAGCAGCTCGGGAACAACAAACTCGCCGCACAATATATTTGGTAAGCCAACATAAGGTAAGTAACCCTGACGCTTCATGATCTGTGCTGTCAACCAAGGCACCTTATAAGAAATCACCATGGGCTTTTTCCATAAAGCTGCTTGTAAAGTTGCAGTGCCGCTAGCAATAAGAACAACATCAGCTGCTTCAAGCACTTCATCAGCCATACCATCTAGCAAATGAATTTGTATCTCTGGATTTATGTTCTTAGCCTTGAGTAATAGTTGCTCAAGGGGTTCACGTAATCGCGGGGTTGCCACCGGAATTAAAAAATGGAGCTTCTGACCTTTTAATCTCTCAGATAGAAGCTGCATGGTTTCAAAAAAGACTGGGGCAATGAGTTCAATCTCGGAGCCACGACTGCCAGGTAAGACCGCCACTACCAATCCATCCAAAGATGCAGCAGACATTTTTAGATGCTGACTTAATTTTTCTCTAGCTTGATAGGTATTTGGCTCAAGCGGAATCTCACTAGCCAATGGATGTCCTACATAGGTAGAAGCAACACCAGCCTTGTCATAGATTTCGGTTTCAAAGGGGAAGATGCAGAGCATGCGCTCTACTGCTTGGGAAATCTTCTTAATGCGCCCTGCGCGCCATGCCCAAATTGAGGGTGAGACTAAATGCAAAGTCGGAATACCTGCGTTACGTAACTCTAATTCAACACCCAAATTAAAGTCAGGTGCATCAACACCCAGATAGACATCAGGTCGGCCTTCATGAAGGAGATTTTGAATAAGCTCTTTACGCAACTTCAGAATCGCTGGAAGCTGTTTTATGGCCTCCACATAACCACGCACACTCAAAGTTTCCATGGGCCAATCAGAGCGCATACCTTCAGCCTGCATGCGTGGACCGCCAATGCCATACACCTCAAGCCCGGCCATATCCGGTATTTGATTTAGCGCGCCCAGAACTGGCGCAGCCAATAAGTCACCAGAGGGTTCTCCAGCTACACAAGCTAACTTTGGCAAGGCAATTCCGTTAACGGATAATGCCGCGCGTTGAGGCGGCAATAAAATCATGGAACTGCGCAAGCTTTTCAGCAGTAGCAGCATCTGCGGCAGACGCAACCACCATCTTCTGGATCTCTACTTTGGCATCCTCAAAACTGAGGCCATCTTTGTATAAAACTTTATACGCCTGACGCAAAGCAGAAATCGTCTCGCTTGAGAAACCGCGTCGCTTAAGACCTTCTACATTAATTCCATGCGGGGAAGCTTTATCACCAGCAGCAATAACAAATGGCGGAATATCTTGCACTAAGGCAGATGCGCCACCTAACATGGCGTGTTGACCGATGCGAACAAATTGATGAACACCAGACATGCCACCCATGATGGCCCAATCCTCAACCTGAACATGGCCAGCAATCTGTGCATTGCTTGAGAAAATGGTGTGATTACCAACCTGACAATCATGGGCAATGTGAACATAGGCCATGATCCAGTTGTCATTACCAATCCGAGTAATGCCGACATCTTGCGATGTACCTGTATGAATCGTCGTGAATTCGCGGATGGTATTGCGATCGCCAATAAATAATTGAGTTGGCTCGCCGCGGTACTTCATATCCTGTGGGGCGCCACCAATAGCAGCAAAATGTGCAAAATTATTCTCTTTGCCAATGGTTGTATGGCCCTCAATCACAGTATGAGAACCAATCTTGGTTCCAGCGCCGATTTTGACGTTCGGACCAATAACCGAATATGGGCCAATTTCAACGTCACTAGCTAGTTCAGCCTTACTGTCTACTACAGCAGATGCATGAATCCGAGTCATTACGCGCCTTTCGTACGTACCGCACAAGTGATGTTGGCCTCTGCAGCAATTTCACCATCAACAGTTGCCTGTACTGCAAACTTATAAATACCTGCACGACCACGCTCTAACTTGGCAGTCATAATCAGTTGATCACCAGGCAATACTGGCTTTTTAAAGCGCGCACCATCGATACCGGCGAAATAATAAATCGCATCCTCAGCACGCTCTTCAGAGAAAGTAAGTAAAGCGGCCGTCTGAGCTAATGCCTCAATGATCAGCACCCCAGGCATTACCGGAAAATCGGGGAAATGCCCCTGAAAAAATGGCTCATTCATAGTCACATTTTTTAATGCTGTAATCGTCTCACGTGGAGTAATTTCTAGAACGCGGTCTACCAGCAGAAATGGATAGCGATGCGGCAGTAATTTAAGAATCTTGTTGATATCAATTGCGATTGGTGTGCTCATAAATAACCTGCTTAGAAGTGAATATTGGTTTTAGATTACAGAGCCCTATGACTCAGTAGATTTGTTTTTATCCAGTAAGCGCAAGCGCTGACGTATTTTATCTAGGCCACGCAAAATAGCAGCATTTTTCTCCCAAGCACTATGCAGCATTGATGGATATACACCCGTGAAATGCTGACCCGGCTCTGAGATGGAGCGAATAATGGAAGTATTTCCAGAAACCGTTGTTCTATCAGCAATAGTCAGATGACCTGCAAAGTTAGCTGCGCCTCCGATGATGCAGAAATTACCAATCTTGGTACTGCCAGAAATTGCAGCGCAACCTGCTACCACACAGCAACTCCCAATCACCACATTATGTGCAATTTGCACTTGGTTATCAATTTTCGTTCCAGCGCCAATACTGGTGTCACTCATTGCGCCACGATCAATCGTTGTCGAAGCGCCAATTTCTACATCATCACCAATGACCACTCTACCCGTTTGCGGAATCTTGACCCACTCACCACCAGTAGCGGAAAAATCAGGCGCAAAACCAAAACCATCTGCGCCGATCACTGCGCCGCTATGAATAATGCAGCGCTCACCAATTTGAGTGCTGTAATAAATGGAAACGGATGGGTAGATCAGCGTATCGCCTGCAATCACACTATCTTTTGCAATACTGGTGTTTCCTAAAATAGCAACGCGCTCACCGAGCTTTACACCCGCACCAATTTGCACAAATGGGCCTATATGACAAGAGGATGGAACGATGGCGGTAGCATCGATCACTGCGCTTGGATGAATTCCGGGCGCATGAACTGGACTACTTGCTTTTGCAAAGTGCTGAGCCATTCTGGCAAAAGTTGCGTATGGATTTTTGGAGACAAAGTAGACCCGCTTAGCAGAATTTGCGCTGGGATTAGCCTGCAAGAACTCTAAATCAGACTGACTAACAATCAATGCGCCTGCAGCACTATCACTAGCCTGTTGCCTATAAAGCGGATTGGAAAGAAAGGATATTTGATCCGACTGCGCTCGCTCCAAAGGAGCGAGGCCAGCAAATGTGTGGGAAGCTTCGCCCACCAAGCTTGCTTGAAACTGTTCGGCCAGCTCAATGGCGGTCGGCATAAAACTTATTTCTGGCTATTTAAAGCCTTGATAACGTCATCGGTTACATCAGCCTTAGGGCTGGCATAAGCTGCTTCTTGAACGATGAGGTCAATTTTTCTTTGTTCAGCAATTTGCTTTAATACCAAGTTCGCTTTTTCAGCAATCTTCGCGCGCTCTTCAAAAGTGCGCTGGTTCAAATCTTCGGTAAATTCACGTTGCTTGCGTTGTAATTCGCGATCTTGATCAGCCAACTCACGCTGACGACGAACACGCTCAGCTTCATTCATTACTGCAGCATCACGATCAAGCTTCTCGGCAGCAGACTTAATTTTTTGAGCGCTATCACGCAAATCATTTTGACGTTTAGTAAATTCGTTTTGCAAACGTGTTTGCATTGCTTTGGCTAAGTTAGACTCGTTAAATACTTTTTCTGAGTTCACAACTGCAACACGTGTTCCCGCATCTTGAGCAAAAACCTGAGGAGCTGCAATAGTTGCTATTGCAGCAACTACGCTAATTTGAATCCATTTAAAAGATTGATGAAGCTTCATAAAACTTTCCTTAAACAATTAAAACGCAGTACCTACCTGGAACTGCAAACGCTGAACATTGGCGGATGGGTAAGGCTTGTAAGGAATACCGTAGCTAAATTTCAGCGGACCTAGCGGTGATATCCATGATAAACCCATTCCGTATGAGTAATTTAAGACTAAATTGATATTCTCCCCGAAGGCATTACCACCGTCAACAAAGGTAAATAAGCGAAGTGTTTTATCAACGCCTGAGCCTGGAACTGGGAAGGTGTATTCCACGTTAGTCACAATCTTGGACTGCCCGCCAGTTGGCTGATATGAGCCAATTGCCGTGTTGTAATACTGTGGACCTAAAGATCCTGGCGAGTAGCCACGGACAGAGCCGATACCACCAACGAAGTAGTTCTTCGTAATCGGGAAGGGATTATTGCCGTACTGCTCTCCGTACCCAACCTCACCGTTAAAGGACAAGATATTGCCCTTTGAGAACGAGTGATATTTTTGGTACTGTCCAAATAAACGATAAAAAGTCATATTACCAACCGGCGTACCAACCTCTGCTGATAATTGCTCCAATGAACCAGTGGATGGAATAAGCGTGCTATCTCGTCCGTCCCGCGCCCAACCAACAGTCAGCGGCACATTGTAAGTAGTCAAGGTAGCAGGATAACCAGGGGCGGCAATACCGTAACTCTGGGCGTAATTTAAGTAAGGCTGCGGTGTGTTGATGGTGGTTTGGATTTGAAACGCTTCAATTCCAGTTCCAAAAAAGACTCTATCGACTTCTGTGTAAGGAACACCGAATTTAATGTTGGAGCCAACTGACTTGATTTGATAATCAGGATCGCCAACGTAATAGAGCGGCTTTGATGATCGATAGAAAATATCGGTATAGCGGCTAATGCCATCCTCAGTAAAGTAAGGGTCGTAGTTGGATAGGGCTAAGCTTTGATTAATCTTACCCAAGGAGAAATTCAAGCCAACTGACGTACCAGTACCGAAGGCGTTATCTTGATTGATACCGGCAGATAAAATCAATTTCTCTGTTGAAGAAAAGCCTGCACCAAGCGTAATCGCGCCAGTAGGTTTTTCTGTAACTTTTACGTTGACATCCACTTGATCTGGCGAACCAGGTACATCTTCCGTGGTGATATCGGTCTCAGTAAAGTAGCCTAAGCGTCCAAGGCGCTTTTTGGAAAGCTCGACTTTGTCACTATCAAACCAAGAACTCTCAAACTGACGCATTTCGCGACGAATAACCATATCGCGAGTTTTAGCATTTCCAGAAATGGCTACTTGACGCACATAAATACGGCGACCTGGATCAACTACTAATGTGATATCCACCTCTGCTACATCGCGACGAATATCAGGTTGCGGATTAATGTTTGCAAAAGCATAACCATAGGAGCCCAAGATTTCTGCAATCGCCTTGGTACTCTCAGTCAAGCGTGCAGAAGAAAAAGTATCGCCTGGCTTTAATCGAACCAACTGCATTAATTCAGACTCTTTGCCTAGAGTATCTCCAGCCAAACGAACATCCTTTACGGTAAATTTCTTACCCTCGCGAATACTTATCGTGAGATAGATGCCTTTTTTATCTGGCGTAATTGAAGCCTGAGTAGACTCAATCACAAACTCAAGATAACCACGATTAAGATAGTACGAGCGAATAGCTTCCAAGTCCGCAGTCAGTTTTTGCTTGGAATAGAGATTATCTTTACTGTACCAAGATAACCATCCACCAGTTTTTAACTGCATCTCACTTTTTAAAGTGCTTTCGCTAAATACTTCATTACCAATGAAGTTAATTTCTTGAATTTTCGCTACAGGCCCTTCATCGACGTTGAAGTAAACGGCCACTTGATTGCGCTCAACAGGAGTAACAGTAGCAACGATCTCCGATGCATACAAACCTTTACCAACGTATTGGCGCTTTAATTCTTGTTCAGCTTTATCGATCAACGCTTTATCGTAAAAACGCGCTTCGGCTACGCCCACTGTTTTTAAAGATTTGCGTACGAGCTCAGGATCGAACTCTTTCATGCCAGTAAATTCAATGCGGGAAATTGTTGGTCGCTCTTCAACGATAACGATCAGAAGATTGCCTTGCGCCTGAATTTGAACATCCCTAAAAAACCCAGTGCTGTAGAGCGCTTTAATAGATTCAGCACCCTTCTCTTCTGTAAAGGTTTCACCTACTTGAACGGGTAAATAGCTAAATACCGTTCCCGGCTCGACGCGCTGCAAACCTTCAACACGAATATCTTTCACCACAAAAGAATCAGCTGCAGATGCGCCTAAACTCAATCCGAGCACAGAAAATACCAAGATTTGGGCAATGAAACGAGCAAAAATACGGAAAGAATGTGTCAGAGAATTCAAGGCGAAATGTAGCGTTGTAAATCGTTAAACAAGGCCAGCAATGACATAGAAATCAGCAAAATAAAGCCCACTTTTTGGAGCTGTTCTTGCATTGATGTCGAAATCCGCTTACCGGCAACCAACTCCCATGCATCATACAGTAGCTGACCCCCATCAAGCATCGGAAAAGGCAGCAAATTGAGCAAACCAATGCTAATACTCATAAGTGCTAAAAAGGCTAAAAATGGCTGCCATCCCACCTGAGCTGATTTACCAGCCATATCTGCAATGCTAATTGGTCCACCCAGCTGTTTTAAGGAGGTATTTCCAGTAAATAATCCAGCCATTAGCCTTGTAGATACCTTGGTAATGACCCACACCCTCTCAGATGCAAAGATGAGCGCATCCATCGGCCCCAATTTCAGATCCTGCCACTGGGTCAAGGGCGTTACTAACGGCAGAATTCCCAAAGCCAGCATTGGATCCTTATCGGGGGTGATTTTGGGCAAATCTTTGGCATAAAAGGTTTTTACCGAGCTACCTCCCTCAGGGGTTTGAAGCTCCAAAGTGAATCCATTTTCCCCAGTAAGTGCATCCATCAAACTCCAACGCAATGCATTCCAACTACGAACAGGTTCAAAATCACCAAAAAGGGGCACGTTATCCTGACTAGAGCCTAAATCCTGCCATCCAATAACCCGATCCCCAGCTGTCAACCCGAGCTTGGCTGCAACAGAATTCTCAGGAGGGCTTTGCAGAACTGCCGGCAATTGAGGGGCGCCAGATATATAAATTAGGGCAAAAAAGAGGATTGCCAGGAAAAAATTGGCAAATGGACCTGCAGCCACGATCATGGAGCGTTGCCAAAGTGGCTTGCGATCAAAAGACTGGAACTCTTCAGTTGGCGTAATGACTTGCTGAGAATCCCGACCATTAAGCAACTTCACATAGCCACCCAATGGGATGGAAGCCAATACCCACTCTGTTTTATTTTTTGCATGATAAGTAAACAACGGCTTACCAAATCCAATTGCGAAGCGGAGTACGCGCACCCCGCAACAGCGAGCTGCTAAAAAATGGCCAAACTCATGAAAGCTGACTAATACTCCTAAGGTCAGCAAAAATGCAGCAAGAGTAATTAATGCCTGCAAAGAATATCCTTTGCCACTTCTTTCGCAGCGTGTCGAGCGCGCGCGTCCACGTCTAAGATTAATTCCAGTGAATCTGCATTAACCGAGGGGATAGAACTCAACACTTTCTCCACCACAATTGGAATTTGTAGATACGGCAAACCGTCATCCAGAAAAGCGGCAACAGCAACTTCATTGGCGGCGTTAAGCACTGCCGGCGCAGTGCCGCCTTTTTTAGCTGCTGCAAACGCCAATGAAAGGCAAGGAAAGCGCTCTAGTTCGGGCTCAGAAAAACTTAATGATGCTAGTTGCGTCAAACTCAGAGGCGCCACTCCCGCATGAATGCGCTCTGGCCATGCAAGACCATAAGCGATAGGGGTACGCATATCTGGCTGACCTAATTGAGCCAATACTGAACCATCGCGATAACGAACCATTGAGTGCACTACGCTTTGCGGATGAATTAATACTTTAATTTTCTCCAAAGGCAAGCCAAACAACCAAAATGCCTCGATAACCTCAAGACCTTTGTTCATCATCGTCGCAGAATCCACAGAAATTTTTCTACCCATCACCCAATTGGGATGCGCGCAAGCTTGCTCGGGAGTAATGTTTGCGAGCTCATCGAGTGGGGTATTTCTAAATGGCCCGCCTGAAGCAGTCAACCATAACTCCTCTACCCCTAATGCAGGATGAGGATTTTTAGAAAACTGAGCGGGTAAGCATTGAAAGATGGCGTTATGTTCGCTATCGATAGGGAGTAGCTCACCGCCACTCTGTTTCATGGCCTGCATGAATATATCGCCAGACATCACCAAGGCCTCTTTGTTAGCCAACAGCACTCTTTTGCCCGCTTTTGCTGCAGCCAATGCAGGTACTAATCCTGCCGCACCCACAATAGCTGCCATCACAGTATCGCAATTGGATTCAGTAACGGCACTCACTAACGCTTGTGGCCCATAAAGTACTTGAGTATTAATTTGCTTTTCAAGCAAGAGTTTGCTTAAGCGAGCTGCACCATCTGCATCCGCCACTACGGCAATAGCCGGCTTAAATTCTGCACATTGCTGCGCAAGTAAATCCACTTGTTTTGCTGCAGTCAGCGCAACTACATTAAAACGATCTGGGTGAGCACGAATAACATCTAGCGTATTGACGCCAATAGATCCCGTTGAACCTAAGATGGCAACCTGCTTTACTGGCATCACACCAATCCTGCCAAAAGCGCTGCGATTGGCATAGTCGGAATTAATGCATCCACTCGATCCAATACTCCCCCATGGCCTGGTAATAAATGACTGGAATCTTTCACTCCAGCTAAACGCTTTAACTGTGACTCAAACAAGTCCCCAAAAATACTGAAAGCAGTTAGTACCGTCACCATCAGGAACAATGGAACCCAACCAAAACGAATGGCCCATGCACCGAACAAAGTGGACTCAAAAGGCAAAAAGTAAACACATAAGAACGCGTAAACATAACAAAGCACCAAGCCACCAATGGCACCTTCAATCGATTTTCCTGGGCTTATTTGTTCGGCTAGCTTACGTTTACCAAAAGCTTTACCAACAAAGTAAGCGCCGATATCTGCCACCCAAACAAACGCCATGCTAGTAAGCAAAAAGATGAGACCCAGTTCACGCAAGAACACTAATGAGAACCAAGTAGCCGGCAGAATAATTAAACCGAGCACCACATAAAAAGGTCGCAGCTTTTGCAAGGAAAGATTCATGCCTTTTGCCAATAAAAAAGGTGCGACAAAGAACCAAAAGATGACCGCTAGAAGTAATAGGGCAAATTGCCAGGAAGCATTTTGCATACCTAGTAGAAATAAAATAATCACCAAGCAAAATAAAGCGTATATCCAGGCTGCACGCCCTGCCTCAGGCGTAAGCAAGCGACTCCACTCCCAGGCAGCAGCAAGCATAGCCACCAAAAAAAGACCGCCAATATAAATCGGTGGAAGCAAGAACAAAACAGGCAGTAACACCGCCATTAGAACAAGGGCAGTAATGACTCGGGTTTTTAACATGGGGAAATGAGCTTTGTAATGGACTACATCAAACTGCATCGCTCATAGCTTGTGATGCAAGCTGAGCACTAGTACGACCAAAACGGCGTTCACGCTGACTAAACCACTCAAATGCTTTGTGCAACTCTTGCTCATCAAAGTCTGGCCAAAGAACATCCGTGAAATATAACTCTGTATAAGCCAATTGCCATAACAAGAAATTACTGACACGCTGCTCACCACCCGTACGAATGAATAAATCAGGCTCTGGTGCGTAAGCCATCGATAGATGAGGTTGAAGTAATTCCTCGGTTACCTGTTCTGCCTTTAAGCTTGGATTGGCAGTGAGGCATTGACGCATTGCCTGCAAGATATCCCAACGTCCACCATAGTTTGCAGCAATCGTAAAAGTGAGACCTTTGCAGCCCGCTGTCTTTTTCTCGGAAAACTCCACCATCTCCTGGATGGCTGAATCAAAGCGGCTTAAGTCGCCAATGAGTCGCAAGGCAATATCGTTCTCAGCTAAACGAGAAACTTCTCCCTTGAGTGATTTCAAAAATAACTTCATCAAGAAACCCACCTCTTCTGGTGGGCGACGCCAGTTTTCAGAGCTAAAAGCAAATACTGTTAAATACTCAACGCCTAGCTTGCGGCACTCTTGAACAATTTTACGAACAGCTCCCAAACCTTCAGAATGCCCGGCAACACGAGGCATCATGCGCTTGCTGGCCCAGCGACCGTTACCATCCATGATGATTGCCACATGGCGAGGTACTGCACTGACCTCAGGGATGGCTAGGGTTGAACTGGAATGTTGAGTCATTAGAAGCTTAAAGTTCAATCGGGTTTTTAAACCGTCATAATCTCTTTTTCTTTTTCAACGATGATCTTGTCAATATCAATCACTGCCTTGTCAGTCATCTTCTGAATATCGTCAGTAGCGCGACGCTCATCATCCTCAGAGATTTCTTTATCTTTCGTTAAGCGCTTAAGATGCTCATTCGCATCGCGACGCAAATTACGCACAGCAATCTTGGTATCTTCACCCTCACTCTTGACAACTTTAGTGAGTTCACGACGGCGCTCTTCAGTCAACGCAGGCATTGGTACGCGGATCACAGTGCCCTGAGATGCAGGATTTAAACCCAAATCTGAGTCACGAATCGCTTTTTCAATTGCTGCAACCATCGTCTTCTCAAATGGCTGAACGTTGATAGTGCGGGCATCAGCTAAACCTAAGCTTGCAACCTGACTTAATGGCGTTGGGTTACCGTAATAATCGACATGAATGTGCTCCAAAATTCCTGGATTAGCACGACCAGAACGAATCTTGGCTAAATTAGTTTTTAATGCCTCAAGAGACTTTTGCATCTTTTGATCGGTATTGGTTTTAATTTCTGTTGCAGACATCAGGCCTCCTATTAAACGTGCACCAAAGTACCTTCAGGCTCACCTTGCACTACACGCATCAATGCGCCTGGCTTGAGAATTGAAAATACCTTGATTGGTAACTTACGATCACGGCACAAAGCAAATGCTGTTGCATCCATGACTTGTAGATTCTTGATTAAAGCTTCGTCAAACGTAATGGTCTTATATAACGTTGCGCTTGGATCTTTTACTGGGTCAGCGCTATAGATGCCATCTACCTTGGTTGCCTTGAGCATGATCTCAACACCCATCTCGGCACCACGCAGAGCAGCTGCGGTGTCGGTAGTAAAAAATGGATTACCGGTTCCTGCTGCGAAGATCACTACTTTACCCTCGCCCATCGCACGAATCGCACGCGGACGAATATAGGGCTCAACTACTTGATCCATACGAAGGGCGGATTGCACGCGCGCTTCAACACCCTTTTGACGCAATGCATCTTGCAATGCCAAGGAGTTCATCATGGTTGCCAACATACCCATGTAATCGGCAGTTGCACGATCCATTCCAGCAGCACCACCAGCAACCCCACGGAAAATATTGCCACCACCGATCACAATTGCTAGCTCTACCCCGCTATTCACAACATCGGCGATTTCCTTAACCATGGAATCGATGGTGACTGGATTGATGCCAAAAGCATCATCACCCATAAGGGCTTCACCAGATAGTTTTAAGAGGACTCGTTTGTAGGCTGGCATGTTTTCTATTTTCCGTAATTTGCCAAGTAATTTACTTACTTAGCTTATTGATCTTTAAGCACTTTTTAATATCTCCGCCAAATTATAAAGGGCTTGGGTGGGATCAAAGAAAAGGGCACAGAAACTAAGGTTTCCATGCCCTTTTGGGTATTACCAACAAGTGGGGCAAGCCCCGAACTGGCTAATTAAGCAGTTGCTTTAGAGGCGGCAGCCACTTGTGCAGCTACTTCAGCCGCAAAGTCATCTTGACGCTTCTCAATGCCCTCGCCTACAACAAACATGGTGAAACCCTTGATTGTTGTATTTGCAGCCTTGAGCATTTGCTCAACAGATTGCTTGTCGTTCTTCACGAAAGTCTGGTTCAACAAAGAAACCTCTTTGAGGTACTTCTGAATAGAGCCTTCAACCATCTTTTCAACGATTTCTGGTGGTTTGCCAGATTCAGCAGCTTTTTGAACCGCCACACTACGCTCAACAGCAATCGCTTCAGCAGGAACGTCAGCCATAGACAAAGCTACAGGCTTCATTGCAGCAATATGCATTGCAACGTCTTTAGCAGCCGTTTCGTCGCCTTCAAACTCAACCATGACACCGATACGAGTACCGTGGAGGTAAGAAACTAACTTATTGCTACCTGCGAAACGCTTAAAGCGACGTGGCATGATGTTCTCGCCGATCTTACCGATCAATGCGCTACGAACTTCATCAACTGTTTGACCATTCATTGGCAAGGCCAACAATGCAGCAACGTCAGCTGGGTTCTTTTCAGCAACCAACTTGACGCATGCATCAGTGAATGCCAAGAAGTCATCGTTCTTAGAAACGAAATCAGTTTCGCAGTTCACTTCCAACAATGCGCCAGTAGTGCCATTGATAGAAGAAGCAACAATACCTTCAGCCGTTACACGAGAAGCTGCTTTACCAGCCTTGCTACCTAGCTTAACGCGCAGAATCTCTTCTGCACGAGCCATATCACCATCAGCCTCAGTCAAGGCTTTTTTGCACTCCATCATCGGAGCATCAGTTTTGGCACGTAATTCGCCAACCATTGCAGCGGTAATAGCGGCCATTATTCAGCTTTCCCTTCTTCAACGAACTCTTCTTCGCCTTCTTTAACTGCTGTCAAGATTTCTTGTACAGAGTTTGCTTTGCCTTCGAGGATTGCATCAGCAATACCGCGTGCATAGAGGGTTACAGCTTTGCTTGAGTCATCGTTACCAGGGATGATGTAATCAACACCTTCTGGTGAGTGGTTGGTATCTACAACAGCAATTACAGGAATACCAAGCTTGTTCGCTTCGGTAATAGCAATCTTGTGATAACCAACGTCCACTACGAAAATCGCATCAGGAACGCCATTCAAATCTTGAATACCGCCAAGTGCTTTTTGTAACTTATCGAGATCACGATCATTAGTCAAAGCTTCTTTCTTAGAAAGCTTTTCCCAGTCGCCAGCTTCTTTAGCAACTGCCATGTCTTTCAAACGCTTGAGGGAACCTTTAACAGTTTTAAAGTTAGTGAGCGTACCGCCCAACCAACGGCTGTCGATATAAGGCATACCAGCACGAGCAGCTTCTTCAGCAATGATCTCGCGAGATTGACGCTTAGTACCAACAAATAAAATCGTGCCACGGTTAGCAGCAACTTGTTTTGCAAATTTCAGGGCGTCCTGAAACATTGGCAATGTTTTTTCCAAGTTGATGATGTGGATTTTGTTGCGATGACCGAAAATAAATGGGGCCATCTTTGGGGACCAGAAGCGAGTTTGGTGACCAAAATGGCAACCGGCTTCCAGCATTTGACGCATAGTTACTGACATAACTTCTCCTAAGGGTTCTTTCTAAAGTTGAGTCCTAGCTGCGCTAAAAAACGCCACCCTGGAAGGCTCAACTCGCGATTTCAAGTCCAAAATAGACCTGAGACCAAAATTATAGCTTAAATATCAATGCTCTAGCCAGGGTCACCCCCACTCAAATAAAGGGCCTGATGCTCGAAATAGCCCTCAGATAGTCTAAAAACGGGTTAATTGCCTAATTTTTAGGCAATATGGTCAAGCCAAAACCTTCCAAGTCGTTGATAATCAAGGCATGAATAGTGTATTTACCGCAGAAAAAGACATCCTCGGGATGCGCGAAGCTGGCCGCTTAGCCAGCGAAGTTCTCGATCATGTAGCCCCTCACGTCAAAGCAGGAGTGAGCACAGGCGAATTGGATCGGATTTGCCATGAATACATGCGCGACGTCCAAAAGACCATCCCCGCGCCATTGAACTACCAACCGCCAGGCTACCCTCCTTTTCCGGCATCTATCTGCACCTCAGTAAATGATGTGATTTGTCACGGCATTCCTGGAGACAAGATTCTCAAAACTGGTGATGTAGTCAACTTAGATATCACTGTTATCACGCCTGATGGTTACTACGGTGACACAAGTCGCATGTTCATGGTGGGTGAAGTTTCTGTCATGGCAAAACGTCTTACTCAAATTACTTTTGAATGCATGTGGCTTGGCATTGCTCAAGTAAAACCAGGTGCATCACTTGGTGACATCGGTCACGTCATTCAGACGCATGCTGAAAAAGCAGGTTACTCAGTAGTACGTGAATACTGTGGCCATGGCATTGGCAAAGTGTTTCATCAAGATCCACAAATTCTTCACTACGGCAAACCTGGCACTGGTGAAAAACTGGTGGCTGGCATGACTTTCACAATTGAGCCCATGATTAATGCTGGCAAGCGAGATATTCGCACTATGCCCGATCAATGGACTGTTAAAACAAAAGATCGCAGCTTGTCAGCCCAGTGGGAGCACACCCTTTTAGTCACTCAAACTGGCGTTGAAGTACTTACTTGGTCAGAAGGCAGCAACCCTCCCCCTGACTGCGTAAAAGGCCTTTCATTTAGACCCGCGATAACAACTGCTTAATCAATGGAAACAGCGCAGTCAGCCAACATGAGCAAAACAATTGTTGATGCTGCAAGTCTTCGTGCTGCTCGAGAAATTGCTTATTCAGAATTCAAAAAATCACAGTCCGTAGGTAAACTCACGAAGCAACTTACTAAGCTGAGCGATCAACTCCTTAGTCATTTATGGAATAGCTGCGGCTTAAATAATGAAGCTACTTTAGTAGCGGTTGGAGGCTACGGTAGAGGCGCTTTATTTCCTTACTCTGATATCGATATATTGATTCTGCTTCCAGCGGATGAAGAGCAAGCCAGAGCTTTATCCAAGCAAGTGGAGCAATTTATTGCAAGCTGTTGGGATGCCGGATTAGAAATCGGCGCCTCCGTCAGAAATGTTGCGGAGTGTATTTCTGAATCCGATCAAGATGTAACTGTGCGCACCTCATTACTTGAGGCGCGACTCCTTTGTGGCAAGAAGTCCTTATTTAAAGACTTTGCAAATGCTTTTGAAGTCGCAATGGATCCCAAGGCATTCTTCCAAGCTAAACAGGCCGAACAAATTCAGCGTCATTACAAGTATCAAAATACCCCCTACTCCTTAGAACCGAACTGCAAAGAAAGTCCTGGAGGTTTGCGTGACCTACATACGATCTCGTGGGTTAGTAAGGCGGCTTTACTAGGCAACACCTTCAAAGACCTCAATGAGGCAGGCCTAGTTACCCAAAGAGAGCTGACTGAACTCAATCGCAATCAACGCTTTTTAGAGACTCTGCGCGCTAATTTACATTTACTCGCGGGGCGGAGGCAGGATGTACTCGCCTTCGACTTACAGGCGGCGCTTGCAGCATCGATGGGCATCAAAGAAGAATCGTCGCGTCAAGCAAGCGAAGCCATTATGCGTCGCTACTATTGGGCAGCCAAAGCGGTAACTCAATTAAATGACGTTCTCTTGCAAAACATTGAAGCCCTTCTCTTTCCACAAGAGTCCAAAACAATTCTTGCTATTCCAGGCGAAGGTAACGAGCACTTTATTGAGCGCCAAGGTGTATTAGACATTACTGACCCTCAGCTCTATCAAAAACATCCAGAGCAAATTCTGAGAACCTTCTTAGTATTTGCTCAAACATCGAATGTCAAAAGCCTATCCGCAACTATCTTTAGGGCACTGTATAACGCCCGAACCAAGATGGATAGTAAGTGGCGCGCTGACCCCATTAATAGAGCGCTCTTTATTGAGATCTTGAAACAACCTGAAGGCGTGAGTCGCGCTTTCCATCTCATGAATCGCAGTAGCGTATTAGGTCGCTATCTTCCCGCCTTCAGAAGAATCGTCGGACAGATGCAGCATGACTTATTTCACGTCTACACCGTTGATCAACACATCCTCATGGTGTTGCGTAATGTGCGCCGCTTCATGGTTGTTGAGCATACTCATGAATTCCCATTCTGCAGCAGTCTCATCGCGCACTTTGAGAAACCTTGGCTGCTTGTTATTGCAGCCCTCTTCCATGACATTGCCAAGGGACGCGGAGGTGATCATTCGCAATTAGGTAAAGCAGACATGCGTAAGTTTGCTAAGGACCATGGTCTCGATAAAAAAGATACCGAGTTATTAGTTTGGTTAGTTGCTGAGCATCTCAATATGAGCCAAACAGCTCAGAAACAAGACATTACCGATCCTGATGTAGTGAAAGCATTTGCCAAAAAAGTAGGCGATGAGCGTCATCTCACTGCACTTTATCTATTAACAGTTGCCGATGTCCGCGGTACTAGCCCTAAAGTTTGGAATGCCTGGAAAGGCAAACTCTTAGAGGATCTCTATCGCGCAACACTCCGAGTATTGGGTGGAGCAAAGCCTGATGCATCTTCCGAGTTAGCCCAGCATCAAGAGGAATCAAAAGCTAAATTACGGCTGTATGGCATCAACGATGAATCATATGAAGATTTATGGAAGCAGTTAGACGTAGCTTTCTTCTTAAGACAGGATTCATCCGATATTGCATGGCTTACGCGCCACCTATATAACAAGGTGAACAGTGATCAGCCAATTGTGCGAGCAAGGTTGTCACCAATTGGTGAAGGCTTGCAAGTTGCCGTCTACGTAAAAGACCAAGAAGATCTGTTTGCCCGAATCTGCGCCTACTTTGAGAGACACGGCTTCTCAATTTGGGATGCGCGCATTCACACAACGCGTCATGGCTATGCTTTAGACACTTTCCAAATTTCTGGCAGTAACTTGGTAGATGAAGGTGGCAGCTATCGCGACATCATTCAGCTAGTCGAGTTTGAATTAACCGCAGCCATTACTAACAGTGAACCTTTACCCAATCCAAGCATGGGTCGCCTTTCAAGACAATCACGCACCTTCCCGATTCAACCACGGGTACACATGGTTCCAGATGACCGCGGTAGGTATTACACACTGGCGCTATCAGCAAGCGACCGTACAGGCCTCCTGTACACAATTTCTAGAGTGTTAGCGAAGCATCAGGTATCGATTCATACGGCCAGAATTAATACGCTTGGCGAAAGAGTAGAAGACGTTCTGCTCTTAGATGCAGCTAACTTGGGCAAGAATCCTAAACTGCAGATTCAGCTAGAGACAGAGTTGTTAGAAGCTTTAGGGGCTTAATTATGTATTTAATAAACCTTATCTACGTTAATCATCTTGATGCTCCGGCATGGTTGGTCTGCTTGCTTGCAGTGTCAATCTCCACGGCTCTAGCCATAATTGGATTGCTGGTATTTAAAAAAATATTTCCAAACGCATTGAATAAAGCCAACAATGACTGCATTAGCTTGTCCCTGAGTACAGTTGGTTTGTTTAGCTCCGTGTTGATTTCACTCATCGTTGTAAGTACTTGGAATTTCTATACGAGTGTTGATCAGGGGGTAAACCAAGAGGCTCACGCTGTGGAGGATTTCTATAAAGCAGCTCAAGGCGTTTCTGAGCCGACAAGATCTCTATTGATAAAGGATGTTAGAGAGTATGTAGATGTGGTCATTAAAGAAGAATGGCCTGCAATGAATGCAAATCAAGCCGTAAGCGATAAAGGAAGGCTTATCCTGATGCATAGCAATGATGCGTTGCTTCAATTTAAAACTAATAACTTAATCATGGCAAATACCCAATCTAAGGCGCTAGATAGATTAAGCGAGCTTTTTGATGCACGTAGAGACAGAATTATTTCTACCAAAACTCCTGTGCCAATGGTTATATGGATGGTGATGTTTCTATCAGCATTTTTAACTATTGCAGTGAGCTATCTGTATACAGCTGAGAGCGTTACGATGCATGTGATTGTAACGGGCTTTATTACGGCCTCACTAGCTGCAACACTATTCTTAATTGTTATTTTTGGGCACCCATTCCAAGGTAGCATGCGAATTAATCCAGATACATTTATTAGCTTTCAGCAGCAAAATCTGAAGTAAAACAAAATTTACTTAATTAATTTAGCAAATCGAGCATCGCCGCTTCATCAATTACCGGAATACCTAATTCTTCTGCTTTAGTTAGCTTGCTACCAGCATCCGCACCGGCAACCACATAATCAGTTTTCTTGGAGACAGATCCTGCAACTTTAGCGCCTGCTTTTTCGAGAAGATCTTTAGCTTGATCTCTTGTCATCGTTGGGAATGCACCTGTCAGAACAAAAGTTTTACCAGCTACTGCAGTGCTAATGACTTTTTCTTCTACAGCGAGCTGCATTCCGGATGCCAGCAGTTGCTCAATTACTTCACGATTGTGAGCCTCTTGCATAAAGCTCGTGATCGAGTCTGCAACTACAGGGCCAACATCTTTTACTGTTAACAGGTCTTCGAGATTTGCATCCATTAATGCATGCATGGACCGGTAATGATTGGCCAAATCTTTCGCCGCGGTTTCACCTACATGACGAATACCCAAGGCAAATATAAATCTTGCTAGCGTAGTATTTCTGGATTGGTTAATTGCTTGAATGAGGTTATCTGATGACTTCTCGCCCATACGTTCAAGATTGGCTAGCGCTGTGAAGCCTAATCTGTAGAGATCTGCTGGAGTTCTAACTAGGTTGTTGTCTACCAACTGATCAACAATCTTTTCGCCCAAACCCTCAATATCTAGAGCTCTTCTGTGAGCAAAGTGAATTAAAGCCTGTTTGCGCTGAGCACCGCAGAAGAGTCCACCACTACAACGAGCTACCGCCTCATCTGCCAGACGCTCAATATGAGAGTCACACACAGGACAGCGGGTTGGCATTTGAAACTCTTGCGTGTTTTCAGGACGACGATCCTTGATCACTGATACCACCTCAGGAATTACATCCCCCGCCCTTCTGACTGATACCGTATCGCCAATGCGCACATCCTTGCGCTTAACTTCATCTTCGTTGTGTAACGTAGCATTAGTGACAGTGACTCCACCAACCTCTACCGGAGCCAGTCGCGCTACCGGAGTAATTGCTCCTGTGCGCCCTACTTGCACATCAATACCCAACACTGTAGTGAGTGCTTCTTGAGCAGGATATTTATGGGCAAGTGCAAATCTAGGGGCTCTTGAGACAAAGCCTAACTTAGCTTGCTCGGCAAATGAGTTCACCTTATAGACAACGCCATCAATGTCATACGGCAGTGAATCCCGCTTGGCACCAATCTCGTTATAAAAAGCTAAGATCTCTTTTACTGAGTGCAACACTTTGCGCTCAGAGCACACTGGTAAACCCAAATCTGCATAGGCATTAAGCAACTCTTCATGAGTTTTGGGTAGCCAAGACTGCGGCTCTAGGGCGCCTAATCCATAAGCAAAGAAAGAAAGTGGTCTCTTAGCAGTGATTTTCGAATCTAATTGACGAAGGCTACCTGCTGCAGCATTACGGGGGTTGGCAAATTCTTTCTCACCCAATTCTGCTGCTTGGCGATTCATTTTTTCGAAGTCCTTGAGGTACATAAAGACCTCACCACGCACCTCTAAAACCTTCGGAATATCTTTGCCAGTGAGTTTGAGTGGAATGGCTCGAATCGTTTTGATATTGGCAGTAACATCTTCACCGCTGGCACCATCACCACGAGTAGCTGCCGTTACCAATGAACCATTCTCATAGCGAAGAGAAATTGCTAGGCCATCAAACTTCAATTCACCTGCATAAGCAACATGATCTGAATGAAGTGCCTCACGGCAACGACGATCAAAAGCAATAAGCTCAGCATCTTCAAATGCATTATTTAGAGAGAGCATTGGTACTGCATGAGTAACCGAATCAAATTCTTTTAATGCAACCCCACCTACGCGCTGAGATAAAGATTCTGGAGTGATCCATTCAGGATGAGCAGCCTCAATCTCAAGCAATTCTCTGTAGAGACGGTCATATTCAATATCGGGAAGAAGAGGATTATCCAGAACGTAGTAAGCATGCTCTAGACGAGCAAGCTCTGCCTGTAGAAATGCGTAACGCTCCGCTAAATTTGTCGGACTAGTGGACGACAAAGTAATTTCCTAGCTAAATAGTCTGCTAGCTGTAGAAGATCCAGCAGGAACGCCGGATTTCTCAAGATTGGCATAGAGAATATCGAGGTGCTGACGAATACTAATGACAGCAGCTTCACTTAAGTTAATGCCATTGTCATCTACCAGGCGGCCGTGAGCAGCTTGTGCGATTTCAACGCCCTCGGCAAGCATTCTTTCAAATGCACGCTCATCCTGTGGAACTAAAGGAACCTCTAGCAATAGGGTTACTTGGGTTACGGATTTATTCGGATCTAAATCAGCGCTGGTGAAAAGCACGATGCCCTTGCTTTGATATTCATACTGACGACCATTACGAGACAGCTTGAAACCACGTTGACGCATCAAAGCATCGAAGTTACCCCAAGGACATGGCTCATCAAACAATATATTGATACTCAATTGAATATCACTCTCGGCAGCCATCACATCTAGTTCTTTAGCGCCATCTAGCATGGTGCTTACGCTAGGCATATCGATTTGCGACCCCAAAGTCTCGGCAAGTGCTTGAGCGCGAGAACAAAAATCGGATAACTCTAGAACACCAATCGGGCCTTTACGGCTAGCCAACTGAATAGCCAGCTGCAAATCTGAGTAGCTTGAGTCAGGATGAAGCTCTTCCCAATCTTCAGCAACATCTAAGTTGGCATTTAAGCCTTCACACATCCAGCGTGCAGTCGATTGAGCCTCTAGATCTGTCCAGGCATTAATTTCTGCCAAGATTTCTGAACCACTAATACCTTCATCAAAGCGAAGTGTGATGACGCAATCAATACGGGGATCAATGGCAAACTTTTCTGGGGCAGAAATCGTTGGGATAGATTCACCGAAACTAGGTTCAGCTCGGCCAGAAGCATCGCCATCTGCAAAACCTTGACCAAAAGTAGGTTCACGTGCAAAACGATCATCTAGAGAATATTCATTTTGCTCTTTGGCCTTACGGCGAGCCCGAGCGTACTTAATATTCAGAATAGCCACTGCTATCAGAATTAATATTCCTATAACGGCCAGCGCAAATTGCAAATCTGACAAACCTAACATCGTCATGATTTGTTCTACGTACACTTAGGCGGCCTCTACCATTGAAACAGCAGAAGAAATATCTACCGCAACAATGCGGGATACGCCCTGCTCTTGCATTGTGACACCAATCAATTGATGAGCGATTTCCATAGTGATCTTGTTATGTGAGATGAACAAAAACTGTGTCTTATCTGACATTTTGGCGACAAGATTTGCATAACGCAAGGTATTTGCATCATCCAATGGAGCGTCAACCTCATCAAGCAAGCAGAATGGTGCTGGATTTAAGAGGAAGAGTGAGAAGACCAAAGCAATCGCTGTCAAAGCCTTTTCACCACCGGAGAGAAGGTAAATGGAGCTGTTCTTCTTGCCAGGAGGCTGG
The DNA here is from genome assembly GCF_018687955.1 of Polynucleobacter ibericus. Lineage (NCBI taxonomy): Bacteria > Pseudomonadati > Pseudomonadota > Betaproteobacteria > Burkholderiales > Burkholderiaceae > Polynucleobacter > Polynucleobacter ibericus. The sequence goes on along the minus strand of NZ_CP061309.1, from coordinate 484,888 downwards.
GCCATGACTTGGACGCCAGAATCAAGGATTTCTTCACCTGTCATTACCAATTCAGCGTGACCGCCACCAAACAACTCAGGGAAGAGCTTGCCAAAGTGGGTATTCACCTGATCAAAAGTACCCTGCAATAGATCGCGGGTTTCTGCATCAATCTTAGCAATCGCATCTGTCAAAGTCTGCATCGCTTCGTTCAAGTCAGCAGACTGCGCATCCAAGAACTGCTTACGTTCACGTGAGCTAGATAATTCATCCAATGCGGCCATATTGACTGGGCCCAATGATTGAATCTCGGCATTCAGGCTATTGACTTCGCTCTGCAATGCACCAACTTTCAGGTCTGTGCTGAAGTTGGCTTCAAGCGCTGTGAGGTCAGCCTCGGCATCAGACAACAGGGTAGCAAATTGCTCAAAGTTCAAACGAGCAGCTTGTTCACGCAACTGCAAATCCACTACCTTGTCACGCATTGGCTGCAAGCTACGCTCTACTTGCATGCGAGCCTCATCGGCTTCACGTAATTGATGCAATAAGGCATCTTGTTCAGTACGCGCATTGGCTAAAGCGGCTTCGCGAGCACTACGAGCCAATAACAAGCCTTGTAATTTATCTTGCGCCTCTTCATCACTCAAAGTTTCTAGTTCTTGAGCGGCGGCATCATGCTTATCCTGAATCTCCATGATCTGAGTACGTGCAGTACTTTGATCGCGCTGCAAATCAGCAATACGCTGCTGGAGTGAACGTGTTGCAAATGCTGCCTCTTGCGCAGCCATTTCAGCGGCACGCAGTGACTCACGCAAACGATCGCGCTCTTCAGTGGATCGCTCTAATTTTTCCTGGGCAATCTGTAAAGCTTCTTGCAAACCTTGTTTGGACTCTTCAGATTCATTTAACTCAGCGGCAGATTGCTCTTGAATCTGAGCTAATTGCTCCATTTGCTGGCGTAATTCGCTTAACTCACCCTGAATCTGTGCAGCACGATTACTGTATTGCTCTTCAGCTTGAGTTAGCTGCATTCTTTCTACTTCAAAGCCATGCGCTTCTTGAACGGCATGCTCAGCATTTTCACGTGCCTGCTCTGCAGCTTGATGTGCTGCTTGGTAGTTAGCAACACATTGGTCTAACTCACCCTTCAATTCGCTTTGCATCAGTTGTTGTGCACGCAACTGCTTCTCAAGACTTTCCATCTCTTGCGCACGCGCCAACATACCAGCCTGCTCAGAGTCAGCTGCATAGAGCTGAACACCAACACGGCTTACTAAGTGACCTTGTTGAGTCACAAATGCACCACCAGCCGGTAATTTTTCACGGCGATGTAAAGCATCTTCAAGACTGCTAGCAATGTAAATATTGTCTAACCACTCTTGCAATACTGAGGTGAGTCTTGCAGCACCAGCACTTTGTACGCGACTCAATAATGGCGTGAAGTCGGCTGGAGCAGAGGTATGTGCTGGCGTAATTTCTTCGGTAAGCAAAATTGCCAAACGGCTAGGAGGCGCATCATTAGCCAAAGCCAATGTTTCTTGTACGCTCTTGGCGGTAACAGCGGCTAATCGTTCGCGCAATACAGATTCCAAGGCAGCTTCCCAGCCGCTCTCTACTTTAAGCTCCTGCCAGAGGCGCTTACTTTCTTTAAGACCCTTACTTTCCAGCCAAGGTCCGATCTTGCCTTGAGCCTGAACGCTCGCTTGCAAAGCAGTCAATGCAGTAAGCTTAGCTTCGGTCTGAGCAAGATCTTGATTTGCTACTTGAATTTGTTGTTGTGCAGTATTACGCGCTTCATCGGCAGCAGGAACACGTTGTTGAGCTTCACCAGCACGCTGCTTGGCTTCTTCCACTTTGCGTGCAGCCATTGCCTGACGATCAATCGCCATCTGCAATGCTTCAGCATCAGGGCGACGTAAACCGTCAAACTCACCAACTAAGCGAGTCTCGCGCCCTTTTAGCTCATCAGATTGAGCTGACATTGAACGAAGGCGCTCACCCAAACTAGCTAAACGCTGTTCAATTGATGCTAATGAATCACGGGCACTATTGAGTTCACGTGACGCATTTTGATAAGCCTCTTCGCGACCAGGCATCTGCTCTTGCAAACCATTTAAATCTGCTAAGAGTCTTTGTTCTTTTTCGGCAGCTAACGACAGCTCATGCTCTGTTGTGCGTTGCGCTTGTGCTGCATCTGTTTCTTGCACTGTCCAGCGTTGTAACTGTGCTTGTAAATCTTGAGTTTGTTGCTGCAAACGTTGACGCGCTTCTTGCACGTAATGAATCTGTGATTCAACCTGACTTACATCAGAATTAGTCTGATACAAGTCACCTTGCGCTTGCGAAACTTTATCTTGTAATGCGTACTGCTGAGTACGCATAGTCTCTAATTCAGCCTCGGCATGACGCAGCTTTGCGGTCTGCTCCTCTAGGCCAACCTGGGTGTCGCGGATGCCATTGGCATGACGCTCTTGCTCTTTACCAGCCTCGGTCTGACGCACAAACCACAATAACTGCTGTTGTGATTTCATCTGCGTAGAAAGCTCGGCATGACGCTCAGCAACAGTGGCTTGTTTTTCTAAGCGAGTGAGCTGCTGATCAAGCTCCCGCAAGATATCTTCAACGCGAGTTAAATTTTCGACAGTGTCTTCTAAACGGGAAGCAGTTTCTTTGCGACGCTCTTTGTATTTAGAAACACCCGCTGCTTCTTCCAAGAACACACGCAACTCTTCTGGTTTGGCTTCTAAGATACGGTTGATCGTACCCTGTCCAATAATGGCGTAACCTCTTGGACCCATACCAGTGCCCAAGAAAATATCTTGAATATCTTTACGACGGACTACTTGGTTATTCACGTAGTAACTGGAATTACCATCACGTGTCAAAACACGTTTAATACCTAATTCTGTAAAAGCGCTCCACTGACCTTGAGCACGACCTTCAGTGTTATCAAAAATGAGTTCAACACTAGCGCGGCCAGATGGCTTACGTAAACCTGAACCATTAAAAATAACGTCTTGCATGGATTCGCCGCGCAATTCGCTGGCACGAGATTCGCCCAAAACCCAGCGGACGGCGTCAATAATGTTTGACTTTCCGCAACCGTTAGGACCCACAACGCCAATTAATTGGCCAGGCATTTCAAAATGGGTTGGGTCGACGAAAGACTTAAAGCCGGAAAGTTTGATGGATTTCAGTTGCACGGCGTACTTTGCAGGGAAAAAAGAGGTTCAAATAAGGGGGTGAAAATTAAAGCTAAAGTGGGAAGATGATAGCAAGCTCTTGCCTACTTAGACGCGTTTTTGCCCCATCTATATAATGATTAATCTACCCTCAGGGACAAAATCCCTTAACAATCTGATAGTTAACTAAAAAGCATGAGCCAATCACCACAAAACATCATTGAACAAGCCTGGGAAAACCGCGCAAACCTCTCTCCAGATAGCGCCCCCGGGGATGTCCGTAATGCCGTAAATGCCGTCTTAGAGGGTCTTAATGCCGGCACTATTCGCGTAGCTGAGCGCCGCGATGTAGGCAAATGGGAAGTAAATCAATGGGTTAAGAAGGCCGTTTTGCTCTCTTTCCGCCTGGAAGACAATAAACCAATGAGTGCTGGGGGGTTTACCCAGTTTTACGACAAGGTTCCTAGTAAGTTTGAAAACTACACTGCCGCCGACTTTGCTGCCGGCGGATTTCGCGTAGTTCCTCCTGCTGTAGCACGCCGCGGCTCATTTATTGGCAAAAATGCTGTTTTAATGCCTTCCTACGTCAATATTGGCGCCTATGTAGGCGAAGGCACCATGGTGGACACCTGGGCAACTGTCGGCTCTTGTGCCCAAATCGGCAAAAACGTACACCTCTCTGGTGGCGTTGGCATCGGTGGTGTTTTGGAGCCAATCCAGGCTGGTCCAGTCATTATTGAAGACAACTGCTTCATCGGCGCCCGCTCTGAGGTGGTTGAAGGTGTTGTTATCGAAGAAAATGCTGTTTTGTCGATGGGTGTCTATATTGGCCAAAGCACCAAGATCTACGATCGTGAAACTGGTGAAGTTCACTACGGTCGTGTTCCAGCCGGTTCAGTAGTTGTGCCAGGCTCACTTCCCTCGGCTTGCGGTAAGTACAGCTTGTATGCAGCAATCATTGTGAAGAAGGTTGATGCCCAAACACGAGCAAAGACTGCCATTAACGAATTACTCCGCGACTAAGTAAAGCCTATGAGCGCCACACTTGAGCTCACTGAAGCTCTCATTGCCTGCCATTCCGTAACGCCAGCTGATGGTGGCTGCCAAGATTTAATTACAAAGCGTCTGCAAGCAATTGGTTTTCATACTGAGAGTGTTGTGAGTGGTCCTGAAAATTTTCAGGTAACCAACTTGTGGGCAATCAAAAAAGGTCTGGGTGGCGATCAAGGCAAAGTCTTGGTATTCGCTGGTCACACTGACGTAGTACCAACAGGTCCATTAGAAAAGTGGACGAGCAATCCTTTTGCTCCAACAATTCGTGACGGCATGCTCTATGGGCGTGGTGCAGCGGATATGAAAACCTCTCTCGCTGGCTTTGTAGTAGCTACAGAAGAATTTGTCACCGCGCACCCAGATCATCAAGGCTCCATTGCCTTCTTGATTACTAGTGACGAAGAAGGTCCTGCCAATGATGGCACCGTCATCATGTGTGAGCGTTTACAAAAGCAAGGTCAACGTTTGGACTATTGCATCATCGGTGAACCGACTTCGGTTGATCAACTTGGTGACATGATTAAGAATGGTCGTCGCGGATCCTTATCCGGCAAACTCAAAGTAAAAGGTATTCAGGCACATATCGCCTACCCTCACCTTGGCAAGAATCCTATTCATCTATCTGCGCCAGCAATTACCGCATTAGTTGAAACTGAGTGGGATAAAGGTAATGAATACTTCCAACCTACAAGTTTTCAGATTTCGAATGTACATGCAGGCACTGGCGCAAATAATGTCATCCCTGGTGAGTTGGTCGTGGACTTTAATTTCCGCTTCTCTACCGAAAGCAAACCAGAGCAATTGCGTGAGCGCTTAGAAAAGATTCTGAAAGATGCTGGTCTAGAATTTGAGATCGATTGGGTATTGGGTGGTAGCCCATTCATCACCGGTGATGGTGCTCTAGCAGGTGCACTACGCACAGCTATCAAAGCAGAAACCAATATTGATACAGAACTCTCCACTACTGGTGGCACTAGTGATGGACGTTTTATCGCCAAGATCTGCAAAGAAGTTGTAGAGTTTGGCCCCCTCAATGCAACAAGCCACAAAATTGATGAGTGCGTCATTGTTGATGATGTGGTGCCACTCAAAAATATCTATCGCAAGACGCTCGAGCAGTTAATTGCCTAAGTACTTACTTGCTTAATTGCGTACCGCCATTTTCTCTAAAGACCTCCTCCATCATGGACCCTGAGCCTCAGCAACAAATTACAGTTAACCAGTGCATCGATCTGATTGCACAGAAGCTTAGCGCAGCCAATCTGCATTACGGTCATGGTGCAATCGATGCACAAAGTGAGGCTTTATGGATTGTGAGCAAGCAACTCAATCTCAGCCCTACCGACGCCCTTGAGCACTTGGAAGACGCTATTTCAGCAGAACTCCAACAAAAGTCAGCAGTCGTAGCAGATACCAGGATCTCCACACGCAAACCGCTTGCTTACATCTTGGGTGAAGCATGGCTCATGGGTGTGCCGTTTTTCTGCAGCGAGCAAAGCATTGTTCCGCGCTCTTGGATTGCAGAGCTCATCGTTGATGGCTCTTTGGAGCCTTGGTTGCCAGCCGACGGTAAAGCGCTTGATCTTTGTACTGGCAATGGCTCGCTGGCCATTCTCTTGGCGCTCTCATGCCCAGACATTCATGTGAGCGCCTGCGATATCAGCATGCCTGCACTCTCCGTAGCAGCACGCAATGTTGATCGTCATAGCTTGAGCTCTCAAGTAGAGCTATTGAATGGTGACCTGTGGGATGCGCTACCCGAACCCAATGAAGACAATCTCTTCGATCTCATTATTTGCAATCCGCCTTATGTGAATGCCACTTCAATGAGCGCACTCCCTGCGGAATATCACGCGGAACCAGAGTTAGCTTTAGCAGGTGGTGATGATGGCATGGATATCATCAGACGCATTATTGCCCTTGCACCTGACTACCTTTCAGAACGTGGCGCAATCTTGCTCGAGATAGGTAATGAGTATGAGAACTTCAAAAAAGCATTCCCACAAATTCCGGCTATCTGGATGGAAGTATCTGCCGGTGAAGAGCAGGTCTTATTGATTCAAGCAGAAGATCTGCGCTAATTAACTAAGTTCTGCTGCAGCTGCAATTGCCTGATCGATGCGCTCAACTGGAATTACTTTTAACCCTGGGATCTTGTTCTTAGGCATATTGGCTTTTGGAATGATGGCCACTGTGAAGCCTAGCTTTGCAGCTTCCTTTAAGCGCTCTTGGCCACGAGGGCAAGGACGAATCTCTCCGGCCAAACCAACCTCACCAAACACAATTAACTCTTTAGGTAGTGCGCGGTTGCGAATCGACGATTGAATCGCGAGCAAGACAGCCAAGTCAGCCGCTGGTTCAGAAATTTTGACACCGCCAACTGCATTCAAGAAAACATCCTGATCAAAACAAGCAACGCCAGCGTGACGATGCAATACCGCTAACAGCATTGCTAGGCGAGCTTGCTCTAAGCCGACTGCTAAACGACGGGGATTAGGGACATGCGCCGTATCTACCAGAGCCTGAATCTCTACCAACAAAGGGCGACTACCTTCTTGTGTAACTAATACGCAAGCACCCGGAACCATTTGCTCGTGTTGCGATAAGAAGATAGCTGATGGATTAGTAACGCCACGTAGACCTTTTTCAGTCATAGCGAACACACCTAGCTCATTCACAGCGCCAAAGCGATTCTTAATAGAACGGACTAAGCGGAAAGATGAATGGGTGTCGCCTTCAAAATACAAAACGGTATCGACAATATGCTCAAGCACTCGAGGACCAGCAAGATGACCATCCTTGGTGACGTGACCCACCATCAATACGCAGATTCCACTCGATTTAGCGGCTCTGGTTAATTGGGCTGCGCACTCGCGCACTTGGGCTACCGAACCCGGAGCTGAACTCAACACCTCTGAATACAAAGTCTGAATAGAGTCCACTACCAATACCTGCGGCTTCACGGTATCCATAATAGAGATCAGTTTTTCTAACTGAATTTCTGCCAAAACTTCCAGTTGCGGAGCGTCTAATGCAATACGTTTAGCGCGTAAGGCAATCTGGGCAGCAGATTCTTCACCACTGCTATAGAGCACATTCATACCAGCAGAACTCATCTCCGCCAATGCCTGTAGTAGTAATGTAGATTTACCAATCCCAGGATCACCACCGAGCAGTACAACTCCGCCAGGTACTAAGCCACCGCCAAGCACACGATCAAACTCCTCGACACCCGTACTAAACCTCGGGAGATCTTCCGCGCTAATGGCGGATAACTTTTGTCTTGGCAATGATTGTGCCAAGCCCTGAAAACGAGCATTGGATGTGGTTTCGGGCAGACCTTCTTCCAGAGTATTCCAAGCCTGACAAGACGGGCACTGACCCTGCCACTTAGCAGAGGTGCCGCCACAAGACTGGCAGATATAAACTGTTTTGACTTTAGCCAAGAGTTACCTAAATGAATATAAAAATAAATGGGGAGAAATTAATCGAGCTGAGTGCCCGCTTTATTTTCTTGTGCGCGTTTAGGCGCATCTTTACGACGTTGCTCTAAGTCAGCCGCTCGTACTGCAGCATCTTTTTGTTTCTGCTCAAACTCGCGTTGATTGGCGGCTCGTTCCGCAGCTTTTTCTGGTGATGCACGCTCAGCAGCACGTTTAATATCTTCCTGATTTTTCAAGCTCTCACGAAGCTTACGCTGCACTTCATGCAAAGCGACTTCTTGCGTACGAATTGGATCAATTTCTTTGCGATAGTCTGCCCTGGCATCTTTGATACAAGAATTAACCCAATACTTTTGGTAGCACTCGGAAGATGCTTTACCCCAACGGTATTTAGCCCACTCACGCTGAAGCTCAAGCTCTTGCTCAATCTTATCTAATTGCTCAAGCTCGGCCTCTTCTGCGGGAGTGGCCACTACAATGCCACTCAACGCAGTAGATAACAAAAATATTGAGATGAATATCTTTGATTGGAGCAAAAGACTTTTTCTCAAATCTCGACCTTTGCGCCCAATTCAACTAAGCGGTTTGCAGGGATCTTAAAGAAGTCAGACTGGCGTCCAGCATTTTGATACATCCAACAGAACAGTTTTTCACGCCAGACGGCCATTCCTGGAACACTCGTTGAAACAATCGTATCACGCGATAAAAAGAAGGAGGTGTTCATTAAATCAAACTTGAGATCGGATGATGTCTGGATCAATTCAATAATCTGACCCATATCTGGGGTCTCGTTAAAGCCATACACCGCACGCACTACATAAATTCCATTTCCAAGATCCCGCAGAGTAATACGCTCGCTATCTTTTACGTATGGCACATCCCAGATGCTTACCTTTAAGAAAAATACTCTTTCATGTAATACATGGTTATGTTTTAAGTTGTGCAGAAAAGAGACTGGCAAATAATCCACGTGTGCAGTTAAGAAGATTGCAGTTCCCTCTACCCGATGAGGAGGATGCATCATCAATGAGTCAATAAAACTCTTTAATTCAATGCCGTTATTCATGGCATTCTGACGCAAAATCTTACGCCCCTGATACCAGGTCATCAAGAATAGGAAGCAAACAGCGCCTAACAATAATGGGAACCAGCCACCTTCCATGATTTTTAATAGATTGGCGGTTAAGAAAGCCAAATCGACTACTAAGAAAGCGCCAATTACTAAAGCAACCAACAGAGAGTTCCAGCGCCATACAACACGCATCACGATTGCTGCCAAGAAAGTTGTCACAATCATAGTGGTTGTCACGGCGATACCATAGGCAGCAGCCAGGTTCGCTGATTGCTTAAACGCCAACACTACAGCAATCACCAGAATCAACAGCACCCAATTCACTAGCGGCATATAGATCTGTCCAATTTCTCTGTCAGAGGTATGGCGCACCTTCATGCGAGGTAAAAAGCCCAGCAAAATTGCCTGACTGGTCATTGAGAAAGCGCCTGATATAACTGCTTGTGAAGCAATAACAGTTGCTGAAGTAGCCAAAATGACCAACGGAAATACCAAGAACTCAGGCACCATCAAGAAAAATGGATTCGTGATGGTTTCTGGATCATTCAAAAACATTGCACCCTGTCCGAAGTAATTCAGGAGCAAGCAAGGCATCACAATAAAGAACCAACCCATACGAATAGGCTTGAGTCCAAAGTGACCCATATCAGCATACAAAGCTTCTGCACCAGTCAATACTAGGAAGACTGCGCCCAAAACGATAAAGCCTTGTAATGAGTGCTCAATCAGAAAGCTAATCGCATACATTGGATTAATAGCTGCAAAAATCGCTGGGTTCTGAATAACCTGATGTACACCCATCACGCCAATAGCAACAAACCAGAGGATCATGATGGGACCAAACAGCTTTCCAACTAGATCAGTGCCTGTCTTCTGGATAAAAAAGAGGATAACTAAAATAAAAATGGTGATTGGTATGACATACCGAGTGAGATCAGGTGAAATTACCTCCAGACCTTCAACTGCAGATAAAACCGAAATCGCTGGCGTAATGATGGCATCACCATAAAACATACAGGCGCCGAACACTCCGGCCATGATGATGAGCAATGATCGCTTAGAGTTAGCAGGCGCTGTTCTTAATGCCAAAGCCATGAGAGCCAGAATGCCGCCCTCACCATGATTGTTTGCACGCATCACAAACAAAACATATTTAAGTGAGACCACAATCGCAAAAGCCCAGAACACCATGGAGATCACTCCATAGACTGCATCCGTTGAAAACGGAATACCGTGCTCAGGACTAAAACATTCTTTTAATGCGTATAGAGGGCTAGTGCCGATATCGCCGAAGACTATCCCGATAGCAGCAAACATCAACGAAATTGAAGCGCCCTTTTTATGAGGGTGATCCTCTCGAGAAATCTCTACAGGTCTTAATAAGGATGACTCTGAAAACTCTGGATTGCTAACGGACATTAATAAACCCTAAGGTGATGTTGCGTGGCAATATGTTACTCCTTGCTGGCACTCATTAAAACGAGAATTTCTTCCTAAAAACGCCTTATTTATGCGTTATTTACAGGAATGCCTCGACAGAGACCCCCAAAAAATGGTAGAATTTCAGCTTCAGACGCGGGGTGGAGCAGTCTGGCAGCTCGTCGGGCTCATAACCCGAAGGTCGTAGGTTCAAATCCTGCCCCCGCAACCAAGAATTACGTACTAAGCCCTTAATTTTTAAGGGCTTTTTGCTTTTCTGGGCATTAAAAAAGCCCGATTTCTCAGGCTTTTTAGCGATCTAAGGATGATTGAGGGCAGTTTTAGTTCAAAACCTTATACCCACGGCCACTCAAACATCTCTTTACAACAGCCTCCTGGGCCTGATTTCCTGTAAACGCACCTCCTGCACCACCAATCACGGCACCAGCTCCAGCAGCCTGAACAATGCCCGTTGTATTACCACCAGTAACCAGACCCAGTAGGCCGCCTACAACAGCGCCAGCGCCAGCACCTTTTGCAGCAGTTCCACCCATACCAGATTGCTGCTGAGCATAAGCCTGGCAATCACTTAAATCTTTCTCATAAGCAGCTTCATTCACGCCCTTCATATCTACGAGGGGTCGCACATTCGCTCCAGCACAACCAACTGTAATAGCAACAACCAAAGAAGATAAGGCGAGTAGCTTATTCATATGCAAATCCTTTTATTCAATTCGACATCTAGCGATGCCATAGTCGTTTTATATCATGCCTCAAAAATTGTGTCGAAGGCTTTGCATTATTTTTAAATAACCAAGTCTGAGCTCCAGTTTCTGGAGTTTGATAAAAAGGAATCTCCAAAACCTTATAACGCGTCTTGACATCGGGATGCGGATGCCCATAGCGATTTCGATACCCATTTTGTGCGAAAGCCTGATCAGGCTCTAATCGTTTTAATAACTCTAATGATGAAGAGGTTTTGCTTCCATGGTGTGGCGCCATCAATATCAATTCTCGCTTACCAATCTCTCGCAACATTGCAGAATCTAAACGCTCAGTAATTTCAGCTTCACCTTGCTTTTCTACGTCGCCAGTTAACCACAGTGAGCTTTCCTGATTGCGCACTTCAAGGGTACAACTCATTTCATTTGGCTTACCTGGATATTGTTCAGAAAATACCGTTTCTTCATGGGGATGCCAAATCACAAATTCCACACCATCCCATACCCAGCGTTGTCCAAAGCGACAAGGAATAGCAGGGATCTTTCTTGCCTCTAAGTTTTGTAACAGTGGATTAGCGCTAGGTAAGGATCCCATCATAGATTCAAATTGAATGTGCTTTAGAAGGGTTGCTGCACCACCAACGTGGTCACTATCGCTATGACTAATCACCATGCGATCAATCTGATGAATTCCCCTCCCCCGCAAATACGGAAGAATAATTCTCTGTCCTGCATCATCCTTTTTTCCCTGAATGGGACCAGTGTCATATAGCAATTTTTTATTAGCAGTCTCAATGAGAACCGCAGTCCCCTGCCCAATATCTAAAACGTTTGCTCTAAATTCTCCTTGACCAAGATTTGCATTCCATTGGGTCGGCCAAAAAAATAAAGGTGCGGATAAGGCGATGGCAATGAATCTCCGCTTCCATGTTTTACTAATATCCCCAGGATGAATGGCATACACAATTCCAGAACCAGAAATAAGTAGCATCCACCACTCAGGCTGCCTCGACCAAGCGACAGCCCAACTCCAGCTTGCCATCCATTCGAGGGCAATTGTCAAATATTCCATTGAGGCATGGGCTAGCCATAATAGCCAACGGCCAATAAATTCTGGCAACAAGGAACCTGTAATCGCTAGCGGTGTCACGATATAACTCACCAGTGGGATAGCGAATGCATTTGCCAATGGCGAAACGAGGGAGACTTGATAAAACCAAAACAAAGTAAATGGTAGTAATGCCAAGGTAACAACAACCTGTACCCGACAGGCTTCACGTAGAGCCTGTAATGCACGGCATGTCCAGTGCACCTCTAACTCTTTGCCAGTAGGAATTCCCAATAAACCAGAGGAATTCCCCATGGCATACAAAATGGCAGCTACTGCACCAAAAGATAACCAAAAACCGGGGGTGTAAGGCGCCATGGGATCGATGAGCAATACAAATGCTAGAGCCCACCACCAAATATCAAATGAACGGGGATTTCTGCCAGTCCATAAAGCAAATGCGACTACTCCGACCATATACATTGTTCTTTGTGCCGGAATCTGAAAGCCCGCCAACCATGCGTAAATAAACGCAGTGACAAATCCCGATACAGCCGCCACTTTGCTGACGGGTGCAATGAGAGGCCAAGTACGTCGACGCCAGATAAATGCAGCGAATGAAGCCCCTACACCCGCCAACATAGTGACGTGTAGTCCTGATATCGATATCAGATGCCCAATACCAGTTGCGTTAAACACCTGCCAGTCATCTTGGTTGATCGCATTTTGATCGCCCATCACCAAAGCTACCAAGACGCCTGCATAACGCGCATCTGCTGGGAGCATGGTCAGAATCTTTTTTCGTAAGTGCCAACGCGTAAGCTCAATACGCAACTCAAATTCAGTCCAAGCAATATCTTTCGCATTTAATAACTCCCCAGACCTTACTGAGCCACTAGCACCAAAATCTTGATGAAAGGACCATCGTTCAAAATCAAAGGTATAGGAGTTCAGTGAGCCGTAGGGGCGCTTGAGCTTAGCCTTCAGTTTCCAGCGTTGACCTGGAATGATCTCAGGGATATCTTGAGGATTTCTCCAGGCCGGCTGCCAACCTAGATAAATTTTCTTTGGGAATTGAGCGAGAGCTTCTCTTCCAGAGATAGCATGGTCTACTTCAAATGCAAACTTAGCACCTGATGAATTACTTTGCGGTAATGCTGCGACCCTACCCTCAAGAGTAAATTCTTTGCCTTCTAACTCTATGGCAAGAATATTCTCCAAGCGCTTCTCAGCATAGTGCGCATTCCATGCAAACCCCAACGTAAATAGTAAGCCTATGATGGCAAGCTTTTTTGTTAGTGCGGATTGATGGGCAAAGTAAATTACTGACAAACACAGAGTGCTGACTGCTATGCAGATAAACACCCAATCTCCTGGAACTTGCGGCAAAAGGAGAAGGAGTGATCCCCCGGCGATAAACGCCGTAATAGCTAAGCGCAATGAATTAAGGTGCTAGATTGAGATTGGGTAGATCAGCGCAGAGAGCCGACCAGCGGGGCAATACCTGCATTGCATTACTCCAAACCGCAGAAGCAAACTCAGCATCACCAACCCCTCGAATTGCGGCTAATTCTCTTGCAATTCTCTCCACAAAAGCGGGTTCGTTAAAGGCAATACCCTCCGCCCTTAACCATGCTGGCGGAATATCTGGTGCATCCGTTTCAGTAACGATGCTATCAATAGGCAATTCTTTTAGGAGTCTGCGGATTTGTAATGCTCGCTCGTAAGTTGCTGCGCCGCCAAATCCTAGCTTAAAACCAAGCTCGATAAATTGCTCTGCCTGTTGAAAGCTGCCATTAAAAGCATGGGCAATTCCACTGGGGATGTTTCGACGACGTAAAGCCTTCAATATCGCATCTTGTGAGCGACGAACATGCAAAATTACAGGTAACTGATATTTCTGCGCTAAATCCAATTGAGCATTAAAGAAAAATTCTTGCTTGTGCGGATCTAAGTCTTCCACAAAATAATCCAGACCGATTTCACCAACCCCCACAAAGCGTGGATCGGCTAGCGAGTCAATGATGTGCTTCTCGAGAATCTCAATATCACCCTCTTGAGCTTGATTGGTATAGAGGGGATGTACCCCCACCAGGGTGTAGACCAAACCGGGAATTTGTTGGCCATACTGATGGGCGAGCTCTTTTACATGGGAGCAGTCCGCTACTTTAACTGCAGGCAGAAGAATTGCCTTGACGTTGCTGCCAGCGGCTCTCTGAATAACTAAATCCAATGAGCTCGCGAACTCAGGAGCATCTAAATGGCAATGGGTATCGATCCACATGGGATGTCCACTCATACTGAAAATGTCTTTAATACTCCACGCTCTAAATGCAATATACGATCGCAACGTTTAGCGCGCACTGGATCATGTGTCACGATCACAAAGGCTGTACCTTGATCGCGAGCAATATCTAACATCAAATCAAATACGCCATCAGCAGTCTCTGTATCCAGATTGCCGGTTGGCTCGTCTGCTAGGACGCAAGCCGGATTACCCACCAAGGCGCGAGCAACTGCAACACGCTGACGCTCTCCACCAGATAATTCTCCGGGGGTATGGAGTTCACGGCTAGATAAGCCTACTGCTTTAAGCATATTGCTGGCTCGGTCCATAGACTCGTCATTACTCAGCCCACGAATACGCAAAGGAAGAGCCACATTCTCAACAGCGCTAAATTCATCTAGGAGATGATGAAATTGATATATAAAGCCTAGGCTATGGTTGCGCAGCTGATCTAACTTTTTTACTGATAAGTTATTCAAATTAGAGCCGGCTAAAATTACAGAACCAGCGCTCGGATTATCTAAACCGCCCAAGAGATGCAGCAAAGTACTCTTCCCGGAACCTGAGGAGCCAACAATAGCCACCTTCTCTGATGGAGAAACATCCAAATCAATCGCCTTAAGAACCTCAACTGCAGTAGGTCCTTGGCCATAGGTCTTGGCCAAGCCTCTCGCTTTAAGGACCAAATTTTCTGTATTACTCATAGCGCAGAGCCTCCGCAGGTTGTACTTTGGCCGCACGACGACTTGGGTACAAGGTTGCCAACACGGATAGACCAAAAGCCATTAAGCCTACAGTAAATACATCACTAGCTCTAACATCAGAAGGCAACTCACTAATAAAATACACCTCGCGTGGCAAGAACTGCACACGGAAGATCGCTTCAATAACCGGCACAATGACATCAATATTGAGAGCAATCAATAAGCCAAGTGCGACCCCCGCTAGAGAGCCGAGTAATCCAATAGAGAGGCCCTGAATTAAAAAGATTCTTTGAATCAGCCCAGGGCTTGCACCCATTGTCCTCAGAATGGCAATATCAGCCTGCTTCTCATTTACTGTCATCACCAAGGTCGACACTAAGTTAAAAGCAGCGACTGCAATAATCAAAGTCAGAATGATGAACATCATTTTCTTTTCGGTCTGAACGGCAGCAAACCAATTGCGATTAGATCTTGACCAATCAGTTACCCAAAGTGCCTGAGGAACAATGGCTGCCAGCTCATTAGCAACTTGCGGAGCCCGCTGCATATCATCAACTTTGACACGCAAACCAGACGGATCACGTAAGCGTAACAAGGCGGCGGCGTCCTTCCAGTGCATGATAGCTAAGGAACTGTCGTATTCATAATGTCCACTGTCAACAATGCCTACTACTTGAAGTGCGCGCATGCGTGGCATGGCACCTGCCGGAGTTAAATCACTTTCAGGAACAATTAAGTTAATGCGATCACCAACCCGCGCACCCACAATTGCTGCCAGTTGTGCACCTAGAGCCACGCCAAAACTACCTGGCTTTAAATCATCAATATTGCCAGCGACAAATTGCTTTGGTAAATCAGAAACTTTTCCTTCTTCACTTGGCAAGATGCCACGAATGACCACACCTCTCATCATGTTGTCGCGACTCAGTAAGCCTTGCGAGCTCACCATTGGAGCTACACCGACAATATGGGGTTGCTGTGCTACCTTAAGTGCAAGTGGTTCCCAATTTGCTAAACCTTCTGGAGAAATAATCTCTACATGGGACAACACTGAGAGCATGCGATCACGCACTTCCTTTTGAAAACCGTTCATCACTGAAAGCACCACAATCAGCGAAGCAACACCTAAAGCGATGCCAGCGGTAGAGATTCCGGAAATAAAGGACAGAAAGCCATCACGCTTCCCTACCGTCTTGCGACGCTTAGATCGGGTGTAGCGCAGGCCAATTTCTAGCTCAATAGGGAGTTTCAACATAGCCACAGTTTAGTGAATCGCGCGGGCGATCTGATGGAATACTCAAATGCCACCTAAAATCAGGGGAATGACTACTAATTCGACCCTCTCCAAAGCCGCTCTGCGCCGCTTTACCCTGATGCTTTCAGGGGAAGATGCCTTGGATGATGAAGGCGATATCTCTTGCCCCATCCAAGGCTTGCCCCATGAGCGCTTCTTGCTAGGTGAAAAAGCCCCTTTGGCACCTGTATTACTTCTAGGGCAATCAAAACAAAACATCAATCCAACTGAGTGGATTGCCTGCCTACAGCCAGTTCATCTGCATGCCACTAGAGACCACTTAATTTTGATGGGTCAGAATCAGATTGATCTTACAGCAGAAGAATCTACACAACTCCTCAAAGCGGCGCTTCCTTTTATAGAAGAAGATTTTCAGGGGAACATTCTTTTTGAGAATCGTCACTATTGGTTTATTCCAGCAGGGCCATTTGCTAGCTTAGCTAGTTACAGCGTTGATCAAGCGCATGGTCGCAATATTGATTGGTGGATGCCGCGAGATACCAACGAAGAAGGTATCGCAAAACGCTGGCGCAAACTCCAGAATGAAATTCAGATGCTATGGCATATCGGCCCTGTCAATGAAGAACGGGAGCAACGCGGCATGCCGAGCATTAACTCGCTATGGATTAGCGGTATTGGCAAACTGAATGATGTTCAGACCCCATCCGCCCTGAAGGAGTCACAGCGAATCATTGGTCAACACCCTATACTGTCCGGCTTGGCAAGGCTTTTAGCGCTGCCGCAAGAAACTCAGATTAATGAAAAAAATCTGGGTGGCAGTTTTGCTTGGATTGATCAGCCACAACTAGCATGGCCACAATTAAGTAAAGCACTGCAAGATAAATCGCTAGACGAAGTATTGATCATTGATTTTCCCAATGGTAAAAAACGTGAACGAATCTTGACTGCTAAAGATCTCAATAAAAAATCTTGGGCTTTCTGGAAGAAACCAGAAGTACTTACCTGGAAAGAAATAACTCAAGCATGAGTCTTTTTTCTCAACGCCCTTTTTCCGAGCGCACTGCTACTTGGTTAGCACAAAGTGGTTTACATCCGCTGTTGGCGAGACTGTATGCTGCCAGGGGTTTGCAATCACCAGAAGAACTCTCACTTGATCTAAAGCAGCTACTCTCACCAGTCGAGCTCAAGAATTGCATCGCTACCGCTTCTTTGCTAGCCGATATCCTTGAAAAAAAAGAGCCGATGCTCATCGTTGCTGACTACGACTGCGATGGTGCTACTGCTTGTGCCGTTGGCCTGCGCGGCCTACGCATGCTGGGTGGGCCGGAGACCCCGATTCAGTTTCTAGTCCCAAATCGTTTCACGATGGGCTACGGCCTGACCCCTGAAGTTGTGGAATTGGCTGCACAGCAAAATCCCAAACCAAAATATTTGATTACTGTCGATAACGGTATTGCTAGTGAAGCCGGTGTTGACCGTGCCAAAGAACTAGGTATGGAAGTCATCGTAACTGACCACCATCTTCCTGGAGATCATTTACCCAAAGCTCTGGCAATCGTTAATCCCAATCAACCAGGTTGCACTTTCCCGAGTAAAGCACTCGCCGGTGTTGGCGTCATGTTTTATCTTCTAGTCGCATTACGTGCTGAACTACGTAAGCGCGGAAAATTTACGAATGAGACGCAGCCGAAAGTAGAGAACCTTCTAGACCTCGTCGCTTTGGGTACAGTTGCTGACGTTGCTCAACTGGATCGCAACAATCGAGTATTGGTTTCAAATGGCTTAAAGCGGATTCGTGCGGGAATATCTCAACCCGGGATGCAAGCCCTCTTTCAGGCGGCAACACGTGATCCACGCAAGGCCAATACCTTTGATCTTGGGTTTGCTATCGGCCCCAGACTCAATGCTGCTGGACGTCTAGCGGATATGACCTTAGGCATTCGTCTACTCCTGACCGATAACGCCGATGAAGCAATCAACCTTGCGCATGAGCTCGATCGTATTAATCGTGAGCGCCGCGTGATTGAAACGGGTATGCAAGAAACCGCCCTCTCACATCTTGCTGAAGACCAGCTTGATGGCACCATGGCTGAGCGCACTAGCATTTGTTTATGGAATCCAGAGTGGCATCAAGGTGTAGTGGGTATTGTTGCCTCACGTCTAAAGGAACGCTTTAATCGTCCAGCAATTGTGTTTGCTCCTGCCGATGGCAGCACCGGCGAAGAATTGCGTGGCTCCGGTCGCTCGCTCACCGGCTTTCATTTAAGAGATGCTTTAGATCTGGTATCCAAACGTGAACCTGGGCTCATCTTAAAGTTTGGTGGTCATGCAATGGCTGCAGGCTTAACCATTCGTAAAAGTGATTTTGAAAAGTTTGACGCCTGCTTTCAGGAAGTAGCGAGTAGCTTGCTAACCGACGAATTGCTAGAGCGTCGCCATGCTCATGATGGAGTATTGGAGCTTTCAGAATTTACCCCTGAAATTGGCGACCTCCTCGCCGAAGAGATCTGGGGCCAAGGCTTTCCTCAGCCTGTTTTTTATGGGGAATTTGAGATTACCCAGCAAAGCCTTATGAAAGAAAAGCATTTGCGCCTGATGGTGCGCCCTATTGGGGCAGCAGAGCTCAAGGCAGGCAATAAACCACTCACTGCCGTTTGGTTTAACCACACCCAAAGCTTGCCAGCCAAAGCAAAATTGGCCTACCGTCTAGTCACTGACCGCTACCAAGGCCAAGCCCGTGTACAACTGATGATTGAAGCCCATGATGAGGCCGCCAGCGCCTAAGGGTCCGACGCAATAACCCCCTTATAATTAGGGGATGGAAGCTGAACAACTCAATATTATTTCGAATACCTTGTCCGATCTGCTCACCCGTGAGCAAGCACTTCGGGGGTATCTTTGACTTCGACGTAAAGTCACGTCGTCTTACCGAAGTTAACTCTATTCTGGAAGATCCCACCATTTGGGATGATCAAAAGAAAGCGCAAGCGCTGGGCAAAGAGAAGAAGTTGCTCGATGGCGTAGTTGCCACTCTCACCGATCTTAATACCAACATTACTGGCGCTCTTGAGCTATTCGATATGGCTAAAGAGGAAAGTGATTTTGAAACTATTGCCGCCATTGAGCAAGATGTTGAAAGCTATAGCAAGATCATCGGCGATTTAGAGTTCCGCCGTATGTTCCATAACGAGATGGATTCTTGCAACTGCTTTATTGATATTCAAGCTGGTGCTGGTGGTACTGAAGCCTGCGACTGGGCTAGCATGCTCTATCGTCAATACCTTAAGTATTGCGAACGCAAAGGCTACAAAACAGAAATCCTGGAAGAATCTGATGGCGACGTTGCTGGCATCAAGAGCGCAACCATCAAGGTAGATGGTGAATATGCTTATGGCCATCTCCGCTCAGAAACTGGGGTGCATCGCTTAGTACGTAAATCTCCTTTTGATTCTTCAAACGGTCGTCACACCTCATTCGCCTCTATTTATGTTTACCCAGAGATTGATGATTCGATTGAGATTGATGTTAATCCCGCAGATATTCGTACCGATACCTACCGCGCCTCTGGTGCGGGTGGTCAGCACATTAATAAAACAGACTCAGCGGTCCGCTTAACCCATATTCCAACTGGAATCGTGGTGCAGTGTCAAAACGATCGCAGCCAACACCGCAACCGCGCTGAAGCGATGAGTATGCTCAAGTCACGACTGTATGAACATGAGATGCAAAAGCGTCGTGCCGAGCAAGACAAATTAGAGGCTAGCAAGACTGATGTAGGCTGGGGCCATCAAATCCGCTCCTACGTTCTTGATCAAAGTCGCATTAAAGATTTACGAACTAACGTTGAAATCTCTAATACACAAAAAGTATTAGATGGTGATCTCGATGCCTTTATTGAAGCCAGCCTAAAACAAGGCGTATAACAACCCCACACCCATTACTGCACCACGATAGATATGAACGATAAAACCAACTTAGATGCTGCCCCCGCTACTGAAGTAGTAGATGAGAATCACATCATTGCGGAGCGCCGTGAAAAATTAGCCAAGCTTCGTGCTGGCGGCGTTGCTTTTCCAAATGACTTTGTTCCAACGCATTTGGCGGCAGATTTGCATGCGCACTATGACAGTCTGACCAAAGAAGAACTAGCGGCAAAGAAAGTTCATGTCAAAGTAGCCGGACGTATGGTGCTGAAACGCGTAATGGGTAAGGCAAGCTTTGCAACCATTCAAGATCGCAGTGGACAGATTCAGTTTTATATTAATGATGAACTCAGTGGTGCTGATGTTCATGGTGCATTCAAGCATTGGGATATGGGTGACTTCATCTCTGCTGAAGGCAATCTCTTTAAGACCAATAAAGGGGAGCTATCAGTAGAGTGCAGCAATTTACGCCTCCTCAGCAAATCATTGCGGCCATTGCCAGATAAGTTCCATGGCCTCTCAGACTTAGAGACTAAGTACCGTCAGCGCTATGTGGATTTGATTGTGAATCCCGAAAGCCGCAATACATTTAAAGCGCGTAGTAATGCGATTGCTTCATTACGTCGCCATATGTTAGATGCCGACTTCATGGAAGTTGAAACTCCGATGCTCCACCCTATTCCTGGTGGCGCAGCAGCCAAGCCTTTTATTACTCACCACAACGCACTCGATATGCAAATGTTCTTGCGTATTGCTCCTGAGCTTTACCTCAAGCGTTTAGTGGTTGGTGGTTTTGAGCGTGTCTTTGAAATTAACCGCAACTTCCGCAATGAAGGCGTAAGCCCACGTCATAACCCAGAATTCACGATGATGGAATTCTATGCAGCCTATACAGATTACCGTTGGCTCATGGACTTTACCGAAGGATTAATTCGTGCTGCCGCAATTGATGCACAAGGCACTGCCGTATTGACACATCAAGGCCGCGAGCTTGATCTGAGCAAGCCGTTCCAACGCTTGACCATTACTGAAGCCATATTGAAGTACTGCGGCCAATCAGGTAAGAGCTATGAAGCAGCTCAACTCGAAGATATCAACTTCATTCGCGCTGAATTGAAGAAAGGTGGCGAGAATCCAGACGCACCAACTCTCAAGAACGCAGGGATTGGCGCCCTCCAACTCGCCTTATTTGAATTAGTTACTGAAGAACATCTGTGGGAGCCGACTTACATCATCGACTACCCAATTGAAGTGAGTCCACTCGCAAGAGAATCTGATACTCGCCCAGGCATCACTGAGCGCTTTGAACTCTTTATCACTGGTCGTGAGATTGCCAATGGCTTTTCAGAACTAAACGATGCTGAAGATCAGGCGAATCGCTTCCGTAAGCAAGTAGAGCAAAAAGAGGCTGGTGATGAAGAAGCCATGTACTTCGACCATGACTTCATCCGCGCTCTCGAGTACGGCATGCCTCCAACTGGTGGCTGCGGTATTGGCATCGATCGCTTGGTAATGCTACTAACTGATGCACCTAACATTCGCGATGTCATCCTCTTCCCGCACTTACGTCGCGAAGAAGAGTAAAAATAAAAGCACCCTAGGGTGCTTTTTTATTTCTCAGAAATTGAGGGTAATCGTTTGCCGAGAATCAAATCTTTTATAAGCTAAGGTTTTCTAAAGAAGGTCAGCACCAATACCAATAAGAAAACAGCAAACCACAATAATGACCACTCAGGCACCTGCAATCCTAGAATAGCCGGGAGCTTTGCAGAACATAAACCATCCGCCTTAAATAGCCAAGGTAAGTTTTGTACTAACTGAAATTGATTAATCCAAGTTTCTAATGGATCAATGCCACAAGAAGATTCTGGGTGAGATAAAAGCCAAACTTGGCGAGCCGCAATGGATAAGCCATAAGCGGCAGCTAAAACTGCCAAACCATGAAAGAACTTCCGTAGAGGAGCAATACCCACTGCCAAAAAGCAAAAAATAGCGATGCCCAAATAACCCACTCTTTGCAAAATACAGAGGGGGCAAGGCAAAAAGCTCACACCCTGATAGCCCACTTGCTGCAGGATGACCGCAAATACGACCAAGCTCAAACTCAGAAGCGATAAAAGCAAATAATAGCCATTTCTCATATCTAGATAATAGCTAATGGGCCCATGTGGGTCGATAAATCAATTCTTTATTACTAAAAGTCTGATCTATATCACTACAGAGTCCTATTTTTAGCGGGATTAAGCTCAATATCACGCTCCAAGAATGGGATAATTACCCTTTTGCTATCACCAATTAATACGCATTTATGGCCGCCTACAATACCGAAACCGTTCTGTCAGTTCATCACTGGAATGACACTCTATTTAGCTTTACTACAACCCGCAATAAAGGCTTACGCTTTCGCAGCGGTCACTTCTTGATGATTGGTCTTGAGGTTGAAGGCAAGCCTTTAGTCCGAGCCTACAGCGTTGCTAGCCCGAATTACGAAGAGCATTTAGAGTTCTTGAGCATTAAAGTTCAAGATGGCCCCCTTACCTCCCGACTTCAAAAAATTCAAGTTGGAGACCCCATCTTGGTGAGTGAAAAATCAGTTGGCACATTAGTGTTAGATGATTTAAATCCAGGCAAGCATCTTTACTTATTTAGTACTGGCACTGGACTTGCGCCTTTCATGAGCATTATTCGTGATCCTGAAACATATGAAAAGTTTGAGAAGGTTGTCTTAATTCATGGTGTACGCCTTGTGAGTGAACTCGCGTATGAGGACTACATCAAAAATGAGCTCACACAAGACGAATATCTAGGCGAACTCATTCGTGAAAAGTTGATCTACTACCCAACAGTGACCCGTGAGGCTTTCAAACACACTGGGCGACTCACTACTGCCATTGAATCTGGTCAATTGTTTAAAGACATCGGCCTGCCACCATTAGATCCAGCAGTAGATCGCGCCATGATCTGCGGTAGCCCTTCTATGCTCAAAGAAACTTCTGAGATGCTAGATGCCAAAGGCTTCAAAGTCTCCCCTAGCCTCGGTCAACTTGGTGACTATGTGTTTGAACGTGCTTTCGTAGAAAAGTAATTCAGCCTAGTTCTATATATCTAAAAGTCATTTAGATATCGCTATATATTCCTTGTGAATATATAGACGCCTTGGTAAATTCTCTATAACGAGATATTTACGAAGGAATTGCAATGTCACCAGTTAGAGAGCACTTCAATCCAGTGATCACCAACTTACTGCGTCAGCACGATCGTTTACCCCATGATCAAGTTGAAGAACGCAAAAGCTTTCAACGTCAAATTCTGTTCATCATGAATGCCATCAAACTCGAAGAGTTTGAACAATCATTCGCCTAAATCAGGATTTATCTCATGCTGCAATTTTTTCAAGACTCATCCCAATTTATTATTTCTGGCGCCTTAGTGGGTTTACTGGTGGGAATGACAGGCGTGGGTGGAGGATCGTTAATGACCCCTTTGTTAACCATTATCTTTGGCGTTGCTCCAACAACAGCAGTTGGAACTGATCTAGCATTTGCTGCAATCACCAAAGGCTTTGGCACTGCCGCACACAGACTTCACGGCAATGTTCGTTGGGATATAGTGAAATTGCTATGCATTGGAAGTGTTAGTACAGCGATCCTTTCTATCCTGGCATTAAAGATCATTGGCCCTGTTTCAAAAAACTTTAATCACTTTATTAGCGTCTCTATCGGAATTTCAGTTTTACTTACTGCCATTTCCTTACTCTTTCGAGCTAAGATTCTGGGGTGGGTACAAGCTAATCCAAAATTTTTGCCCAGCGGCTCAAATTTAAAAGTTGCAACTATTGCCGTTGGTGCAGTGATTGGGGTTCTAGTAACGGTATCCTCAATTGGTGCTGGTGCCATTGGCGCTACTCTGATATTAATTCTATATCCACACCTCAAGCCTGCCGAAGTTGCTGGCACTGACATTGCATACGCCGTACCACTTACTGCCCTTGCTGGAATAGGGCACTGGTGGTTGGGTAACGTGCATTTTGATTTATTGTTTGGACTCTTATTGGGCTCTGTTCCAGCCATATGGCTAGGCGCTAAGCTCTCTAGCTCCCTTTCTGAAAAGGCAACTAGAAATACGCTTGCAGCAACCCTCTTTTTAGTTGGAATTAAGCTCGTCTCTTCATGATTACCCCTGAATTTTGGTCTATCCCCCCGAGCACTTTGACTCCTGCTGAGCTTGCCGAGAAATCAATAACCCTCAAGCAACGACTCTTAGACATTTCTAAGCGCTTTTCTGATGTCCGTTTTGCAACCAGCCTTGCCGCTGAAGATATGGTGATTACCGATGCCATTAGTAAAGCTGCTGCATCTATCAAATTATTTACCTTAGCGACCGGTCGTTTACATCAAGAGACTGTTGATATGGTCAAGACTACTGAAGATCGCTACGGTATATCCATTGAAAAGGTTTATCCCAAAGAAGAAGATGTTCAGGGCTTCATCGATCAATACGGTATGAATGGTTTTTATGATGGCGAAGAGCCTAAAAAAGCTTGCTGTGGCGCTCGCAAGATCAAACCACTTAATGCAGCATTACTCGGTGCTGATGCATGGCTGACAGGCCAAAGACGCGAGCAATCGACTACACGTACTGAACTCAATTTAGAAGAATTAGATGATGCGAGAGGTATCGCCAAATTCAATCCTTTATTTGACTGGACTGAATCTGATATCTGGGCTTACATCAAGCAAGAGAACGTTCCTATCCATCCGCTACACCTCAAAGGCTATCCCAGCATAGGCTGCGAGCCTTGCACCCGTGAGGTCAAGAAGGGCGAAGACATTCGTGCTGGACGCTGGTGGTGGCTGCAAAGTGATAGCAAAGAATGTGGCTTACACGTCAACAAATAAAGTATTAAAGATTAAGAAAATATTTAATAGAACTTAGCAAAGAACGAAGTAGAAAATGCAAGAAAAAAAATTATTAGATGATCACCTAGACTGGCTTGAAGCAGAATCGATTTACATCATTCGCGAAGTAGTAGCGCAGTGCGCCAACCCAGCCATGCTGTTCTCTGGCGGCAAAGACTCTATTGTGATGTTTCACTTAGCGTGCAAGGCATTTCAATTCGGTGATCGTCCTGTAAAGCTTCCTTTCCCCATTTTGCATATTGATACTGGCCACAACTATCCAGAAGTCATTGCCTATCGTGATGCCGTGGTTGAAAAGACTGGCGTAAAGCTGATTGTGGGTCATGTTGAAGACTCCATCAAAAAAGGGACTGTGCGTTTACGCAAAGAAACAGATTCTCGGAATGCTGCGCAAGCCGTAACTTTGCTCGAAGCCATTGCAGAACATGAATTCGACGCCCTAATGGGCGGCGCCCGTCGCGACGAAGAAAAAGCCCGTGCCAAGGAACGTATCTTCTCTTTCCGCGATGAATTCGGCCAATGGGATCCTAAAGCCCAGCGCCCTGAGCTCTGGAATCTTTATAACGCTCGCATCGCTAAAGGTGAAAACATGCGCGTGTTCCCCATCTCCAACTGGACGGAGCTTGATATCTGGCAATACATTTCTCGCGAGAAACTAGAGCTTCCAAGCATTTACTACACTCACCAACGTGAAGTGGTAAAGAAAAACAGTCTATTAGTTCCAGTAACCGATGTAACTCCTAAAGCACCTGGCGATATCAGCGAGATATTAAGTGTGCGTTTTCGTACCGTTGGTGACATCAGCTGTACCTGCCCAGTCTTAAGCACCGCCGCAACTCCACTCGAGATTATTGCGGAGACGGCTATTACTGAAATTACTGAGCGTGGAGCTACCCGCATGGACGACCAAACCAATGAGGCCTCTATGGAGCGCCGCAAGAAAGAAGGTTACTTCTGATGACTACCAATCAAAATATGAACCAAAACGTGGTGCGTTTCATTACTGCCGGCAGCGTGGATGATGGCAAGAGCACTTTAATTGGCCGCTTACTCTATGACACCAAATCTATTCTGGTAGATCAACTAGAGTCACTCTCCAAAACCAAGCATGCCCGTGTTACCTCATCTGATGCAGGTGTAGATTTAGCCCTTTTGACTGATGGACTAGAGGCTGAACGTGAACAAGGCATCACCATTGATGTAGCTTATCGCTACTTCTCTACTCAGAAGCGTAAATTTATCGTGGCTGATGCCCCAGGGCATGAGCAATACACTCGCAATTTGGTTACCGGCGCATCTCAATCGGATGTCGCTGTGATCCTAGTAGATGCAACTCGCGTTGATCTCAACACTACACCAGCAACGCTTTTAGCACAGACTAAGCGTCATGCTGCGATTGTTCATTTATTGGGTCTGCGTCACGTAGTGTTTGCCATCAATAAGATGGACTTGTATGAGTTTGATGAAAAAGTATTTAATACTATCAAGACATCGATCGAAGATCTGACCCAAAAGATTGGCTTACCTAAACCAACTTTGATTCCAATCTCCGCATTGCTGGGTGCTAACGTAGTTACTGCTAGTAAAAATACACCTTGGTATAAAGGACCTACCCTGCTTGAGTGGCTAGAGAGCCTAGACACTAGCCCTGAGTCAGAAAAACTGGCACTTCGCTTCCCGGTTCAATATGTAGCCCGTCAAGATGGCAGTGCTTCTGATGATTTCCGCGGCTACCTTGGTGAGATTGAGTCTGGCAGTATCCGTAAGGGTCAAAAGATTAAGGTCCTTCCTAGCGGCTCAGAAGCAACCGTTACTGAGATATACCTAGACAATCGCTCAAGCAGTAAGCAGACTAATGGCAGCAATGCGGTGGATTCTGCGCAAACAGGTCAAGCAGTAGCAATTCAATTATCCGAAGATATTGATGTGTCACGCGGATCTCTATTCATTAGCGCGGAAGATAGTCATCCGCCAGTGCTGAGTAAGCAGCTCTCTGCTGATTTGTGCTGGCTAGATAGCGAACCACTTTCCTTGAGCCGCAAATATGCCTTACGCCACACCACCAATACCGTTGGCGCAAAGGTAAAAGCAATTCAACAGGTGCTAGATGTGCAAACACTCTTGCAATCAAGCGATGTGCATACACTTTCTACCAATGCAATCGGCCGTGTGGACTTCATCCTACAAAAACCGATTGTTGCCGATTTATTTGATCAGTCCCAACGCACTGGTGCATTCATCCTAATTGATGAAGCAACAAACCATACCGTTGCAGCCGGAATGATTCGTGAGGCGGTAGCTTAGTAAGCATTACCTAGTAAATGACACGTTAAAAAGCCTCGTATTACGAGGCTTTTTTCATTTCATCATTATTTACAGCAACCGCCACTACTGGAATCAGGGCCTGTTCCACATGAATTAATTCCAAGAACTGGATAGAGTGGGCAGAACCTAAACAAACCTGTCGCCAAAGGCACGATGCCAATCCAACCCCAAGCGCCAACTACATTGCTTGCTGCCAGCCCAGTTAACACCAAACCTACTGCGATGCGCAGAACGCGATCGATACCACCAACGTTACATTTCATTTAATTCTCCTCTTTGAATGGTGCTGAAAATGACATTCACTAACAATATGTATATTTACATAATGTAATTTAGCATAATAAAAATTATTAAGCAAAAGAAAAGCCACCCCGAAGGATGGCTTAAAAGATTTTTTTGGAGGTACTACCTAAAGAATGAACTACTGCATCGACTACAAGTTCATATTAATCCTCGTACCTCTGTTACTTTGTAGCTATTGCATGGATTTAGAGCCTTATGCTCTATATTGGTGCATCAATGGTTTTCTTTGGCATGATTGATTGAATATTTAGGAATTTCAATCACTAGGTCCTGTTTGGCCACGATAGCCTGGCAAGACAGACGGGACTGCGGATTTAATCCCCACGCACGATCAAGCATATCTTCCTCATTCTCATCAGGAGGATTCAAGCTTTGAAAGCCCTCTTTCACGATGACATGGCAAGTAGTACAAGCACACACCATATCGCAAGCATGTTCAATCGGAATGTCATTCTCTAATAAAGCTTCGCAGATCGAAGTGCCTGGAGCAACTTCTACAACGGCCCCTTCCGGACAATACTCACTATGCGGTAGTACGACGATTTGAGTCATGATTCTTTTCTATTGTTGGTCAATTTGTATTTTTAAATTTCAGCAACATTCTTGCCGGATAAAGCCTTCTGAATGCTAGCGTTCATGCGCATTTGTGCAAAATCATCGGTTGCCTTGGCAGCATGATCAACTGCCTTACGAACAACAGCGCTATCAGTTTCGTCATTCAAAATCTTTTGTAATGTCGCCATTTCTTGATCAATGACGACTTGCTCTTCCTTACTCAGCAATGCACGATCACTATTTAGTGCTGTTTGCACTGCATCTAATAAACGCTGTGCATTTACCTGTTCTTCGCGCAAAGACCTGGAAAGCATATCCTCATTAGCGGAGGCAAAACCGTCTTGCAGCATGCGGGTAATCTCCGCGTCCGTTAAGCCATAAGAGGGTTTGATATCGATAGAGGCTTTCACGCCAGAGCCTTGCTCAGTAGCGCTGACAGATAGAAGGCCATCAGCATCTACCTGGAAGGTAACCCGGATGCGCGCTGCACCTGCAGCCATAGCTGGGATGCCACGTAATTCAAACTTACCTAATGAGCGACAGTCTTGAGCCAGCTCACGCTCACCCTGCACCACCTGAATCGCCAAAGCAGTCTGACCATCTTTAAAGGTCGTGAAATCCTGAGCTCGAGCAACTGGAATCGGCGTATTACGAGGAATAATCTTCTCCACCAGACCGCCCATGGTTTCAATACCGAGCGATAGTGGAATGACATCCAAAAGAAGCCACTCATCATCTTTGCTTTGGTTACCTGCTAGTAAGTCAGCCTGCATCGCTGCTCCCAATGCAACCACTTGATCTGGATTCAGATTGTTTAATGGCTGTGTACCAAAGAGTTCTCCAACGGCACGTTGTACATTAGGCATGCGGGTTGAACCGCCTACCATCACAACACCTTTAACATCCTCAGCCTTTAGACCAGCATCACGCAAAGCTTTTTTACAGGCTACTAATGTTTTATTGATTAAGTTCTGAGTGATCTCAAAGAGTTGCGCTTGGCTTACACCAACATTAACTACAGTGCCATCAGCAAGAGTTTCATGAACTCGTGCCAAAGGGTTGTGACTTAATTGTTCTTTGGCATGCTTACATGCCTGCAAGAGCGTTGCGTGATCATGGATCGAGAGCGGAGAAAGCTTTGCCTGCTCAATCACCCAGCAATACAAGCGATGATCAAAATCATCGCCGCCTAATGCAGAATCACCACCAGTAGAGAGCACTTCAAACACCCCTCTACTCATACGCAGTATGGAGATATCAAAGGTACCACCACCTAAGTCATAAACTGCGTAGACACCTTCAGAAGCATTATCTAGACCATAGGCAATGGCAGCGGCAGTAGGCTCATTTAGTAAACGCAGAACTTCAATCCCCGCTAACTTCGCAGCATCTTTAGTTGCTTGACGTTGTGCATCATCAAAGTAGGCGGGAACTGTAATCACCGCACCCACGATGTCATCAGAGACAGAGTCTTCAGCTAGTTGGCGTAAACGCGCGAGTATTTCTGCGGAGACTTCAATGGGGCTCTTATCACCAGCCACCGTTCTCAGCTTGAGCATGCCAGGCTGATCAACAAAGTCATACGGAGCACTTTCAATATGCTCTATATCCAATAAGCCGCGTCCCATAAATCGTTTCACTGAAACAATGGTGTTCTTGGGGTCAATCACCACACTCTCAAGCGCCTCAAAGCCTGCCTGAGTTCTACCGTTTGGCAAGTAACGAATTACTGAAGGCAATAACTCTCGACCTTGCGCATCTGGTAATACCTTAGGCAGTGCATCGCGCACGATAGCCACTAAGGAATTGGTAGTGCCTAAATCAATACCTACGGCAATTCGCCGCTGATGAGGCGCTAGTGATTTACCAGGTTCGGAGATTTGTAATAAAGCCATAAGGGATTGAGTTTAATTTACGCGAGAGTTAAACCAGCGTAGAAATGGTGTCATCGAGCTCTGCGGCGAACTTATCGATGAAAAGTAGACCGCGCAGCAACTCGGCAGCACGCGTATAGTTTTTAGCACCATCGATTGCCTGAGCAATTTCAGCAAGAGTATCTTGCTTAGATTGCTCGACCTCAGACATCAAGACTTCTAGGGCAGCCAGATCTTCTGCCTGCTCATCTAAATTCTCGCGCCATTCCATTTGCTTCATTAGAAAGGCGGCAGGCATGGCGGTATTGGTTTCTAGCTTGGCATCAACCCCATGAAGCTGACAAATATAGAGCCCACGTTGAATAGGATTCTTGAGGGTCTGCAAAGCAGTATTTGCTAAGGTGGCCATCTGCATTGCAAGGCGCTGCTCTACATCACTGCCGCGTGCATTGCGATCAGGGTGTACTTCCCTCTGAATTGCTAGGTACGCCTGATCAAGGGCAGGCAAGTCGATTTTGAATTGCTGATTTAATCCAAAGAAGCGAAAGTAATCGTCAGACGCGGAAGGATTCGCCACAACCACACTCATCTTTTACGTTTGGATTTTGAAACTTAAACCCCTCGTTCAAACCCTCACGTACAAAGTCTAGCTCTGTACCGTCTAAGTAAGCCAAGCTCTTTGGATCGACAAATACTTTAATACCATTAGATTCAAATACCTGGTCTTCAGCTGCAGGCTCATCCACATACTCGAGTTGATAAGCCAAACCGGAACAACCGGTTGTGCGAACTCCCAAGCGCAAACCACAACCTTTACCGCGCTTTTCTAGATTGCGGTTTACGTGTGCAGCTGCTTTGTCGGTTAAGGTAATTGCCATAGTTTTGACTTCTTATTTTTTCTTTATTTCGCCGGATGCTTTTCTTTGTAATCAGCTACAGCTGCCTTTATAGCGTCTTCCGCCAAGATAGAGCAGTGAATTTTTACTGGTGGCAAAGCCAACTCTTCAGCAATCAGGGAGTTCTTTATCTCGAGCGCTTGATCCAAAGTTTTACCTTTGACCCACTCGGTAACCAATGAAGATGAGGCAATTGCAGAGCCGCAGCCATAAGTCTTAAATTTTGCATCCTCGATCACACCTTGATCGTTCACGCGAATTTGCAACTTCATTACGTCGCCGCAAGCTGGTGCGCCAACCATGCCAGTACCCACACTCTCGTCGCCCTTTTCGAATGAGCCAACGTTACGGGGATTTTCGTAGTGGTCGATAACCTTTTCACTATATGCCATGGTATTTCCTCTGTAATTTTTATGTATTTATATTTTTAGTGTGCTGCCCATTGAATCGTGCTGAGATCGATCCCATCTTTATACATTTCCCAAAGTGGTGATAGCTCACGCAACTTGGCAATCTTTTCTTTCACCAACTTGATGGTGAAATCGACTTCTTCTTCAGTTGTAAAGCGGCCTAAGGTAAAGCGTATAGAGCTGTGCGCTAACTCATCGTTACGGCCCAAGGCACGCAACACGTAAGAAGGCTCAAGGGAGGCGGAGGTGCATGCTGAACCAGATGAGATCGCTAAATCCTTAAGCGCCATCAACATAGACTCGCCTTCAACATAGTTAAAACTAATATTAAGGTTATGGGGAACACGATCATCCATGTCGCCATTGACATAGACCTCTTCAATATCCTTCAGACCATTGAGCAAGCGATCGCGCAAGGCACGGATACGTTTGTTCTCTTCTGCCATCTCGATACGGGCAATGCGAAATGCCTCGCCCAAGCCTACGATCTGGTGAACCGCAAGAGTTCCCGAACGCATGCCGCGCTCGTGACCGCCACCATGAATCTGCGCTTCAATGCGGATACGGGGCTTACGACGTACAAACAAAGCACCAATACCTTTTGGACCATAACTCTTGTGCGCAGAAAAACTCATCAAATCTACTTTGATCTTTTCAAGATCGATTTCTATTTTGCCAGTAGCTTGAGCCGCATCTACGTGCAAAATCACACCGCGCGAACGACACAAATCACCAATCGCAGGAATGTCTTGCACAACACCAATTTCATTATTGACATACATTACTGATGCCAAAATCGTACCTGGCTTCATCGCAGCTTCAAGCTGTGCAAAATCAATCAAGCCATTTGGCAATACGTCTAAATAAGTGACTTCATAACCTTCGCGCTCGAGCTCACGACAAGTATCTAAAGTAGCTTTGTGCTCGGTCTTAACGGTGATGATGTGGTTGCCACGATCCTTGTAGAAATGCGCAGCACCTTTTAAGGCCAAATTAATACTTTCAGTAGCGCCACTAGTAAACACAATTTCTCTTGGATCAGCGTGCACTAATTGAGCAACCTCAGAACGCGCCCACTCAACCGCTTCTTCTGCAGCCCATCCATAAGCATGGCTACGGGAAGCGGCATTACCAAACTGCTCACGTAAGTAAGGCAACATTTTGTCAACCACGCGAGGATCAATCGGTGTAGTAGCCGAATAGTCCATGTACACAGGGAAGTGTTCAGGGCTAAACATAGGAACCGGTTGCTGCGGTAAAGCTTGTGGTGCGTTCATGATTTATCTATTGTTAGGTGATTTGTTATTAACTTTGGCGTGCCAAATTGAATACTGAATTCACTAATGGTGCTTTTGGCGCCGCTTCTTTTTTAGCCGCAAGTGCTGGAGCTAGTTTTTCAGCTTTTGAACTTTCAACTTTAATTTTCTTCTGGCGCATATCTTGAATGACGATACCGCGCCCTTCTTGTTGATGCACTAAATCTTTTAAGCTCACCGAACTCAGGTACTCGACCATTTTAGAGTTGAGATTGCTCCAGAGATCGTGCGTCATACAGCGACCATGATTCTCATCATCGGAATGGCAATTTCCTTTGCCGCCGCATTGAGTTGCATCGAGAGGCTCATCGACCGCAACAATAATATCGGCAACACTCACCTCTGAAGAGGGGCGGGCCAGGGTGTAACCACCGCCGGGACCACGCGTGCTCTCCACGATATTGAAGCGGCGTAATTTGCCGAACAATTGCTCGAGGTAAGAAAGGGAAATCTTTTGTCTTTGGCTAATTCCGGCCAAAGTTACAGGGCCATGCGTTTCACGCAGGGCTAAATCAATCATTGCGGTTACTGCAAAACGACCTTTGGTTGTAAGTCTCATATGTCACCTTGGTAATGGATTGTTATGGACAGCTAACAGTCGGGCGGGTAATACCCGACCATTCCACTCAACTTTAACATAATCCCTAGCAATCTGCTCGGGAATTATCCCAAAAACCTCAATACAAGCCAGGAATTAGCTACTTGACTCTAGACAGAGTCCCTAGATCGGGCTCCAAAAGCCATTTCTTTGACCTTGGTAAGCCTATCGCGGGTGCTGGCAGCCTTTTCAAACTCTAAATTCTTAGCTTCGGAGTTCATTTGTTTCTCTAGGCGCTTAATTTCAGCTGCTAAATCCTTCTCGCCCATATCCTCATAGCGAGCCCGCTCCTGCTCAGTCTGCATCTCCTGGCGCTTCTCTTTGACGTCGTAAACGCCATCAATAATGTCTTTAATACGCTTTTGGACCCCTTTGGGCTCAATACCATGGAGCTTATTGAAAGCAACTTGCTTGGTTCTGCGCCTTTCAGTCTCCCCCATCGCCCGCTTCATGGAGTCTGTGATGCGATCGGCATACAAAATGGCTTTACCGCGC
The DNA here is from genome assembly GCF_018687955.1 of Polynucleobacter ibericus. Lineage (NCBI taxonomy): Bacteria > Pseudomonadati > Pseudomonadota > Betaproteobacteria > Burkholderiales > Burkholderiaceae > Polynucleobacter > Polynucleobacter ibericus. The sequence goes on along the minus strand of NZ_CP061309.1, from coordinate 451,110 downwards.
ACATTGCGAGCCGCTCGTCCAATGGTCTGAATCAAGCTGCGCTCAGAACGTAAGAAGCCTTCTTTATCGGCATCCAAAATTGCAACGAGAGATACCTCAGGAATGTCCAAACCTTCACGCAATAAATTAATACCGACTAGTACATCAAAGACACCTAAGCGTAAGTCACGCAAAATTTCTACACGCTCCACAGTATCGATATCCGAGTGAACATAGCGCACCTTTACACCATTGTCTGAAAGATAGTCTGTTAATTGCTCCGCCATACGCTTAGTCAATACAGTGACCAATACACGCTCACCCACTTTGACGCGTGCATGAATTTGATCTAACAAATCATCGACCTGCGTGCTTGCTGGCAAGACTTCAATCTCAGGATCCACTAACCCCGTTGGTCTAGCAACTTGCTCAACTACTTGACCTTGATGTTCTTTTTCATAATCAGCAGGTGTTGCAGAAACAAAAATAGTTTGACGCATCTTCGTTTCGAACTCAGTAAATTTGAGCGGGCGATTGTCCATTGCCGAAGGCAAGCGGAAACCAAATTCCACCAAAGTATGTTTACGAGATTTATCGCCGTTGTACATGGCATTAAGCTGCCCAATCAGCACGTGGCTCTCGTCTAGGAACATCAACGCGTCATTTGGCAAATAGTCCACCAGCGTTGGCGGGGCCTCGCCAGGGGCGGCGCCAGACAGGTGACGGGAGTAGTTCTCAATACCCTTACAGAAACCTAACTCATTAAGCATCTCCAAATCAAATCGAGTACGTTGCTCAAGACGTTGTGCTTCAACTAACTTGCCATCTTTTACAAACTCATCTAAGCGAGTGCGCAATTCTGTTTTGATTGTTTCGATGGCTTTCAGAACTGTGTCGCGCGGAGTCACGTAGTGCGAACTTGGGTATACGGTAAACCGTGGAATCTTCTGACGAATTTTTCCAGTGAGAGGATCGAAGAATTGCAAACTTTCGATGACATCGTCAAACAACTCAACGCGTACTGCCAGCTCATTATGTTCAGCTGGGAAAATATCAATCGTATCGCCACGTACTCGAAATACGCCGCGCTTGAAATCAGTTTCATTGCGGTCGTATTGCATAGCAATGAGGCGCATCAAAATATCGCGCTGACTCATCTTGTCACCTGGACGCAAAGTCATCACCATACTGTGATAATCGCCAGGATTACCAATGCCGTAAATTGCCGATACTGTTGCAACAATGATGACGTCACGACGCTCTAACAAACTCTTGGTCGCGGATAAGCGCATCTGCTCGATGTGCTCGTTAATCGAAGAGTCTTTTTCAATAAAGAGATCACGCTGTGGAACGTAGGCCTCTGGCTGGTAATAGTCGTAATAACTGACAAAGTACTCAACTGCGTTTCTAGGGAAAAACTCCCTAAATTCACTATAAAGCTGGGCAGCTAGGGTCTTATTAGGGGCAAAAATGATGGCTGGACGACCGGTTCTAGCGATCACATTGGCCATGGTGAAGGTCTTGCCGGAGCCGGTAACCCCCAAAAGCGTCTGGAAGGTCAATCCATCCTCAACACCCTCCACCAGGGCATCAATAGCCTGTGGCTGGTCTCCAGCAGGGGAAAATGGCTGATAGAGCTGGTAAGGGGAGTCTGGGAAGGTAACGAACTTGGCTGGATCCAGGTCGTGACCAGCCTCACCCAAAGGATCCGCAGCAGGGCTTTTCTCAACCGCTTTTACTTCAGTTTTTGATCCAGTTTTCGGTAACTTAGGGGGCATCTCGGCTATCATTTCATCTGTGAGTTTTCTTCACAGCGAATTTTGTACAAACAATGATTTTGCCGTTTTTCTTAGGAAATAGTTGATTCTGGCCTCAAAAACCGACAATTAAGCTGAATTTAACGTCAATTACGAACAAAACGACCTCTAATTACCCTCTAACTACCAATTTCGACCTCAAATGACACTGTTTGCCTCCGTTCAATTAGCCCCTAAAGATCCTATTTTTGGCCTCACAGAAGCCTACGTTGCAGACCAACGTGCTGACAAAGTAAATTTAGGTGTTGGCGTTTATTACACAGACGAAGGCAAGGTTCCACTTTTGAAGGCAGTAATTAAAGCGGAAGAGGCAATTGTTGCAAAACACTCGCCACGTAGTTATATCCCTATTGAAGGCCCAAATCCATATAACAGTGCAGTGCAAAATTTATTGTTTGGTGCTGAATCATCACTCATCAAAGATGGTCGCGTTGTGACTGCTGAATGTCTTGGCGGTACAGGTGCATTACGAGTTGGCGCTGATTTTATTAAGCGCCTAAACCTAAATGCACCTTGCGCGATTAGTAACCCAACTTGGGAAAACCATCGCGGTATTTTTGAATCCGCTGGCTTTGATGTAGTGGAGTACACCTACTTCGACGGCAAAACTCGCGGTGTCGATTTTGATGGCATGGTGAAATCTTTAGAGTCATTCCCAAAGAACACGACCGTGTTGTTGCATGCTTGCTGCCACAATCCAACTGGCGCGGATATTACTGAGGCGCAATGGCGTCAAGTGATCGACATCTGTAAAAACAAAGGTCTCATCCCCTTCTTAGATATGGCCTACCAAGGCTTTGCGGCTGGGATTGAGCAAGATGGTATTGCTGTGCGCCTCTTTGCTGAATCAGGCATGTCTTTCTTTGTATCTAGCTCTTTTTCTAAGTCTTTCTCGCTCTATGGCGAGCGTGTTGGCGCCCTGTCTATCGTGACACAAAGCAAAGATGAATCTACTCGCGTGCTTTCGCAATTAAAGCGTGTGATCCGAACCAACTACTCCAACCCCCCAACTCATGGCGCCGCAATTGCTGCTGCTGTTTTGAACTCACCAGAGTTACGAAAGCTCTGGGAAGATGAGTTGGCAGAAATGCGTGATCGCATTAAATCAATGCGTCATGGTCTGGTTGAAAAACTCGCTGCCGCTGGAGTGAAGCAAGACTTTGCTTTTATCGAGAAGCAGCGTGGCATGTTTTCTTACTCAGGCTTAACGGCTGAGCAAGTTGAGCGCTTACAGAAAGAGGACGGCATTTATGCCCTATCTACTGGACGCATTTGTGTTGCAGCACTCAATACTAAAAATATTGATAAGGTGGCTAAAGCAATCGCCCGCGTATTAGCTTAATTAAGCGTAATAAGCGGATACACTGAATTACCGGAGGTACCATGCTATATCAGTTACACGAATTTCAAAAAGCTCTACTTCAACCTGTTAGCTCATGGGCGCGCGCCGCTTCTGAAGCCTTTATTAATGCATCTAATCCTGCCTCCAAAGTTCCAGGATCAGATCGACTGGCAGCTAGCTATGAACTTCTCTATCGTCTAGGCAAAGACTATAAGAAACCAGAATTTGGCATTCGCTCTGTTAAAGCACATGGTCACGAAGTCGCGATTCATGAAAGAACAATCGTTGCAAAACCTTTTTGCAATCTAGTTCGTTTTAAGCGCTTTTCTGATGATGTAGAAACCATTAAGAGCCTCAAACAAGATCCTGTTGTATTGGTAGTTGCTCCTATGTCTGGTCATCACGCAACTTTATTGCGCGATACTGTACGTACCCTCTTGCAAGATCACAAGGTTTACATCACTGATTGGGTTGATGCGCGCTTAGTGCCAGTAGAAGATGGCGAGTTTGGTCTTGATGACTACGTTCATTATGTTCAAGACTTCATTCGTACTATCGGCGCAGAAAATTTACATGTTATTTCTGTATGCCAACCAACCGTTCCAACTTTAGGCGCGATCTCTCTAATGGCAAGCGCTGGTGAAGCAACACCAAGCTCTATGATCATGATGGGTGGCCCAATTGATGCACGCAAATCACCAACAGCCGTAAATAACTTGGCTGATCAAAAGTCTTATGAGTGGTTTGAAAGTCACGTGATTTATAGCGTGCCACCTACATATCCAGGCGCTGGCCGCAAGGTTTATCCAGGCTTCTTACAGCACACTGGCTTTATCGCTATGAACCCGCAGAACCATTTACAGTCTCATTGGGATTACTTCCAAAACCTAGTTCGTGGAGATGAACAGGATGCGGAATCTCACATTCGTTTCTATGATGAGTACAACGCGGTGCTAGATTTAGATTCCAAGTTCTATCTCGATACCATTAAAACTGTTTTCCAAGACTATGCATTACCTAATGGCACCTGGAAAGTATCTGGTGAGTTAGTCAAACCACAAGATATTAAAAAGACAGCACTCCTCACTATTGAAGGTGAGCTTGACGATATTTCCGGAAGCGGCCAAACGCGCTCAGCACATGATTTGTGTGCAGGCATCTCGAAAGATAATAAAGACCATTATGAAGTTGCTGGTGCCGGTCACTACGGTATCTTTGCTGGTCGTCGTTGGCGTGAGAAGGTTTACCCGAAAATCAAAACGTTCATACGTGAGCATCAGAATACGAAGAAAACAGCTACTCGGACTACTAAGTCGGCATAAATTAAGGGCTCTTCGGAGCCTTTAATTTTAAGAAGATTGCACTTCAATGAGTCATTCCAATAACCTCATCGATCAACTGGAAGATATTCTTCCACAGACCCAGTGCACTAAATGCGGCTACCCTGATTGCCACGGATATGCTGAGGCAATGGCGTCTGGCGATGCTCTACCTAACCGCTGCCCTCCCGGTGGCATAGAAGGCATCAAACGCCTTAGTAAGGTCTTGATACCTATCTACCCGCAAGATGCCTTTGATCTTCACCCCACTATCGATCCAGAGTGTGGATTTGAGCGCCCAAGACCGGTAGCGCTAATAGATCCTCAAAAATGCATTGGCTGCACCTTATGTATTCAGGCTTGTCCTGTTGATGCAATTGTTGGGGCTTCCAAGCAAATGCATGTGGTGTTGACAGAATGGTGTACGGGTTGTGACCTTTGTATTCCACCATGTCCCGTAGATTGCATCAGCATGATTGATGTGACCGACAATCAAACTGGCTGGGATGCTTGGTCTCAAGATTTAGCAGATGTTTCTCGTCAGCGCTATCACGATCGCGAGCAACGTCTTGATCGTGAACAAAAAGATAATGATGATCGCTTGGCAAAAAAAGCTGCAAACAAGTTAGTGGCGATCAATTCTGAAAACCCATCATCAGCAGATGAACTGAAAGAGCAAGAACGTAAGCGCGCCATCATTGCTGCAGCCATTGCACGAGCACAGCAAAAGCAATGATGAATCCAGAAAAGCGGCGTGCTTTTTTTGAGCAGCTCAAAGCCAATAATCCTAAACCAGAAACTGAACTGGAATACAGCTCGCCATTTGAGCTATTAATTGCAGTATTACTATCTGCACAAGCTACCGATATATCAGTCAACAAGGGCACACGCGAGCTATATAAAGTTGCCAATACCCCACAAGCCATGCTGGACTTGGGCGAGAAAGGTGTCAGACCCTATATTCAGCATATTGGCTTATTCAACTCCAAGGGCAAACATATTCAGGAAACTTGCAGACTACTTCTTGAAAAGCATGGAGGCGAAGTTCCACAGACTCGCGAAGAATTAGAGGCTCTTCCAGGTGTTGGTAGAAAAACAGCCAACGTCATTCTGAACACTGCCTTTGGAAAAATTGCCATGGCTGTTGATACTCATATTTTTAGAGTATCCAACCGAACTGGCCTAGCGCCAGGCAAGGATGTTCTCAAAGTGGAGCAGCAATTACTTAAGCGCGTGCCCAAAGAATATCTATTAGATGCGCATCATTGGCTTATTCTGCATGGCCGATATACTTGCAAGGCACGCAACCCAGATTGCGCACAATGCATTGTTGAACCCTTGTGCGGTTTCAAACAAAAAACAGGTAAAGGAAAAGTTCGTGGCGATATTTAATCCAACCCGTGAAGAAGTACGTCGTTTTTTCTGCGATACCTGGAAAAAGAAGACTGAGAATCATATTCTTGATCCCATGGAAACACTTGCAAGTGATTGGATGGTTGAGCATCCCGAATATCACGACTTACTCACGGATCCAGAAGGCGCCCTAGGACAAGACTACACCCCGGAACGCGGTGAAACCAATCCGTTCTTGCATCTATCAATGCACCTGTCGATCAGTGAGCAGATCTCCATTAATCAACCGCCGGGCATTAAAGAGATTGCGGAGAAGCTGTCGCAGAAACTAGGCTCAATGCATGATGCGCAACACGCCATCATGGAATGTCTAGGACAGGTGATGTGGGAAGCACAGCGAGAAGGTCAGCCACTAAATCCAGAGAAGTATCTAGAGGCGTTAAAGAAACTCATCTAGATTTTCAAATCGAATATTAACGAGAACAAAAAACCACCCGAAGGTGGTTTTTTTCATCCAGGAACTACTCGGTAGTAAAAAGCATTTCCGCCATATAGAGGCCTCATCCGAAATCCTTGGCACTGGTAGAAATTAATACCATTTCTTGGCGCCAGAAAACATCCCGGCAACAAGTTAGGGAAGGTAGATCCAACCGGTGGAATGGAATAAGTACCCGCTGGAGCCGCTGGTCCGGGTGCAGATACCACCTGTTGAGCAGGAGCCGCCACTACTTGAGTAGGCTGCTGCACATAAACAGGGGGAGGAGCCTGCTCTACTACCACCGGTGCAGTAGATCCCTCAACAACTTCAGCGCCTGCCACCACCGCTGGACCAACCCATCCAGGTCCACAACGCCAACATCCACCACCCCAGCCTGGACCGCGCCAACCCCCGCGATATCCATGCCAGTAAGCTTGAGTATCAGTAGTGGCAGTTAATGTTATTAATCCAACCAAACTTAATAAAACATAAGCAAAAATTTTCATATGATGTCCCCGATTCTTCTATTTAAGTGGCGCATCTGGCTGCGCAAATTCAATGGTGAGGGCTTTAGAGAATCTGCTGGCGTCAAAACGTGCATCTGGAATACTGGTATTTAACTTCCAATTCTTATATTGGAGCGTTGTTCTCGGTAAAGATTTATCGCCAAGATAAATCCAGGAAGCCATATAAGGAAGATTGTCCTTCGCTCCAATCCAAATTTGACCTTGTAACTGTCTACCAGCCATCACAATCACATTGGTTTCAACACCACCAACTAGCTTAGTCTTACCTACTACAAAAGCATCCGTTAAGCCTTGGGTTAAATGCTCATAGGGATTAGAAAGGATCAGGTCATCGCCAGGAAAAAATAAGCCAGCTTTATCGTAGGCAAATTTTGCAGCCTCATCAATATTGTCCGGACAATCACTAACAGCAACGAGATTCTTTTCAGGGCTATAGGCAAATAGCTTCTTGCCATTGAATAGAACCTCACTCGAAGGACCATCACCCCAGACGACAACATCAAATTTATTTGGACGCTGTAGCGCAACCTTTGCGGCAGTTGAATAAATTACCGGAAGACCATCAATTGATGGAAATTCAGACTGGACCAGAGCCTCAAATTGCATCGACTTTGCTGCCGAAAGCTTATTTGTCATTGCCTTGAGCAAATCCAAGGCAGCCGGCTCGATTGCAGTCATCCCCTTGGGTAGCTGAGGTCTTTTTGGGGCCTCAGGCCGATTATTAACGCCGGATTGAGCGCTAGCTACACTGAAGATAAAGCATGAAATCAGCGCTGAAGCAAACTTGCTAAGCGAATGCATAGATAGCCTTAAAAGTTAGTGGATATGTATCAAATTCTATTGCAATAGTTATAGCAATAAATCTCGACTAAAACGGGCAAACCCTAATGAATACGCCCTAAGATTAATAGGCAGTGCACTCATTTCCCTGAAATTGTGCCCGCACCACAATATTATTTTGAATTGAGAATACTGTTGAGCAATACAAAGGAGTCACTGTTCTACCCCAATAACCACCTTGAACATAGACTCCATCATTACGAGCATAAGTTAAGTATCGAGTTGGCCCACTAATCACAATGGATACTGGCACCCCCCAACCAGCCTCCAGAGCTTGCTCAGATTGACCGACCCAAGTTTGTAGATCTGCCTGGTAGTTTGCTACAGTGGAGCAACCGGCCAGAAAAATTCCGACAACGACAATTAATTGCTTAAATAAATTCATGAATATCAGCCTGATGTTTACGAAAGTGCTGCAATCGCAGCTTTGATGGCGGCAGGCAAATCCTGCGCTTTTTTTCTTCTAGCATCTAGTGTTGCAAGTGAAGTATCTTGAGTCTTATTTGACCAAATCGACCCTGGGAAGAATGCATCATCCTTAAATCTAGGGATGACATGCCAATGAATGTGGGGAACCATGTTACCCAGGGCGGCAATATTCACCTTATCTGGATGCATGACTTGGCGTACAGCTTCTTCAACAGCAAACACCAAAGCCATTAAATGATCGCGCTCACCATAGGTCAGATCAGTCATCTCGGCTACATGGCGATTCCAGATCACCCGACAGAAGCCAGGCAGGTCGGGGTCGTTTACCAGAATGACACGGCAGTCATCTCCGCGCCAAATCAGTTGCCCATCTTCGATCTTAAGTTCGTCTTTACAGAGTACGCAATTGGTCATGGGGAGAATGTAAACGAAAACGGCACCTAAGTCACCCTTGTGGGGTCATTTAGGTGCCGCGGCAGCATTGGTATATGACTGCTTACTACGTACTACTTAGGGATTCTTAGTGGAACTGCTCTTCCTCAGTAGAACCAGTCAACGCTGTTACAGAAGACTTACCACCTTGAATAACAGTAGTTACGTCGTCGAAGTAACCAGTGCCAACTTCTTGCTGATGTGAAACGAATGTGTAACCACGGTCACGAGCAGCAAACTCAGGCTCTTGTACTTTCTCGATGTATGCAGTCATACCGCGCTGCATGTAGTCTTGAGCCAAGTCAAACATGTTGTACCACATAGAGTGGATACCAGCCAATGTGATGAACTGATACTTGTAACCCATAGCGCCTAATTCACGTTGGAACTTAGCAATAGTTGCGTCGTCCAAGTTCTTCTTCCAGTTGAAAGATGGTGAGCAGTTGTAAGCCAACATCTTGCCTGGGAACTTCGCACGAATTGCTTCAGCAAACTGACGAGCAAACTCAAGATCAGGCGTACCTGTTTCACACCAAACCATATCAGCGTAAGCAGCATATGCCAAACCACGGGAGATCGCTTGATCCAAACCTTTACGTGTTTTATAGAAGCCTTCTGGAGTGCGCTCACCTGTCAAGAATGGCTTGTCATTTGCATCGTAGTCTGATGTCAACAAATCGGCAGCCTCAGCATCCGTACGAGCTAAGATGATGGTAGAAACACCCATAACATCGGCAGCCAAACGTGCAGAAATCAATTTTTGTACTGATTCTGTAGTTGGCAACAATACCTTGCCGCCCAAGTGACCGCACTTCTTAACAGAAGACAATTGGTCTTCGAAGTGAACGCCAGCAGCACCTTGTTTGATCAATGCTTTGCTCAATTCGAAAGCATTTAATACGCCACCGAAACCAGCTTCAGCGTCAGCAACGATAGGAGCGAAATACTCAATGTAACCTGCGTCGCCTTTGTTGATGCCTTTAGCTGTTTGAATCTCATCAGCACGTTGGAATGAGTTATTGATACGCTCAACCATCTTAGGAACTGAATCTACTGGATATAAAGATTGGTCTGGATACATTGCTGCGTAAGAATTACCGTCAGCAGCAACTTGCCAACCTGACAAGTAAATAGCTTGTACGCCAGCTTTAACTTGTTGCATTGCTTGACCACCAGTCAAAGCACCTAAACAGTTTACGTAAGCTTCATTGTTCACTAAGTCCCAAAGACGCTCAGCGCCATGCTTAGCTAAAGTGTGCTCAATCTTCAATGAGCCGCGCAGACGTACTACGTCCTCAGCCGTGTAACCCCGTGTAATACCTTTCCAGCGTGGATTGGTATCCCAGTCTTTTTGTAGTGCTGCGATTTCTGCTTTGCGATCTGCCATGTTTTTCTCCCTAAGTTAAACAAGTACTTCAAAATTTAAGGACTCTTAAGACTCATTTAAGTCTTATGTCTTATATAAGAGTTTAGCTAGTTCAAAAAAGCAAGCAAGTAAAATTGAAGGAATTTAATAAAATATTTAGTTATTTAAATTCAATAACTTATATTGTATTTTTTGCAATGTGGAATGGCTACCCACTGATTGAAATGAAATGGCTAGGTACTTTCTGCAGGGAATTTTATGCAGCGTAATGACATTTCATATTATGAAATTTATAAGCTGCGATTAAGCGGTCTTGGGCACAACTCCAGCTGACACCTTGAACACGGTTGGAATGATCATCAATTGGAATAAAACAATGCCAAAGAACAAGGCCTTTGGTAATACAGCATCCATGAAGAAACCGAAAATAAATGGGCCAACAGCAGCGCCTAAATCAATTCCCGAATAAACGATTCCATATACACGCCCCGCTACCCCTTTAGGAGTCACCGACTTCACTAAGAGGTCTCTTGATGGAGCAACCACACCATAACCAAAACCCAATCCAAAGAACAATACTGGAATCAGACTCACCGGAATAAATCCCGCTCCCAGCAATAAGCACATCACAATCGTTACAGATAAACAAGTAGAAACGATGCGTTCTGGTGCTTGAAGTTTTGCGGCGAGATAACCCCCAAACAAAACACCGCCAGCACTACCAAGTGCTAGCAAGGTAATGTAATAACTTCCTACATCTATAGGAACTTGATAGATATTAAATAATGCACTCGGAGCAAATGATTGCAAGCTCGACGTAGATGCCATGCTGAAGAAAAAGAAAATCCAGCATAACCAAACTGCAGTTAACTTCAGAAACGCAAATGGACTCTCCTGAGCAAGCCCAGGATTAGCGGCTTGGGTGCTTGCATGGGTATTCTCATGGCGCTCCTTGACGTTATCAAGGAGGTAGCTTTTATTTAGCCAAAGGATCGCTAAGATACATGCCTCTAGTAAGGCAGCAGACAAGAATGCAATACGCCAATCAGAAAATTGCGCAATCGCAACCATAAAGGCGGGAGCTGCTGCCCAACCTAAATATCCCGTTACACCATGCATTGAGTATGCATAAGGAAGATTGGGTGGTGATACCTTGTGATTGATGAGCGTGTAATCAACGGGGTGAAAAATACCATTACCACAGCCAGCAATGACTGCCCCCAATAACAACATCGCATAACCATTACTTTGGGAATACACCAGGGCTGCAAGCACCAGCAATCCAACACCACCGAACAACACCGGTCGTGCGCCTATGCGATCTACTAGAAAACCAGATGTGGCCTGAGCAATACAAGACACTACAAAGAAAACTGACATCAGCAAGCCGAGTTCGGCATAACTTAGTGCAAAAGCATCCTTCAACCATGGGAACATGGGAGGAAGTACTAAATGGAAAAAATGAGAGCTGCCGTGAGCCAGGCTAATGAGACCAATAACCCGGACATCACTGGCACGCCTACTAAGCGCAACAGTCATGTGCCGAGTTTACTGGTGCAGGAATATTCCTGCTGAACTACTTTTTATACTGCTTAGTGAACCTGACGGCTAAAGCTAAAGTCACCCGCCTTATCAACATCCACTGGCACCACATCCTTAGGACCAAACTTGCCTTCCAAGATCATCTTAGAGACAGGGTTCTCGATGTGCTGCTGAATTGCCCGCTTAAGTGGCCTTGCTCCAAAGACTGGGTCAAAGCCGACCTCCGCAATTTTATTTAAGGCAGCATCACTCACCTCAAGCTGCATATCCACTTTTGCTAAGCGATCTGACAAGTTCTTCAGCAAGATCTTCGCAATATTCGCGATATTGCCCTTATCTAAACCATGGAACACGACGATTTCGTCAATCCGATTTAAGAACTCAGGGCGGAAATGATTCTTCAGCTCTTCAAATACAGCCTCTTTAATCTCAGACTGCTTTTTGTCCGTCATGGACTGAATGAGATGCGAACCAATATTGCTAGTCATCACAATCACGGTGTTCTTGAAATCCACAGTGCGGCCTTGACCATCCGTCAAGCGACCATCATCCAGCACTTGCAGTAGCACGTTAAATACGTCTGGATGTGCTTTCTCGATTTCATCAAACAAGATCACGCTGTAAGGATGACGACGCACTTGCTCAGTTAAGTAACCGCCCTCTTCGTAACCCACATAACCTGGAGGCGCTCCAATTAAACGCGCCACGCTATGCTTCTCCATGAACTCACTCATATCAATACGAATAAGGTGATCTTCACTATCAAACAAGAAACCAGCTAATGCTTTACAAAGCTCGGTCTTACCAACGCCAGTAGGCCCAAGGAATAAGAATGATCCATACGGACGATTCTCTTCCGCCAAGCCAGCACGTGAACGACGGATAGCGTCAGACACTGCGCGAATAGCCTCTTCTTGGCCAACCACGCGCTTATGCAAGAGCTCTTCCATCTTCAATAACTTGTCGCGCTCACCCTGCATCATCTTCGATACCGGGATACCAGTCGCACGAGAGACCACTTCTGCAATTTCTTCTGCGCCAACTTGAGTGCGCAGTAATTTGTTCTTCACTACACCATCTTTATCGCCTTTAGCCTCTGCTGCAGCAGCAGACTTCAACTTTGCCTCGAGCTCAGGTAGCTTGCCATACTGCAATTCAGCAACTTGCTCTAACTTGCCATCGCGCTGCAGCTTCGCAATATCTGCTTTCACTTTTTCGATTTCTTCTTTGAGATTGGCGGCACCCAATACAGCACCCTTCTCCGCTTTCCAGATCTCCTCTAAATCGGCATACTCAGCACCAAGACGCTTAATCTCTTCTTCGATTAAGCCCAGACGCTTTTGAGAAGCCTCATCTTTTTCCTTCTTAACGGCTTCACGTTCAATCTTTAACTGAATGAGGCGGCGCTCGAGCTTGTCCATCACCTCTGGCTTGGAATCAATCTCCATGCGGATACGTGAACCGGCTTCATCAATCAAGTCAATAGCTTTATCTGGCAAGAAACGATCAGTAATATAGCGATGCGATAACTCGGCAGCTGCCACAATGGCTGGATCGGTAATTTCAATACCATGGTGAAGTTCATAGCGCTCTTGCAAACCACGCAAGATAGCAATCGTTGCTTCAACACTAGGCTCTTCTACAATCACTTTCTGGAAACGACGCTCAAGCGCTGGATCTTTTTCGATGTACTTACGATATTCATCGAGCGTAGTGGCGCCAATACAATGCAACTCACCACGCGCCAAGGCAGGCTTGAGCATATTGCCGGCATCCATAGCGCCATCGCCTTTACCAGCGCCAACCATCGTATGAATCTCATCGATAAAGATAATGGTTTGACCCTCGTCTTTAGCAACGTCACTGAGAACTGCCTTTAAACGCTCTTCGAATTCACCGCGGTATTTAGCGCCAGCCAGTAGCAAAGCCATATCCAGCACCAAGACACGTTTGTTCTTCAGTGTTTCAGGAACCTCGCCATTCACAATGCGCTGGGCTAAGCCCTCAACAATCGCTGTTTTGCCCACGCCTGGCTCACCAATGAGTACAGGGTTATTCTTACCGCGGCGCTGTAATATCTGAATGGTGCGACGAATCTCATCGTCACGACCAATTACTGGATCGAGCTTGCCCATGCGAGCACGCTCTGTTAAATCCACTGTGTATTTCTTTAAGGCCTCACGTTGACCTTCAGCATCTGCACTATTCACTGATTCTCCTCCGCGCACTAAATCAATAGCCGCTTCTAACGATTTACGATTTAAGCCATTCTCGCGAGCAACCTTGCCGAGCTCGCCTTTGTCATCTGCAACCACCAACAAGAACAACTCGCCAGCAATAAATTGATCATTGCGTTTGTTAGCTTCTTTTTCGCACAAGTTCAACCAATTACTGAGATCTCGGCCAACCTGGACTTCCCCGCTAGTGCCCTGCACTTCAGGAAGGTTGCTGATAATTTTTTCCACACCTTTTTCGAGACCGGCCACATTGACGCCCGCTCTTGTTAGCAAGCTCTTTGCGCCACCATCAGAATCACGCAACATTGCCAGCAAGACATGGGCTGGCTCAATATATTGGTTGTCTTTGGCTAAAGCGATACTTTGGGCCTCACTTAAGGCCTCTTGAAACTTAGTTGTTAATTTATCTATTCTCATTTATGTACTCCATATATCTATCTATAGAATATAAGGGCAATATGACAAATTTCAAGGTTTTTAGACCTTCTTTTTAAGCGAATTTATACCGATTTTGACCTGGCTTGTTTACCTACTGGAATGCGCTGACGGCACCTACTATGCCGGCATCACCAACCGTCTAGAACATCGCCTAGAAGCTCACAACTCAGGGCAAGGCGCTCGCTATACAAGAGCTCGCAGACCAGTTGTCCTTTTAGCTACACAAGAGCATACGGATCGATCTGAAGCCTCAAAGGCAGAGATCAAATTAAAGCAACTTCCTCGGTCAGAGAAATTGGCGTTTTTTAAAATTAAATAGGTAATGAGAAATACTGACGGGAACTACTTCATTTCCCAACGGGCCATTGCAGCCTCGTCAGTCACTCTGGCGTCAACCCAACGAGCACCTTCAGGGGTATCTTCTTTTTTCCAGAATGGGGCTGCCGTTTTAAGGTAATCCATGATGAACTCGCAGGCAGAAAAAGCTTCACCCCTGTGAGCACTAGTTACAGCAACCAAAACGATTTGATCTTCAGGTAGTAGCGGTCCAACACGATGAATGACTAAGGTTTGATAGATATCCCAACGTGCTTTAGCTTGCTCCAGAATTTGCTCTAGCGCCTTCTCAGTCATACCAGGGTAATGTTCAAGGGTCATGCCCTTTACTTGACTACCATCATTCATATCGCGCACGGTACCCAAGAAGGTGACTACTGCGCCCACTCGTGGATCGCCTTTGCGCAGCGCAGCTATTTCAGCGCTAAGGTCAAAATCGCTTTCTTGGATTTTGATCGACATATCAGCCTCCGGTCACTGGTGGAAAGAAAGCCACTTCAGCACCATCTTGTAATGCAGTATTTGCATCAACCATATGCTGATTTAGAGCACAGCGCAATACCTTGCCATCCGCTAAAACTTCAGACCAAGGATTGCCGCGCGTAACGAGGTGCGCCCTGAGGTCAGCAATCGTTTTTACGTTATCCGTAATAGTGACGCTCTCTTGCGAGACGCCAAGCGCTTCACGTAGTGAGGCAAAAAATCGTAATTCGAGTTTCATGAGTTAATCGTAAACCGATTATTTGAGAAGCGCATCAAAGGGGATGTACTTCACAAGATCACCCGCTTTAATTGGCTGATTTGGGGGACAGTCAACCAGGCCATCACCCCAAGAAGCGCTCGTAAGTACACCAGAGCTTTGATTTGGGAATAAGTCTAGACCGCCTTGATCATTGATTTTGACTCGCAAGAATTCATTGCGACGATCCGCTTTTGACCAATCAAAATCTGCGCGCATTGGGTAGGACTGAGCTTGCCTTGCTTCACGACCCTGTAACTTCAAAATAAAAGGACGTACAAACAGTAGGAAGGTCACAAAACTGGATACAGGATTGCCAGGTAAACCAATAAACCAAGCTTCACCATCTTTGGGCTCAGATGATTTACGTACCGTACCAAATGCCAGAGGCTTGCCAGGCTTAATGGCGATCTGCCATAAATCCAATCTTCCTTCAGCAGTCACTGCAGGCTTGATGTGATCCTCTTCACCAACGGATACACCACCAGAAGTAATAATCAAGTCATGATTTTTGCTAGCCTTGCGCAATGCCTCACGCGTTGCATCTAAACGATCCGGAACAATACCTAAATCCGTTGCGTCACAACCCAATGATTTGAGACAGGCTAATAAGGTATCGCGATTCGAGTTATAAATACCACCTGGTTTCAGTGGCTCACCAGGAAGCGCTAACTCATCACCGGTAAAGAATGCAGCAACCTTTACACGACGTTTTACATGCAAATGAGTTAAACCAGCTGAAGCTGCTACCCCCAACTCTTGTGGGCGCAAAAATGTGCCGGCAGTTAAACAAGCCTTGCCGGTTGTTAAATCCTCACCCCTCCGGCGAATCCACTGACCTGATGTTGGTGCAATGTTGATAGTTACCTGATTAGTTTCGCTGTCTGTTGTGCAATCTTCTTGCATCACAACTGCATCAGCGCCCGGAGGAACAGGGGCACCAGTAAAGATTCTGGCAGCAGTACCTGACTCCAGCTGCGTTCCAACTGAGCCAGCTGGAATACGTTGCGCAATTTTAAGAACACTACCGACTGATTGGGTATCAGCAGTTCGCACAGCATAACCGTCCATAGAAGTGTTATCCAAAGGCGGCACATCAACTAAGCTATTCACATTTTCAGCAAGCACGCGCCCTAGAGCAGCTTGCATTGGAACCTTTTCATTCTCAACAACAACTTGAGCATGAGAAAGCAAATGGTCCAAAGCCTGCTGTGCGGTCAACATTGGTGGCTTAGTCATATGATTTTTTATTACTTGAATTTTTCTGGGTTAAAAATTAACCCAGATGTGTAGTGATGAAAGTTTTCACCTGATTTACATCCGCATCAATATTCTCTACACGCTGTGGCTTGGACTTAATATCCTTAAAAGCCGGCGGACATTCAGCGGGACGACCCAAAGCAATCTCAATCGTCTCTTCAAACTTAATCGGTAATGCTGTCTCGAGAACTATCATCGGTATGCCAGCTTGCAAATGCTCTCGGGCAACCTTCACACCATCAGCAGTATGCGTATCAATCATGACGCCATAACGTTGGTCGATGTCACGAATCGTTGCTAGGCGATTCTCGTTAGTACTGCGACCTGATTGAAAGCCATACTTACCAAGGTCTTTAAAGACAGCATCTTTTGAGATATCAAAGCCGCCTGCTTCATCCACCTGCTTGAACATAGCTGCAGTGGCTTGGCCATCTTGACCCATAAAATCAAATACAAAACGCTCAAAGTTGCTGGCCTTGGAGATATCCATGGAAGGGCTTGAAGTGTGCAATGTTTCAGCAGACTTACGTGCCCGATAAACACCAGTACGGAAGAACTCATCGAGTACATCATTCTCATTTGTGGCAGCAATCAAGTGCTCGATAGGCAATCCCATCATGCGGGCAATGTGGCCAGCACAGATGTTGCCAAAGTTACCTGAAGGAACAGTGAATGAGACTTTCTCGGAGCTAGACTTAGTAGCCAAGAGATATCCTTGGAAGTAATACACCACTTGAGCAACTACACGTCCCCAGTTAATGGAGTTCACCGTGCCAATTTGGTTTTTAGCTTTAAAAGCGTGATCATTGCTCACTGCCTTAACAATATCTTGGCAATCATCAAAGACGCCAGCGACTGCCAAGTTAAAAATATTGGGGTCTTGCAAGGAATACATTTGCGCAGACTGGAATGAACTCATCTTGCCGCGTGGAGAAAGCATGAACACCTTCACGCCCTCTTTGCCACGCATTGCATATTCAGCAGCACTTCCAGTATCACCAGAAGTAGCACCCAAAATATTGAGATGCTGACCATTTTTCTTTAAAGCATATTCAAAGAGGTTGCCCAGTAACTGCATGGCCATATCTTTGAAAGCCAATGTAGGACCGTTCGATAGACTTAAAAGACCAATACGTGCGCCATGCTCTTCACCCAACCAATGTATCGGCGTGATGTCTTTAGCATTGTCTTGAGGGCGGCCATTGCAATACACCTGCTCGGTATAGGTTTTACGCAATAGCGCTCTTAAATCTGACTCAGGAATATCGTCGCAATACAAGCTCAATACTTCATAAGCAAGATCTGCGTAGGACAAACCACGCCAAGAATCTAATTGCGCCGCAGTAACTTTTGGATACTGGGTAGGCAAATACAAGCCGCCATCAGGCGCCAATCCACCCAATAAAATTTCTAGAAAGGATTGTTCTGGACTATTGCCACGGGTAGATTGGTAACGCATGTATTTTGCTGAGTTTTACTTAAGACAAATTTTCTAAACGGATCTTCACTACCTCACCAGCAACCGTTTTGAGATTTTGAATCTCTTTAATTGCGGCAAGCATGTTCTTTTCTTTGGTTTCATGAGTCAACGCCACCAAATCAGTTTGGCTTTCACCTTCATCAGCTTCTTTTTGCAAGAGCGCATCAATAGATACGCCATGTGAAGCCAAAATCTTAGTAATGTCTGCCAATACACCAGCTTGATCTGCTACACGCAAGCGCAAGTAGTAGCTAGTAGTAATTTCGCCAATCGGGAGAACGGGTGTGTCATGAACAGCATCTGGTTGGAAGGCTAAGTAAGGCACGCGATGCGCTACATCGGCACTTAATAAACGGGTTATATCCACTAAGTCGGCAATCACTGCAGAAGCAGTTGGCTCGGAGCCTGCACCTTTACCATAATACAAGGTAGTACCGACAGCATCACCAAATACTTGTACTGCATTCATAGCGCCTTCAACGTTTGCAATCAAACGCTTCGAAGGAATTAAGGTTGGGTGTACGCGTAGCTCGACACCAGAGGTAGTTTTCTTGGCAATGCCTAGCAACTTAATGCGATAGCCCAATTGTTCGGCGTATTTAATATCAATCGCATCTAATTTGGTAATACCTTCAACGTGCGCTTTTTCAAACTGCATTGGAATACCAAAGGCAATCGCACTCATGATAGTTGCTTTATGAGCTGCATCCACTCCTTCGATATCAAAAGTAGGATCTGCTTCTGCGTAACCTAAACGTTGTGCTTCTTTAAGAACGGTTCCAAAATCCAAACCCTTGTCACGCATCTCCGACAGGATGAAGTTGGTTGTGCCATTGATAATGCCAGCGACCCATTCAATGCGGTTAGCTGTTAAACCTTCACGCAAGGCTTTAATGATAGGGATGCCGCCAGCAACAGCAGCTTCAAATGCCACCATCACGCCTTTAGCATGGGCTGCTTTAAAAATCTCATTACCGTGAACGGCAATCAATGCCTTATTTGCTGTAACAACATGCTTACCAGCTGCAATAGCTTCAAGAACCAAGTCTTTAGCAATGCCGTAGCCACCAATGAGCTCAACAACAATATCGATCTCTGGGTTATTAATCACCGCACGCGCATCACTCACTACTTGGGCGTGATCTTTGACCAATTCTTTAGCGCGCTCTACATTTAAATCGGCAACCGTATTAATTCGAATACCACGCCCAGCGCGACGTGTAATCTCGTCTTGGTTGCGCTCGAGAACGGTAAATACGCCACCACCAACAGTGCCAATACCTAATAGACCTACTTGAATCGGTTTCATGATGCCTTTGCTGCAGTTGAAGAAGCCTTACGGCTGTGCTTATTACGATAACGCTCCAGAAAACGGGCAAGGCGGCTAATAGCTTCCTTGAGAACATCTTCGTGAGGCAAGAACACTACGCGGAAGTGATCAGGCTTACCCCAGTTAAAACCAGAGCCCTGCACTAACAAAACTTTTTCTTCTTTCAGGAGATCAGCAACAAATTGTTGGTCATCTTCAATTGGATAAACCTCGGGGTCTAACCTTGGAAATAAATACAAGGCTGACTTCGGCTTCACACAGGTAACACCAGGAATATCAGTAATCAATTTCCAAGCAAGGTCACGTTGCTTCGCAAGGCGGCCACCCTCACCAACTAAGTCATTAATACTCTGATAACCACCCAAAGCAGTTTGAATTGCGTATTGACCTGGCACGTTTGCACACAGGCGCATCGAGGCCAGCATATTGAGGCCTTCGATGTAATCGCGCACCATTTCTTTATCGCCCGAAACAATCATCCAGCCAGCGCGGTAGCCGCATGAACGGTAATTCTTAGAGAGGCCATTAAAGGTGATGGTGACTACATCAGTTGATAAGGATGCTAGAGAAATATGCTTTTCACCGTCATACAACATCTTGTCGTAGATTTCATCGGCAAACAAAATCAAACCATGTTCGCGAGCGATGTTTATCATCTCAATTAAGACTTCTTTGGAGTAAATCGCACCAGTAGGATTATTTGGATTAATCACCACAATTGCTTTAGTGCGCGGCGTTATTTTTTTACGCAGATCATTTAAGTCCGGAGCCCAATCTTTGGATTCATCGCAAAGATAATGAACAGGGGTACCACTCGACAAACTCACAGCTGCAGTCCAGAGCGGATAATCCGGCATCGGTACCAAAACTTCATCGCCGTCATTCAACAGTGCGTTCATTGAAAGTACGATGAGTTCCGAAACGCCATTGCCGGTGTACACATCATCTAAGGTCACGCCTTGAATGCCTTTTTCTTGGCAATACTGCATGATGGCTTTACGAGCAGCGAAGATTCCCTTGGAATCAGAATATGCTGAGGCATTACTTAAATTGCGAATCATGTCCAACTGAATCTCTTCAGGCGGATCGAAACCGAAAACCCCTACGTTTCCGATGTTTAATTTGATGATTTTGTGACCCTCTTCCTCCATGCGCTGAGCAAGCTCGAGCACCGGCCCACGTATGTCGTAACAGACGTTATTGAGCTTTTGGGACTTTAGGATCGGTTTCACAATAAATTTAAAGGTAAGTTCTTGAAATATGAGAAAAAACAGCTAGCTATAATCCACATAATTATGACAGAGAGTCCACTTGAAGCTTCAATCTGACCCCCACTCCGGAGCAAATACGATCACTGGCTACGGCGATGGCTACGTAGAGATCAATAAGGCCCCATACGACCATGCAGTTCTTCTGAGCTCCGATGGCGCCATCTCAAATTGGTCGGCCCAGTCATTTGATAGCCTAGAGGCTAGCCATTTCTCGCAAATGGTTGATTTAAAACCAGAATTAGTCATCATTGGGACTGGTAGTCGCCAACGCTTTCCCAAGCCAGAACTGCTCAAAGCCCTAGTTCAGGCCAAAATTGGCTTTGAAATTATGAATTCGCAAGCTGCTTGCCGGACATACAACATCCTGGTTGGTGAAGGTCGCCAAGTATTGCTGGCCCTGATTGTGGAGCCCGTTTAATGCAATTTGGTCAAATTCGGCAGTCGTCCGCTCTACATCCAGGCAAGATTTTGCTGTTGGTCATCATTTACGGCTTACTCTGGTTTGGCACCCTGAACTATCGTCACCTCATTCCGTCTGATGAGGGGCGCTATGCAGAAATTGCCCGCGAGATGCTGGTAACTGGCGATTGGATCACACCCCGCTACAACGGCTATAAGTATTTTGAAAAGCCACCATTACAGGCTTGGGCAACAGCAACTACATTTCAGGTCTTTGGTATTGGTGATTGGCAAGCACGTCTATGGACTGCCCTAACTGGCTTTCTCACAATTCTATTTGTCGGGTTTACTGGCGCACGAATTTATAACGCCAGAGCAGGATGGTTAGCAGCAGTAGTCTTAGCTTCTAGTCCGATGTGGATCATTAGTGGACACTTCAACTCGCTAGATATGGGCTTGTCCTCATTTTTAGTTGCAGCTCTATGTAGCTTGTTAATTGCACAAACTTCCCACAATAAAAATAGTTGTCGAAATTGGATGTGGGCTTGCTGGGCTTTCATGGCATTAGCTACTTTATCTAAGGGTGTGATTGGCGCAGCAATTCCTGCAATGGTTTTTATTGCGTACTCTATCAGCACTTGGGACTGGAAAATTTGGTCTCGTCTCCGTATCTTCAGCGGCAGTATTTTGTTCCTAGCAATTACTGCACCTTGGTTTGTATTGGTTGCACAACGTAACCCTGAGTTTTTAGAATTCTTTTTTATTCACGAACATCTGCAGCGCTTCACCCAAGATGCGCATAGCAGAACAGGTCCCATTTATTACTTTATTCCGCTGCTTCTCATTGGCATCATTCCTTGGGCTCTTCAAATCCCCGGAGCCATTGCCCAAGCCTGGAGTGAGCGCCGCCGCGAGTTCTCTGCAGGCTGGTTATTGGTGTGTTGGTTTGTGGTCATCTTTGCTTTCTTTAGCGTCTCTCGCTCTAAGCTACCTGGCTACATCATTCCCGTATTTCCAGCGCTTGCTTTAATCGTTGGCAACCGTTTAGATCACTTACTTGGACACACCAATACTATGGCTTTACCGTGGAAGCTGCAGACCATTGGGTTTGCCATTCTCGGTTGTATTGGATTTTTCTTTTTGGATGCCATTGGCAAGCAAGCTAGGCCTGATGAGATTGAAGCTTATGCGCGTTACACCTATTGGGTCATAGCTGCATTGGTAGCGTTGGTTATTTTTAGCGCCTACGCAGCATGGCAAAGCAAGCGCAATGGCATTCAAAGTATTGTGAGTTTTGCTTGTGGATTTTTTCTATGCGCCATCATCGCAGGTACGGGTCATGAGACTTTAGGTCGCGCAGTTTCTGGTATCGATCTGGTGCAACGAGTAAAAGCTTCTATTCCTGAAAAAGTAAATTTCTATTCTGTAAAACTCCTTGACCACACCGTGCCGTTCTATTTAGGCAGAACGATGATCATGGTGGAATCACCCGACGAGCTTGAATTTGGCGTCAATCAGCAGCCAGAGTTGTGGATGCCGACTTTAGATGCATTTATAGCCCGTTGGCAAGAAGATCAAACAGCCTATGCACTTATGGTTCCTGAGCAGTTTGATGCACTGAAGGCTAAAAACTTCCCCATGCAAGAAGTTGATCGCGACTCTCGCAGGGTCATCGTGAAGCATCCAGATACATCGAACGTGACGCAGTAACTCATTAAAGTAATATAAGACATCATGTCAAATTCCACTCCTGAATTTATCCCGTTTACGCGCCCCAGCTTCAACCAAGAAACTATTGACGCCGTTTCTGAAGTGCTGCGTTCGGGCTGGGTAACATCAGGTCCAAAGTTGGCAGAATTTGAAACGACTTTAAGTAAATACTTTGGCGATCGTCCGGTGCGCTGTTTTGCTAACGGCACTGCAACCATGAAGATTGCACTGCAAGTCGCAGGCATTGGTGAAGGTGACGAGGTCATCACTACACCTATTTCTTGGGTCGCAACTTCCAATGTCATCTTGAGTGTGGGCGCAAAACCAGTCTTTGTAGATATCGATCCCGTGACACGCAATATTGATTTAAATAAGGTTGCCACTGCAATCACACCAAAGACGCGCGCCATCATGCCGGTCTATTTGGCAGGCTTGCCAGTTGACATGGATCAGCTATACGCATTAGCCAGTCAATACAATCTTCGCGTCATTGAAGATGCTGCGCAAGCCTTTGGATCCCTGTGGAAGGGCAAAAAAATTGGAAGCTTTGGAGACTTAGTCAGCTTTAGTTTTCAGGCCAACAAGAATCTCACCACTGTTGAGGGTGGTTGCCTTGTATTAAGCAATGCTGATGAAGCAAAGCTGGCTGAGAAATTCCGCCTACAAGGATTAACCCGTCAGGGTATGGACGGCATGGATGTTGACGTATTAGGTGGCAAAGATAATTTGACGGATGTAAATGCGGCAATCGGCCTTGAGCAACTCAAGCAACTTCCCAATTATCAAGCACGTCGTACTCAATTAGCACGCCATTACTTTGATGCCATTCGTGCTGAATTAAAAACTGCCGGCTTAGATGATCTTCAATTAGAACTTCCAGTGGAAAACTTCACCGATAGCAACTGGCATATGTTCCAAGTTGTATTGCCCTTAGATCAGTTAAAAGCCGATCGCGCTCAAGTGATGACGGACTTAAAAGATTTGGGCATTGGCACTGGTGTTCACTACCCCGCGATCACTGGTTTTACGCTTTATAAAAACCAAGGCTATAAAACCTCAGACACGCCAATTGCACAACGTATTGGTAAATCCATTCTGACTCTTCCTCTATTCCCCGCGATGGCAGATGAAGATATTGGCCGCATCGCCAAGGGTTTCGTCGGAATTTTGCAGAAATACCGTAAAAACTAGTGTTCTTGGGTTAAGTCTACAGAATCAGGCAAAATTGCGGCATGACTGCAAATTTAGTTGCTAACCCAACACTCAGTATTGTTATCCCCGTTTACAACGAGGAAGATGGTCTCCAGGCTCTATTTGACCGTCTCTATCCTGCATTGGATGCTTTAGCCACCAAGCGCAAGATTGCCTATGAAATTGTCTTCGTCAATGACGGCAGTAAAGACCGTTCGGCAGGCATCCTTTCCAAGCAAGTGGAGTTGCGTCCTGATGTGACACGCGCAGTTTTATTTCACAGCAACTTTGGGCAACACATGGCCATCATGGCTGGCTTTGAATACGCCAAAGGTGAACACATCATTACTTTGGATGCTGACTTACAAAATCCACCTGAAGAAATTGATGCATTGACTGAGCAACTTTTAAAAGGTCATGATTACGTCGGTACTATTCGCGCAGATCGTCAAGACAGCTTCTTTAGAAAATTTGCTTCACGCGCCATGAATCGCTTACGCGAAAACATTACGCGTATCACAATGACTGATCAAGGTTGTATGTTACGCGGCTATAGCCGTCGTATCGTTGATTTAGTGCGTCAATGCGATGAGAGCAATACCTTCATCCCAGCGCTGGCTTATACATTTTCTGCTAACCCAGTAGAAATTTCTGTCAAACATGAAGAGCGCTTTGCTGGTGAATCTAAGTACAGCTTGTATCAACTCATCCGCTTGAATTTTGATTTGGTCACTGGCTTCTCTGTAATGCCACTACAGATCTTTTCGATCCTCGGCATGCTCCTATCCCTTGCAGCAGGCAGCTTGTTTGCTTATCTGCTCGTGCGTCGCTTCGTTCTGGGTGCTGAGGTTGAGGGCGTTTTCACTCTATTCGCTCTGACGTTCTTCCTCATTGGCGTGATGCTCTTTGGGCTTGGTCTGTTAGGCGAATATATTGGTCGCATCTATCAACAGATCCGCAAGCGCCCTCGCTATGTTGTGCAAACTGTTTTAGAGAAAAAATAATTGCACGCAGTCGTCTTTGCTTATCACGATGTAGGTGTTAATTGCCTAAAGGCACTTCTCAGTGCGGGTATACAGATTGACTTGGTTGTCACCCACGAAGATGATCCCAATGAGAATGTTTGGTTCGGCAGTGTGGCAAAGCTCTGCCAAGAAAAAAATATTCCGTACATCACACCAAGTGCACCTGAACTAGTAGATTTAATTCCGAAGCTCGAGGTAATCTCGCCCGACTATATTTTTTCTTTTTACTATCGCTTTATGATTCCCGCACAGATTTTGGCCTGCGCCAAAATTGCTGCACTCAATATGCATGGCTCGCTACTACCAAAGTATCGTGGTCGTGCACCCGTCAATTGGGCCATCCTGCATGGTGAAACCGAAACAGGTGCAACCTTGCATGTGATGGAAGCTAAACCAGATGCAGGTGATATTGTTGGTCAAGCCGCAGTCAATATTGGCCCAGATGAGACCGCTACAGACGTATTTAGCAAAGTAAGTCAGGCAGCAGTAAACGTAATAAATCAAGTCCTACCAAGCCTTTTGAAGGGAATCGTCCCCCGCCAAGCGAACGACCTGCAAAAAGGCAGCTATTTTGGTGGCAGAAAGCCCGCAGATGGGCAAATTCACTGGAATCAGACAGCCAAACAGGTCCACGACCTTGTCAGAGCCGTTGCACCCCCTTATCCAGGCGCCTTTACTGAACACAATGGCAAAGTCATGATTGTGGCTCGCACCAGCCTAAAAGGGCCATTTCCAGCCAACCTAGATCTTGGGGTTTGCGGCGTCCAAGTGGTTGATAATCGGGTATTCGGCATTTGTGGCGACCATCAAGCAGTTGAAATATTGGAATGGTTTCCAGCAAGCAAATAAATTAGATTAAGACGAGGCAGTAAAGATGAAAAAAGTACTCATTCTTGGTGTTAACGGTTTTATTGGTCACCACCTTTCCAAGCGCATTCTGGAGACAACCGATTGGGATGTCTATGGCATGGACATGCAAAATGATCGTCTGGGTGATTTGATTAACCATCCACGTATGTACTTCTTTGAAGGTGATATCACCATCAACAAAGAATGGGTTGAATACCACATTCGTAAATGTGATGTCATTCTGCCCTTAGTTGCCATTGCAACGCCTGCGACTTACGTACAGCAACCACTCAAGGTATTTGAGCTCGACTTCGAAGCCAACCTTCCGATCGTGCGCTCCGCAGTCAAATACAAAAAGCATTTGGTGTTCCCATCCACTTCTGAAGTGTATGGAATGTGTGAGGACGGTGAATTTGATCCTTCTAAATCCAATATGGTTTACGGCCCAATCAATAAGCCACGCTGGATCTACGCTTGCTCCAAGCAGTTGATGGACCGAGTGATTTGGGGTTACGGCATGGAAGGCCTACGTTTTACGCTCTTCCGTCCATTTAATTGGATTGGACCTGGCTTAGATAGCATCTACACACCAAAAGAAGGCTCATCCCGTGTGGTGACTCAGTTCTTGGGTCACATCGTACGCGGCGAACCTATCAACGTCGTTGACGGTGGCGCCCAGAAACGTGCCTTTACTTATATTGATGATGGCATTGATGCTTTGATGCGCATTATCGATAATAAAGATGGTGTTGCTAATGGCAAGATTTACAACATTGGCAATCCTAAAAACAATCACTCTATTCGCGAACTCGCTAACCAAATGTTAGAGATTGCTCGCAGTATTCCTGAGTACGCCAAGAATGCCAATGAAGTGAAGATTGTCGAAACTACTTCTGGCGCTTATTACGGCGAAGGTTATCAAGATGTGCAGAATCGTGTGCCAGCGATTGATAACACGATGAGTGAGCTTGGTTGGAAGCCAACTACAACTATGTCTGATGCGCTGAAGAATATTTTTGAAGCCTATCGTGAAGATGTAGAAAAAGCACGTCATCTAGTTGATAAAGAATAAGTAAAAGTAAATTTAAGAGTTCATGGCTAAGATTGCTCTCAAGGTTGATGTTGATACCTTACGCGGCACCAAAGAGGGCGTTCCCAATCTTGCCCGCACCTTGGAGCGCTTTGGCTTAAAAGCCACTTTCCTATTTAGCCTTGGGCCAGACCACACTGGCTGGGCCTTAAAGCGCGTCTTTCGTCCGGGCTTTCTGAAAAAGGTTAGCCGCACTTCTGTCGTTGAGCACTATGGCATAAAAACACTGCTCTATGGCGTACTTATCCCGGGCCCTGATATCGGTAAAAAAGCAGCCGCAGAGATGCGTGCCATTGATCAGGCAGGTCATGAGACTGGTATTCATACTTGGGATCATGTGGCTTGGCAAGATGCTGTGCGCAATCAAGACGCAGCATGGACTAAAGCAATGATGCAAAAAAGCTGGGATCGTTTTGTAGAAATCTTTGGGCATACGCCAGTCACTTATGGTGCTGCTGGTTGGCAAATGAACGAAACTGCTTTTGAGCAACTTGATCAATGGGGAATTACTTACTCTTCCGATGGTAGAGCTGAGCCCAATCTCATGCCCTATCGCCTTGCCTTACCATCTGGCAAAGCGAAACATGTGCAATACCCAACAACACTCCCTACTTTTGATGAACTGATTGGCATCGATGGTGCCGATGAATTTGGCGCAGTCAAAAAGCTTTTAGAGATCACCCAAAGCAATCCGAATGACCAGGTCTTTACTCTCCACGCTGAACTGGAAGGTCAAAAGTTATTGCCCGCATTTGAGCAACTGCTTGCTGGATGGCTAAATCAAGGTCACGACCTTGTCACCATGGGCGAGCTTCATAAATCCTGGGAAGCCACCAAGCAACTCGATAAAATAGCTGTACTGCCAGTGACTTGGGGTGAAATCCCCAATCGCAGTGGTGATTTAATTATTCAAAATAGTTAGAACCAAGAGACAATCAACCAACGAAGGATCATCATGACAGTAGCCATTGGTCAACCCATGCCACAGTGCGCAATTCCAGCAACATCTGGATTGACGTTTTCACCAGCGTCCGCAAAAGGTAAAAAACTGGTTCTCTATTTTTATCCTAAAGATATGACCCCAGGCTGCACTGCTGAGTCTGGTGAATTCAGAGACAACATCGAAGCATTTACCAAAGCCAATACACTAGTAGTGGGTGTTTCCCGCGATAGCCTCAAATCGCACGACAACTTCCGTAGCAAATTAGAGCTGCCTTTTGAGTTGGTTGCAGATACTGAAGAAAAGCTTTGCCAGATCTTTGGCGTTATGAAGATGAAGAATATGTATGGCAAACAAGTCCGTGGCGTTGAGCGCAGCACCTTCTTGTTTGACTCCTCCGGTAAGCTCGCAAAAGAGTGGCGCGGCCTTAAGGTTCCAGGTCATGTGACAGAAGTATTACAAGCGGCTCAAGCCACTAAATAATTTTTACAATAATTTGATCCGAGGTGCTTGCAAACCCCAAAATTTGGGGTAAAGTGATTCATATGCACCGTAAACGACGGGAAAGTCTGACAATCCGTTTGAACCAGAAACCTGAATATCTCAGATCAGGTGCGGAGAGCAACCCCCTCCGTTTTTTAACCATCGATGCAACCAGTTTTGTAATAAACCGTCAACGCACTCCGCTTGACGGTTTTTTCTTTTAGGAGAGTCCATGCCATTGCCCCCGATACCCACTCAAATTGCTGATCAAGTAAAACTCAGTCGTAAAGATACTCCCGACTTAAAGAAACGTCCTGCACCAGCAAAACCAGTGGTAGTGGAAGCTATTGATTGGACCAACGATGTGGAAGAAGATTTATCAGCAGCTGAAGTAGCCCTCGAAAAAATTAAGGCGGATCATCGGCCTGCGCATAATCAGCGCAATGAGAACAAGGCAGCTACACCTGCAAAACCTAAACGGGTAGTGCGTACTGGGCCTCCTAGCCTATTCGTTCTCGATACAAACGTCTTGATGCATGATCCAAGTTCCCTGTTCCGCTTCTCGGAGCATGACCTTTACTTGCCAATGACGACGCTTGAAGAGTTGGACAACCACAAGAAAGGCATGACCGAGGTAGCTCGTAATGCCAGAACCGTTAGCAGATCATTGGATCAATTGATTGCCGGCACCAGCGGCACCCTAGATGAAGGCATCCCTCTTAATAAGCTTGGCAATCAAGATGTCACAGGTCGCTTATTTTTCCAGACTAAATTAACTACACAAGCATTGCCAGAAGGACTTCCCGAAGGAAAGGGTGACAACCTGATTCTTGCTGTTGTTAGCGAATTACAGAAAACTCGAAAAGGTCAAGAGGTAGTGTTGGTATCGAAAGATATCAATATGCGCATCAAAGCACGCGCGCTTGGCTTACCTGCTGAAGACTATTTTAATGACCAAGTATTAGAAGATCGCGATCTGATGTATGCCGGTGTCATGCCTTTGAATGCAGACTTCTGGCCTAAACATGGTAAAGATATGGAAAGCTGGGCTGACTCCAAATCTGGGACTATGTTCTATCGCGTCACTGGGCCATCTGTACAAAGTATGTTGGTCAATCAGTTTGTCTACCAAGAGAACCCTGACGGATCAACGCCCTTCTATGCTCAAGTGCGAGAAATCAATGGCAAGACTGCGCTCTTGCAAACCTTGCGTGACTTTTCTCATCAGAAAAATAATGTCTGGAGCGTGACCGCCCGCAATCGCGAGCAGAACTTTGCCATGAACCTACTGATGAACCCAGATGTGGATTTTGTGACCTTGTTAGGTCAAGCAGGAACTGGAAAAACCCTGCTTGCTTTGGCTGCTGGCCTAGAGCAAGTACTTGATAGCAAGCGCTATAACGAAATCATCATTACCCGTGCAACAGTACCCGTTGGCGAAGACATCGGTTTCCTACCAGGTACCGAAGAAGAAAAAATGCAGCCGTGGATGGGTGCATTTGACGATAACCTTGAAGTACTTCAACGCAATGAAGATGGCGGTGCTGGAGAATGGGGTCGTGCCGCAACTCAAGAACTCATTCGCTCCCGCATTAAAGTAAAGAGCATGAACTTCATGCGTGGCAGAACTTTCGTCAGTAAGTTTGTGATCATTGATGAGGCGCAAAATCTGACTCCTAAGCAAATGAAAACTTTGGTTACCCGTGCAGGCCCAGGAACCAAAATCGTTTGCCTAGGTAATATTGCTCAGATTGATACGCCTTATTTGACAGAAGGTTCTTCTGGCTTAACTTATGTGGTTGATCGCTTCAAAGGCTGGCGTCACGGTGGT
The DNA here is from genome assembly GCF_018687955.1 of Polynucleobacter ibericus. Lineage (NCBI taxonomy): Bacteria > Pseudomonadati > Pseudomonadota > Betaproteobacteria > Burkholderiales > Burkholderiaceae > Polynucleobacter > Polynucleobacter ibericus. The sequence goes on along the minus strand of NZ_CP061309.1, from coordinate 421,077 downwards.
CATGTGACTCTAGCCCGCGGTGAGCGTTCACGTCTAGCGGATCATGCTGCTGACGCGCTCTAAGAAACCTTTCTCATGCCGCACTCTTGTAGGGTGCGGCATTTTTATTTGTAGCTTGCTGATCTTAAGCGGCTGTAGCATATTCAGCGGAAAATCAGCGTCGTCCACTAGGGTTGCCCAATTTAAGCAGGACACCAGCGTTGGCACTGAGGATATTTCTATTACTGCGGTAGGCTTGGTAGATGTTCCGTATCGATACGGCGGCAATACCCCAAAGGGTGGATTTGATTGCAGTGGGCTAATTGTGTACGTCTATAACAAAGCGGCAGGGATCAAGCTACCGCGGACTATTCAGCTAATGAGCAGTAAAGGCAGAAGTATTGAAGGTCAGCCACCCGCACCGGGGGATCTGGTGTTCTTTAACACCACCGGAGAAAAATATTCACATGCTGGAATCTATGTCGGACAAGGCAGATTTGTCCATGCTCCAAGCGCTGGCGGAACCGTGCGGCTCGACTACATCACTTCGCCCTATTGGGCGGCAAAGTTTACGGAAGCACGTCGTATGACGCCTTGATCGTCAGATTCTTTAGGGTTAATAGCGCTTTCCCTATGTTTCCGAAATTCTGCATTTTGATTACAGTCATTTATCGAGTAATCTATTTACTCATTTGCCCCCTACAGGAGATGTCATGAAAAAAATCATCGTTGCCTTAAGTATTGCTCTGAGTTTTGCTCTGCCAACCTATGCTTTTGCTGATCAAGCGGCTTGTGAAGCCAAGGCAGTCAGCAAAGAGGGTAAGCCTCTGTATGGGGCAGCAAAAGATGCCTCTATCAAAAAATGTATGGGAGATGCAAAACCAAATGATTGTGAAGCTAAGGCAGTTAGCAAAGACGGTAAGCCGCTGTATGGTGCAGCTAAAGCAGCCTCCATCAAAAAATGTGAAGGCGGTAAATAAGATTGCTTAGTTGATCTCATTTATTTGCTTCATAAAAAAAGCCTCACAGTGTGAGGCTTTTTTATCTATTTGCTCTTCTATTTAGTTTTTAGATTATTTCTTTGCTTAGAACGGCTCGTATCCACCAGAAGAGTAACCAATCGATCCCATCGCCAAGTTATCAAACTTGGTATACGGACCTTGCCAACTGAGGCGAACTGTTCCGATTGGTCCATTACGCTGCTTACCGATAATAATTTCGGCAACACCTTTATCAGTAGTGGTATCTGGGTGATACACCTCATCACGATAGATGAACATAATTAAGTCTGCATCTTGTTCAATAGCGCCAGATTCACGCAAGTCAGACATGATCGGACGTTTATTTGGCCGTTGCTCAAGACCACGATTTAACTGAGAGAGCGCTACTACAGGGCATTGCAATTCTTTTGCGAGAGATTTCAGTGAGCGAGATATTTCAGAAATCTCAGTAGCGCGATTCTCTGAACCAGATCCACTCATCAACTGCAAATAATCGATCACCACTAAACCTAGCGTTCCACCAAAGTTTCTGGCAATGCGACGCGCCCGAGCACGCAACTCTAAGCTGGATAAAGAGCCAGTCTCATCAATCAAAATTTGGGTATTACTTAAACGAGCAATGGCATCGGTAACACGTGGCCACTCATCATCCTGCAACTTACCAGTACGCATACGACTTTGATCAACACGCCCTACTGATCCGAGCAAACGAGCTGCTAACTGTTCGCCTGACATCTCCATGGAGAACACGACGACAGGTAAACCTTCTGCTAGAGCGACATTCTCAGCAATATTTAATGCAAATGCAGTGTTGTGGGTAACAACATAATCATTCGTTATATAAGTTCTTTGAGGATGGCTTACTGAAATACATTGGGCCTGAGACACTCTAGAAGGCTCAATACTCCTGAATGAAAGTCTACGTTGACGATCCCAACTTACTCTTAATCTTTCAGTCTTTTCAGGCAGAGTAAACGCTTGAAAACCAGGTCCAAAGCTCATATTCAAAAAATAAGATACACGACCTTGCTTCTTTTCACCCTTGTAGGTGTAGTTAGACTGTTTATGCGCTATGGAGCAAATACCGCCTAATGATCTAGCCAAAGATGCAACGTCCTCAGACAATTGCTTGCTTGCTGTACAAAAACGAATGGAGCCCCACTTTTCAATCCAACCATCAGTGTCCATTAATCCTTGGAACAACGCGAGACGAGAATTCTTATTCGCCTCAAGATAGGTAACTGGAATATATTTATCAAAACTTCTACAGCCTAGAACGCCTAATTCATTTAAGGCAGATCTAAAATAATTTGTCTTTACGGCCGCTCTTTGACCATTAGCGGCAATTCTCTCTTTCGAGACTAATCTCCAGTCATAAGCATTAGCATGCACTAACTCCATCTCAAAGTTAGCAAGCATATTCATGCGCTCAATAAGCTCAGGCGACTTGGTCGAAAACATCACAGAGCTATGAGATAGTGCGAGAGTGCCATCGCCTAGCAACGCACCTAAAACCCATGGATGAATCGGCAATGCATTCGAGTGACCAAAATCGCCAGACACAGGATCAACCCATAATCTATTTTTGTAGCGGACACACTGCAGCATTTCCATTAAGCGAGCTGTATTGATAACGCGTGGCCCCGACCAATCTCGGTACATCACACGCCATAGGTGCTCATCGCAACACTCAGCCACTCGCCCATCGGAGAAAGTGACTTTATAAATCTGTTTAATGCCTTGTGGATAAATACCAGTCACCATAGAGTGCTGACCATCGACAGAAGCAAGGCGATCACCAAACTTCAGATCACCCATTAACTTCCACCCATCCACAGTCTTTACTTTTGCATCTAGAGGTTGCGCCTTACCCATCGAAGGTCTTCCAGCCACAATTACTAAGTCGCCTTTTTGTAGGCCACTAGTTTGCTTATCTAAATCCAAAAAGCCAGTTGCAATACCAGTGATATCACTGCCGCCTTGACGGTTGTAGAGCTCATCAATACGAGCTACTACAGCCTTTAGCAAGGGTTCAATCTCGAGATAGTCGGCTTTGCGACTACCTTCTTCACCAATTTGCAAAATGCGTGACTCGGCTTCATCCAACAAGGTTCTAACAGTGCGACCTTCTGGTACGAATGCAGAATTCACAATACTGTCTGACACTTCAATCAGACGACGCAAAATACTACGATCACGAACAATATCGGCGTAGCCTTTAATGTTCGCGGCACTAGGTGTGTTTTGGGCTAGGGAATTAAGGTAATCAATACCAACCAAATCACCACCCTGCTCAGATTTAATTGCATCATGAACGGTAATGACGTCAGCGGGATGATTTTCGCCAACCAAACGAGCAATCGCCTTGTAGATCAAAGCGTGTTCGGGGCGATAGAAATCTTTATCGTTTAATACTCCACCCAGGTTATCCCAAGAAGAGTTATCGATCAGTAGACCGCCGAGCAATGATTGCTCGGCTTCTACAGAATGTGGCGGGACTTTTAAAGCCTGCACGACTGCATCCCCAGAACCCATCATGCCGGGATTCAGCGTAACGGAACGTGAACGGGATTCAGCCATGTGGCTTATTTACAGTTCTAAAACTTAAGCTTGCTCGCCAACTACACGAATAGTGATGTCTGCAACTACGTCGGTATGAACAGCAACCGCTACAGGGTGATCACCAACCATTTTCAATGGGCCAGTAGGCATGCGAACTGAAGACTTCTCAATTGTGAAGCCTTTAGCTTTCAAAGCATCAGCGATGTCATGGTTGGTTACAGAACCAAACAAACGACCGTCAACACCTGCTTTTTGACCAATTTCAAGAACCAAGTCCTTGAGCTTGATGCCAACAGCTTCAGCAGCAGCCAATTTCTCAGCAGCCAATTTCTCTAACTCAGCACGACGTACTGCAAAGTCAGCAATAGCTGCTTCAGTCGCACGACGAGCTTTACGTTGTGGAATTAAGAAGTTACGAGCGAAACCGTCTTTAACGCGCACGATGTCGCCGAGGTTGCCCAGGTTTGTTACTTTTTCTAAAAGAATGATTTGCATTGAGGGCTCCTAATTATTTCTTGTGTTGATCGGAGAATGGCAACAAAGCCAAGTAACGAGCACGCTTAATAGCAGTGTCCAACTGACGCTGGTATTTAGCTTTTGTGCCTGTCAAACGAGCAGGAGTGATCTTAGCGTTTTCGCCAATGAAGTCCTTCAATGTATCTACATCTTTGTAGTCAATCTGTTCTACGCCAGCAACAGTGAAACGGCAATAACGCTTACGCTTGAACAATGGGTTCTGAGCTGGTTTCTTTTTGAAATCGGGTTTCTTTCCAAACGCCATGATGATTTCCTCTTTAATTTTTCAATTGAATATGGGTAATATGGAAAACAAGTCTTTGATTACGTAGAGTCTTGGGTGCTAAGAATCCTTCAAACACTGCCTCAGTTCCTAAATCCATTCGCTCTAGATCCTTTTGTATCGGACCGATTGTGATGGCTTCAACGTTCATCTGAATTTTCCTTGCCACTCCTACCTCGTTTGCTTGGCCGCTATGTTCTAGCTGGCAATGCATCACCGGTATTCCTGCTGGTGTAAATCGAATCGCGTCTTTAGATACCAAGATTGCAGTTAGGGTGAAATGATTCAACGCCACTCCGCTTCTCTGATACGTTTTCTAGTCTGTGTATTCCTCTTCAAATTTCTAACTTAGGCTGCCGCTACAGGAGCGTCGGCTTGAGCTGATTTACGTGCTTCTTCACGTTGCACTTCTTTCATCATGATAGAAGGCTCTGTTTCGGCTTTCTTAGTCTTGATGATGAGGTGACGCAAAACAGCATCGTTAAATTTGAACGCATGCTCGAGCTCTTCCAGGGTTTTCTGGTCGCACTCAATATTCATGCAAACGTAATGGGCTTTAGCAAGCTTGTCGATCATGTAAGCCATCTGACGACGACCCCAGTCTTCCATGCGATGAATTTTGCCGCCCGCAGCTGCTAATGTAGCTTTGTAACGATCGATCATTGCTGGTACTTGCTCGCTTTGGTCCGGATGGACGATAAAGACGATTTCATAATGACGCATCAAACACTCCTTAAGGATTAAGTCACCTGGGCGTCTTGCTAAGTTCTGATGGTTGTGAACCCAGCGCCAGTGTGACAAGGTAGTAACAAATTGTAGGTAAAACTTACAACACTTTTACAGCCGCTTTTCAGCGCTTACCGAATTACAGGCAAGACCGCTATTCTAGCAAAAAAATCCTGCCAAGTCAGGGATTTACCTGCTGCTTGGGCTTGTTTTTCAGCATTGAGAGATAACTGAAGAGCAATTCTGGCCCTGGGAGCTGTCAGACTGCCTGATGCCAAACATCCAACCATATCCTTTTCAGGAAGATTAGGCATGGTTTCGCCAGCCCCAGTTCTGGTGGTTCGCACCAAAGCAATTCCATGCTTTACCGCAGCAATCAGAGAATCCTTCCAGGCATCGTGAATGCTCCCCATCCCAGTACCAGCAAGAACCAGACCCTTTACCTTGGAATTCAGCCAATGGGTAATGGTCTCTGAACGAGCACCAGCATGACTAGTCAAAATTTCCACCCATGGCCATTCGTTTTCCTTTGGAATCGGCAAATCCTCAGTCCAGAGGGCCTGAACCGCCTTTACGCCGTATAGCCAGGATGGGTTAATGAGTCCAACCGAACTACTAGGTGAGTCCTGAATGGGGGCATTCAGGGCGCTACCGTGCCGTTTTGCAAGATCCATAGCCAAACAACCCCTGCCATCCATTACGGCATAAATACCGCCAGGGCAGTTATCAATTGGGGTTGAGGCCCAGCGAATGGCATCCAACAAGTTGGATGGTCCATCGGCCTTAGGCGCATTAGCGGGCAACATCGAGCCAGTCAAGATCACTCTTTTGCCTAAATCTTGAGCATATTTGCCACAAGTCAATTGCAGAAAGACCCCCGTCTCTTCCAGAGTGTCTGTTCCGTGAGTGATCACTACGCCCCTAACCAAGGTATTAGCAAGGGCTTCTCTCACAGCTTCGCCTAAAAGGGTCAGCAAGGGCTCCGTGAGGTTGCGGCTATTGATATTCGCTACCTGGCTGGAAACCAGCTGAATACTCTCGGGTACGGCAGATTGAATATGAGCTAACAAAGAGGCAACTTCCACTTGGCCAGCCTCATATTGCATAGGATTATCTGCCGGGCTTGGCGCTAGGCCGGCAATTGTGCCGCCCATACCTAAAACCAGAATATGGGGTGAAGTTTCAGGAGTATTTTGATGTGAACTCATACCCCATTATCCCCCTTAAATAACTTGATATCTCAAATACTGCTGTATACAATCCCAGTATGGACATAAACACAGTCGATTTTCCGGAGGAGCTGACTGCCCTCCCAAAGCTCACTCCACGTCAGAATGAAATTTTGGAGTTAATTACCAAGGCCATCGATGAGAGTGGTCTTCCACCCACTCGTGCAGAGATTGCCACGCAATTGGGATTCGCTTCCGCCAATGCAGCTGAAGAGCACCTTCGAGCGCTAGCCAAAAAAGGCTATATCGAATTAACACCAGGCACCTCTCGCGGCATTCGTATTCCACAACGATTTAATCAATCGCACAACAGCAATAAATATCGCCAACTGTCTTTACCCTCGGGTGCATTACAGCAACTCACGTTGCCCTTGATTGGAAGAGTTGCCGCTGGTTCCCCCATCATGGCTGTAGAACATATTGAGAAACATGTGCCGATTGACCCAAGCTTGTTTAGCAAAGGTGCTGATTACTTATTAAAAGTAAAAGGCATGAGCATGCGCGATGCTGGAATTTTAGATGGTGATTATTTGGCTGTGAGAAAAACAACTGAAGTTCGCAATGGAGACATCGTTGTTGCTCGCCTTGATGATGAAGTTACTGTGAAGCGTTGGCAGCAAAAGAAAACTGCGAACGGTATGATCATCGAATTACAAGCCGAAAATCCAGACTTCAAAAATATTTTGGTAGATGATCGCCAGCCGAACTTTGCGGTCGAAGGACAAGCTGTTGGTTTAATCAGGGCTGAAGGGCTTTAAGCTAGAGCCCCTAAAGCAAAAGGCCTCTGACAAGAGGCCTTTTTTATTTCCATCAATCAGCAGACTGATTGGCAATTTCCTTACTTACGTGCAGGAGCAACTACATTTGCATTTTTAGGTGATGAAGTAATAATAATGACTGATTTAGGGCCGCCTAATGAACCATCCACTACTTCAATCGTTGCAGTTCTATCGGCTTTTGTGAAAACCAAAATACTGGTTTTTGCTTTAACCGCTGTTACTGTAGTCCAACCATTCTTAGGATATTCAGACTGGAAGAATGCATAAACATCGGTAGCGCCTTGCAAGGCATTCACAACCGCTCTTCCAACCCATTCATTGCCACGTCCAATAATGATTGAATCAGTACCGTTTAATCGCGCACCTTGGGGTAACAACATGTCGCCTAGTAACTGGGTTTGCAATTCCTGGACTTCCTGTGGGGAGCCAGATGGAGAATCACCCGAGCTCGCGCAAGCGCCCAATAAAGCTGACAAAAACAGTGCTATCGCACTGACTTTAAGATTATTGGTAGTGATCATTTTTTGTTTTAGATGGTTAACAAATTTACTTAACTAATTTAAAAGCATTTTAGGTGATGCGCCTAATTCGTCAAGACAAATTGTTGGAGGCGCGTGAGGGAATCGAACCCCCGTACGAAGCTTTGCAGGCTCCTGCCTAACCACTCGGCCAACGCGCCATATACCCAAATCAAAAATGGGAAGCTTTTGAGGGCTTCCCATCGAACTTGGAGCGGGAAAGGAGGTTCGAACTCCCGACCTATACCTTGGCAAGGTATCGCTCTACCAGCTGAGCTATTCCCGCATAACAGGGCAGTAGTTTAACAAACAATCTACAAGAAAGCATTATTCCTTGTAAAACCTAAAATTTACTGTAATTCAATGGCCCTCAAAAGCTTAACTGGCTGGGCTTTGTAATGCCTAGTCGATTTTTCCAGCAAGCTGCGGCAAGGCTTTTTTCATGTAATAAAACATCGACCAAAGCGTTAAAAAAGAGGCAATCCAAATTAACCAGGTGCCCAATCGCGCGCAATTTAGCCAACCAAATAATGTGTCATTGAGCAATAAAAATGGGATTGCTACGAGTTGAGCAGTCGTTTTGAGCTTACCAACCATGTGAACCGCCACGCTTTTTCCAGCGCCTAATAACGCCATCCACTCCCTCAGAGCTGAAATAGTAATTTCTCGACCAATGATGATGAGGGCCACCCAAACTTGCACCCGATCCATATTTAATAAAACTAGCAATGCAGCAGCAACAATGAGTTTGTCTGCGACAGGATCTAAAAACTGTCCAAACGCCGATTCTTGTTTTAAGCGACGCGCCAAAAATCCATCTAACCAATCAGTAATGGCGGCAGAAATAAAGATGATTGCCGCAATCAGATTCTTCTCAAATGGAGTGAGCCAAGAATTTGGAAGATAAAACACCACCACTAGGAGCGGAATCGCTGCAACACGCAACCAGGTTAAGGCGATCGGTAGATTGAAGGGCATTTGCTAAGCATAAACTAAGTAGAGCAGCTCTAGTGAAGCTGGCGATATATCTGCTCAGCCAGCGTTAAAGAGACACCCTCCACACTGGCAATCTCTTCAACACTGGCATTGGCAACGCCTTTTAGACCGCCAAATCGCGCAAGCAACTTTTGACGACGCTTGGCACCGATACCCTCAATTTCTTCTAAGCGAGAAATCGTCCTTGCTTTAGCGCGTTTAGCCCGCATGCCGGTAATGGCAAAGCGATGGGCCTCATCCCGTATCTGAGCCACCAGTAGCAGCGCTGCACTATCGATACCCAATTCCAAAGGTTCGCGCCCGTCCGCAAAAATAATCGTCTCCAGCCCAACCTTTCGGCCCTCACCCTTGGCTACACCGACAATCAAACCAATATCCATGCCGAACTCAGAGAGCACTTGCCTTGCCATTTCAACCTGACCTTTACCGCCATCAATCAAAATGACCTGCGGGATTTTTTCCACAGGAAGCTCCTGAAAATTAGCGTAACGTCTGTGTAGTACTTGACGCATTGCTGCGTAATCATCACCTGGGGTAATGTCATTGATATTGAAGCGTCGGTACTCACTCGATTGCATTGCATTCTTCGCGTAAACCACACAAGATGCTTGGGTTGCTTCACCTGAAGTATGGCTAATATCAAAACACTCAATTCGCAACTGCTCAAGACTCTCTAGCTCGAGACTGAGTACATCAGCTAATGCGCGCGCTCTTGCTAACTGACCACCAGTCTCTACCAATCGCTTAGTTAAAGCAATCTTGGCATTACCTTCAGCCATTGCAAGCCAGTGACGTCTTTGCCCCTGAGGTTGATGTAAGAAAGTAATTTTTCTACCTGCTTGTGAATTTAATAGCTCATGCAAATCTTCAGGGGGAGATTCGCTTAACTGAGTTAGATCATCACTTGCTGATTGCAAAGCATGATTTAAAACCAATACAGGCGGAATTAAATTAGTACTTGTCTCATCTGCATGCTCTTCTAAATAATGCTGAGCAATAAAGGCTTCTAATATCTCTGTAGGAGGCGGTAACTCACCAGAAATAGTGCGTAATCCTTTGGGGAAATATGCCCTATCACCCAAGTGACGTCCACCTCGTACCATTGCTAAGTTGACGCAAACCATACCCTCCATTTGCGCAACTGCGATGATGTCAACGTCACCCTCGCCGTCAGCAACCGTGTCCATCGATTGCTGCTGTAAAACGCTAGACAAGTCTGCAATGCGATCACGCAATACGGCGGCCATCTCAAATTCCATTGATTCGCTATGCTTGTGCATTTCTTTTTCAAGCTCAGATAAAACTTGACTATGGTCGCCCTCTAGAAAACGGGTGGCTTGAGCCACATCTTGACCATACTGTTCAACACTCAGACGACCAACACAAGGAGCGCTACAGCGATGAATTTGATGCAATAGACAGGGACGACTGCGATTCTTAAATACCGAGTCCTCACAGGTTCTTAGGCGGAATACCTTTTGCAGAATCTGCACGCTATTCCGCACCGCCCAGCTATTGGGAAATGGTCCAAAGTAATGATTACGTTTATCAATTTTCCCACGGTAAGAAGCTAATCTGGGGAACTGATGCCCCGTTAACATGACATAGGGATATGACTTGTCATCACGAAACAGAATATTGAATGGTGGAGCCAACTCTTTAATGAGATTGTTCTCTAGAATAAGGGCTTCAGTTTCTGTCCGTGTTACCGTTGTCTCATAGCGGGCAATTTTGCCCACCATCAGCTCAATACGCGGTGATAACTGGGTGCGTTGAAAATAACTAGAAACACGCTTTTTAAGGTTGCGAGCTTTGCCTACATACAGAATATGTCCCGCTTCATCAAAAAAGCGATATACCCCCGGCAATCCGGGTAGCCGTTTAACATCCTGCTGAAGGGTTTCAAAAAGCGAATTACTCATGCGTTGGGATATTTTCTGTCAAATCGTCGATAACTATGGTGATGCTGGTGTTTGCTGGCGTCTAGCCCGAAGCTTATCAAGCATTCATGGGCAAGAGGTCCGTATTTTTTGCGATGATCTGCCAACCCTTAATTTACTCGCTTCGGGCGTAGATCCAGTTATTAAGCAAAGAATTGACCTGCAGCCATGGGAAGCAAGCTATACCAATGCCAGACATCCGGTACAGATATCCGATGTTGTGATTGAGGCTTTTGGATGCGACTTACCAGAACGCTATCTTGCAGGACTGTTTATTGCCCCCATTAAGCCCATCATCATTAACCTAGAGTATTTGAGTGCGGAACCTTGGGTGACCGAGTTTCATGGCAAGGCATCTCCTCAATCTCATGGTATTCCGAAGTATTTTTTCTTTCCCGGCTTTCAAGATGAAGCAGGCGGGCTACTGCTCGATCCCATTCCAGCAGAAGGTCATCTCACCGAGAAACAAATACCGAAAGACCTACAAGTCATCTGGTCGAAGATGCGTCCCAATGCAAAACGAATTAGCATCTTTTGCTACCCAGGAGCGCCTCTTAAAAAATGGTTAGCTGATTTAGCTAACCTTGGTGAAGATATTGATGTCTTACTTACCCATGGTCATGCAGAGCAACTCAATCTTTATGGAGCGCAGCCAATCTCTTTAACCAAAAATTTACAGTTGCTATCCATGCCATTCGCATGCCAAGATGAATATGACTGGGTGCTATCGCAATGTGATTTCAATATCGTCCGTGGTGAAGATTCTTTTGTGCGAGCCCAGCTAGCAGGCAAACCATTTATTTGGCATATTTACCCCCAAGAAGATCGCGCCCATGAAGTCAAATTAGCTGCCTTTCTGGATCTATATCTAGAGGATGCTAGTCAAGAATTAAGGCTTGCCACGATTGCGGCAATGACCTGGGCGATGCCAAACGTATGGTTCGATAGCTTGGGTATCTGGAATACACATGCCAAGCACTGGCGTGCTCATTTACTGGAAAAGCAAGCAGATGGTGGCTTGCCAGCGCGTTTAATCCGCTTTGTCGCCTAATCCCAAGCAATAAAGGCTTGCGGGCGGTTACAATCTTGTTTTTGATAAAAACTGCAGAAAATTAGCTCTGCCCCCAGGAATAGCAAGATGAAAACAGCACAAGAACTCCGCGTTGGTAACGTAGTAATGATTGGCACTGATGCCATGGTCGTTTTAAAGGCCGAATACAGCCGCTCTGGCCGCAACTCCTCAGTTGTGAAGATGAAATTCAAGAATTTGTTAACTGGCGCGCCAAATGAAGGTGTTTATAAAGCTGATGACAAATTTGATGTTGTGATCCTCGACAAGAAAGAATGCACTTACTCTTATTTTGCAGATCCAATGTATGTATTTATGGATACTGAATATAACCAGTATGAAGTTGAAGCCGAATTCATGGGTGATGCACTGAACTACCTCGAAGAAAGCATGCCTTGTGAAGTGGTGTTCTACGAAGGTAAAGCACTCTCAGTAGCGATGCCTAACTCATTAGTTCGTGAAATCATTTACACAGAGCCAGCAGTTAAAGGTGATACTAGTTCAGGCAAAGTATTGAAGAACGCAAAATTGGCTACTGGCTATGAATTGCAAGTTCCATTGTTCTGCAACACTGGCGACAAGATCGAAATCGATACTCGCACCGGTGAATATCGTAGCCGCGCTAACTAATTTGCAAATAGCTTGTTACGATGTAAAAAGCCCGGCATGCCGGGCTTTTTTATTTCTACGAATGAATTTAATTTACTCAACAATCAAACCTAGCTGTGAAAGCAAGCCTTTAGCGTGCTGATACTGGGCCTCATTTTGCAACTCGCCCCATGTTGGCGCTGGCGCTAATGGCATGAGACGATTTAACCGTGTTGCAGATTCCGCTTGTTTTGCTTTTGAAACTTTGAGTTTTGAGAGCAATTGATCGGCAAGATCTGGACGGTTGCAGATAAGCACTGCATCACAGCCAGCTTCTAAAGCCATCTCGGCACCCTTCACTACAGAGCCTGCAACGCTTGCGCCCTCCATTGACAGGTCATCACTAAAGATCACGCCTTCGAATCCTAATTCCTGGCGCAAGATAGAGTGCAGCCAGACCTTAGAAAAGCCTGCTGGGTTCTTATCCACCTTCGGATAAATCACATGCGCTGGCATCACGGAAGCCAAGCTGAGATCAAGCCACTCATAAGGCTTAGCATCATCATTTAGGATTTCTTTTAAGCTTCGTTCGTCCACTGGAATGGCTACGTGTGAATCAGCCTCAGCCCAACCATGGCCTGGAAAGTGCTTGCCACAGTTAGCCATCCCCGCAAGACGCAAGCCTTCGTTCAAACTTTTCGCTAGAGCAAAAACAATTTGTGGATCACGACTAAAAGATCGATCACCAATCACACCGCTTCGACCAAAATCCAAATCTAGAACTGGTGTGAAACTGAAATCAACACCACAAGCCCGTAACTCGGCTGCCAGCATATAACCACAAGCAGTAGCTGCCGCCATAGCGATCGCAGCAGACTCTGCAGGATGAGTAGAGTTGCTTTTAGCACTCCACAACTCGCCCAATTTGCGCATTGCAGGCAGGTGAGTAAAGCCATCAGTCTTAGCGCGCTGCACTCGACCACCCTCATGGTCAATTGAAATCAACACATCAGGACGTAATTTTTTAATCGCAGCGGTGAGTTTTGTGAGCTGCTGGCGATTAGCAAAGTTCCGGCCAAATAAAATGACGCCACCAGTTAAAGGGTGCAAGATACGGCGACGATCCTCAGCATTTAATTCCTGCCCAACTACATCTAATGTAATTGGGCCTGGATTCATGGTCGCTTTATTCATCTCTTCCTCTTTGTATATTAATTTCTGGAGTTATTTTTGCGTCACAATGACATGCGCAATTGCCATATCTTGTTCATCACTCACAGTGACGTGAGCTTCCCAATTTTTTTCTTGCATAAATAGAGCTAAAGCACCTAGGTATGAGGTGACTGGTTTACCGCTAGGCTCATTTAAAGTTTGGAGTGAGCGCCAAGTCATTGGCATTCTCATGCCTAATCCAATCGCTTTTGAAAAGGCTTCTTTCGCGGCAAAACGGGTTGCCAAGAAGGCAATACCGCGTTTGTGGTTTCTAGAGAGGCGGTGTTTGAATACCAGCATCTCATCAGGACCAAGAATTTTTTCGGCTAAGCGACCATTAGTGCGATCGTAAGCTGCTTGTAAGCGCTCAATCTGCAGAATGTCAGTGCCGATACCGATGATCATTGATGTCAGTAGTTTTTTGTTATTGATGCTTAAGCGCTTGCTCTACCCTGAATCATCAAGGCCTTCATATCAGTAATTGCTTTTTGCCAACCTTTAAATAAGGCCTCGGCAACAATGGCATGGCCAATATTGAGTTCAGATAATTGGGTGATAGCTGCAATAGGCATTACATTGCCTTCATGCAAACCATGACCGGCGTTCACCCTCATGCCAATACGCTTTCCAAAGATTGCAGCCTTACGAATACGCTCTAATTCTTTTACCTGCTCGGCACCGTCTAAATCGGCATAACGACCGGTGTGCAGCTCGACTACAGTTGCACCAACATCTTTAGCGGCTTGGATTTGCTTTTCCTCAGGGTCAATAAAAAGAGAGACCCGAATTCCAGCATCCATTAATTTCTTGGTAGCTGTTTTAACAGCATCAAAGTGACCTACCACATCCAAACCACCCTCAGTAGTAACCTCTTCGCGCTTCTCTGGCACTAAACATACATCGTGCGGTTTTACCTTGCACGCAATATCAATCATCTCAGGCGTTACTGCGCACTCGAGATTCATACGCGTTTTAATGAGTGGGCGTAAAGCCAATAAATCAGCATCTTTAATATGACGACGATCTTCACGTAGATGCAGCGTAATGAGATCTGCGCCCGCCTCCTCAGCCAAGGCTGCCGCTCTTAGCGGGTCAGGATAAACCGTGCCACGTGCATTACGCAAAGTGGCAACGTGGTCAATATTGATACCCAGTTCAATGGTTTGGGGGCTATTCATTTATATAGATTACTAGATTTTCTTCAAATCAATCAAAATCTGACGGGTTGTCAAAACCTGATCCTGTAAGTGCAAGCCGAGCAAAAAGCGCATTAATTGCTTACTCTCAGAAAGCGTTTCTGGGTCCGAAAAATCCCCGATAGCAATGGCTAACAATGATTTTCCTGTAAGTACTGGCCAATGCCCTGGATCATCCACCTGAACTGGACGAACTCCACGCTCTGGTTGATATACATACTGCTCATGTGCGATAGGCGATTCATTGGTTTCAACACAGCGGTCTAAAGCAGCTGCATAACCCGTCTCTTGGAGAAGGGATAACTCAAAGGGGCGCAGGATTTCTTCTAATCCTTTAGATTCAAATTCTAAATTAGATAAGGCGTTAATGGTTTCAGCATAGCGATCATAGAGCTTCTCGTAATCATCCTCACGCGCCAAAAACTTCACAAGTAATTCATTGAGATAGAAGCCACAAAGCAGAGCATCGCCCACCAATGAAGGCATACCTCCCACCCACTCTGACTTTGTTAAGGTACGTAACTCGGATTTACCGCTCCAAGAAACTAGGAGCGGCTGAAAGCGCTGCAAAACCGGACGCAATGTGGAGTGAGGACGCTTGGCGCCTTTAGCAATTAAAGCCATCCGGCCATATTGCCGAGTAAAGACATCCAGAATTAAGCTGGTTTCTTTATAGGGAATGCTATGCAATACAAAAGCAGGCTCGTCAGCAATGCGAATCGAGGCCATTGAATTTATTCCAGACCTTGAGCCCGCAATTCAGCTCGATCATCAGCCCAGCCGCGTTTCACTTTGACCCAAGTCTCCAAAAAGACCTTGCCATCAAAAAGCTTTTCCATATCGATACGGGCATCAGTAGAAATCTTTTTAAGACGATCACCCTTTTGACCGATGATCATCGCTTTATGACTATCCCGGTCAACCAAAATGGTTGCTGCAATGCGACGCATCTTGCCATCCATCTTAAATTGATCAATCACTACAGTGCTGGTGTAAGGCAACTCTTCGCCAGTGAAACGGAATACTTTTTCACGCAGAATTTCTGCTGCTAAGAAGCGCTCGCTACGATCCGTGATGGTATCACCATCATATACAGCCTCAGCTTCAGGCAAATAGCCTTCAAGCACATCCAATAATCTTTCGATATCGCCTGGGCTCTTGGCACTCATCGGCACGATTTCAGCAAACTCGCACTTCTGGTCCTCATGGCCGCCTAACTCACACCAAGGGCGAGCCATCTCTTTAATAAAACTCAGCAAAGCCTGGTCGCGCTCAGATGGAGTCTGAAAGCGGCTATTAAATAAATCCAACTTGTTTAACACCAAAACCACTGGCAAATCATCCGGAAGCAACTTCAATACTTTTTTGTCATCTTCGCCAAAGTAACCCGCCTCAACTACAAAGCACGCTACGTTGACATCCTGCAAGGCAGTTGTAACCGTGCGATTGAGTGCCTTGTTTAGAGTATTCATTAAACGTGTCTGAAAACCAGGCGTATCAATAAAGATGAATTGCGCTTCTTCGCGATTTTGAATACCTAAAATACGATGACGTGTCGTTTGCGCTTTACGAGAGGTAATACTGATCTTCTGACCAACCAAGGCATTCAGAAGAGTTGATTTACCCATATTAGGACGCCCAACAATGGCGATAGTGCCGCATCTAAACACAATTAGCCCTTCAGCTTAAGATTGAACTGCTCTTCGGTCACTTCTTTTTTAGCTGCTTTCTTTTTGGCTGACCGAGTCTTTTTAGGTTTTCGAGATTCTTGTGGCAATGCCTTTAGCATGGCAATTAATGCCAGCTTTGCTGCAGCTTGCTCAGCGGCACGACGTGACGCGCCCTCACCTTTAACAGCTACCTTATGACTAGGAATTAAGCACTCAACCTCAAACTGTTGATTGTGTGCAGCACCAGTAGTGCCGGTAACGTTGTAGGTTGGCAATGGCAATTGGTAGCCTTGTAAACACTCTTGTAAAAGCGTTTTGTCATCTTTACCTAAAGTTTTTGGATCAACGTGCGCCAAGATAATGGAATATAGCTTACGTAAGCTCGTCTTCGCTGCCTCAAAACCGCCATCCATGAAGATAGCCCCTGTAACTGCCTCTAATGTGTCTGCAAGGATTGAAGGACGACGGAAGCCCCCGCTCTTCAACTCACCTTCACCTAAGCGTAAGTAATCCGACAAAGATAAAGTTTGGGCGATTTCATATAGGGCTTGTTGCTTCACCAAATTGGCACGCACTCTTGAGAGATCACCCTCATCTAAATCGGAATATCGCTCATAGAGCATTTCAGCGACGACGCAATTGAGAATAGAGTCTCCCAAAAACTCAAGGCGCTCATTATTTTTCTTGCTATGACTCCGGTGAGTCAGGGCTTGATTTAGTAACTCTGGTTTCTTGAAGGTGTATCCAAGGCGCTCTTGCAGCGGTCCAATTTCGATAACGGCGCGCGCATTCATGATGTTTACTCGAATCCGCCTATACGGCCAAGATTGCCCAAATTAAGCCAAACAAAGAAGGCCTTACCAACAATGTTTTTATCTGGCACAAAACCCCAGTAGCGTGAGTCTGCGCTGTTATCGCGGTTATCACCCATCGCAAAGTAATGTCCTGCAGGCACCTTACATGTCATACCAGACTGCTGATACTGACAGAATTCAGAACCCGGGAAACGCTCCATCGGAAATACAGCAGACGGACGATCGGGGTCATTGAGGATCTCATGACGGTTGCCGCCCAAATCTACTGGGAAGGTTTCCGTAAAACGCTTGGCATAACGCATGCTCTCAGGATCAAGATATGATTCGCCCCCGCTATATTGCAGGGGTTGGCCATTGATTGTTAAGCGTTTATTTTCATAAGTGATTTCATCGCCTGGCAAAGCCACTACACGCTTGATGTAATCGACCGACTCATCCCGCGGGTAACGAAACACAACAACATCGCCACGCTTAGGGGAACCAAGATCTACTATCTTTTGATTAATCACTGGCAAACGAATGCCATAGGTGAATTTATTCACCAAGATGAAATCACCAATTTGCAAAGTCGGGATCATGGAGCCAGAAGGAATCTTGAAGGGCTCAGCAATAAAGGATCGTAATACAAAGACTGCACAAATGACCGGAAAGAAGCCGGCTGTGTACTCAAGCCATAAAGGCATACGATCATTGCCAGCCAAACGTCTTTGCGGGGCAAAGTGAAGTTTGTCAGCAACCCAAGCAATTCCAGAAATGATTACGAGGATGAAGAGGATGAGAGCAAAGTTCATTAATCCTCCACCTGCAGAATCGCCAAGAAGGCTTCTTGTGGAATCTCTACGTTACCCACCTGCTTCATACGCTTCTTACCTTCTTTTTGCTTCTCTAATAGCTTGCGCTTACGAGAAATATCTCCGCCGTAGCACTTAGCCAAGACGTTCTTACGCAAAGCTTTGACGTTCTCACGCGCCACAATATTGCTACCAATGGCCGCCTGAATCGCTACATCAAACATTTGACGGGGAATGATGCCGCGCATCTTGGCAACCACTTCACGGCCGCGATGCTGACTATTGCTTCTGTGAACAATCACAGAGAGTGCATCCACTCGCTCGCTATTAATGAGGATATCTACCTTTACCACGTCTGCCGGGCGATATTCTTTGAATTCATAATCCATCGAGGCATAGCCACGTGAGATGGATTTCATTTTGTCAAAGAAGTCTAAAACGATCTCAGCCATTGGCAACTCATAAGTCAGTTTGACCTGACGACCGAGGTAATTCATATCCATCTGAATGCCGCGCTTACCAACGCATAAGGTAATGATTGCACCCACATACTCTTGGGGCATATATAAATTCACTGTCACGATAGGCTCAAGAATCGTATTGATCTTGCTGGCCTCAGGCATCTTCGATGGATTGTCTACCAATATGATCGAGCCATCAGATTGCTCCACCTGATACACCACCGTTGGAGCGGTAGTGATGAGATTCATTCCGTACTGACGCTCTAAGCGCTCTTGCACAATCTCCATGTGCAACAAACCCAAGAAGCCACAACGGAAACCAAAACCAAGCGCCTGAGAAACCTCTGGCTCATACAAGAGCGAGGCATCATTGAGCTGCAACTTCTCTAAGGATTCACGTAACTGATCGTATTCGCTAGACTCGACTGGATACAAACCAGCAAATACTTGTGGCTTAACCTCTTTAAAACCAGGTAACGGTGCAGCAGCAGGGGCTCTGCCTTGCTGTCCCGGAGAATGCGTCACTGTATCGCCTACCTTAGCTGCTTTTAATTCTTTAATGCCAGCAATCACAAAACCTACTTGACCAGCAGATAACTCTGGACGGTCCACAGACTTCGGACTGAACACGCCGACGTGCTCAACTAAATGACTTGAACCATTAGCCATTAAGGTAATTTTTTCTTTTGGCTTTAAGGTGCCATTCACAACGCGCACCAGCATGACAACGCCTACGTAGTTATCAAACCAGGAGTCAATGATCAAGGCTTGTAATGGGTCTGTTGCATTGCCGGTTGGTGGGGGCACCCTAGCAATCATTTCCTCGATCACATCCTCAACACCCAAACCTGTTTTGGCTGAGCAAGTGACTGCTTCAGACGCATCAATACCAATGACGTCTTCAATTTCTTTTTTAGCGCGCTCAGGATCTGCCTGGGGTAAATCAATCTTATTCAGTACCGGTACAACTTCGACACCCAACTCCAGTGCCATGTAGCAGTTGGCCACTGTTTGAGCCTCAACACCTTGACTAGCGTCTACCACCAGCAACGCGCCTTCACAGGCAGATAAGGAGCGGCTTACCTCATAAGAGAAGTCAACGTGTCCCGGAGTATCAATAAGATTGATGTTGTAAATCTTGCCGTCTTTAGCCTTGTAATTTAAAGCTGCAGTTTGAGCTTTAATCGTAATGCCGCGCTCACGCTCAATATCCATTGAGTCAAGAACTTGGGCTTCCATTTCGCGATCAGAAAGACCGCCACATAGTTGAATAATGCGATCAGCAAGCGTCGATTTGCCGTGATCGATATGGGCGATGATAGAAAAATTGCGGATTAAATCCATAGCGTCTTATAGGTCATTCAAAAAACGCCTTGTCAGAACGCACCACGATGATGCGCTGCAAAAAGTCGTCTTAAAGTGATTGTAATGGGTGGCGCCCAAAAGGCGCCAATCCCCATTTTAGGGCTCAAAATAGGGTTATTTAGGCCTTACAGGCACCACCAAAGTACTGTCAGCGCGCCGTATGAAGACCGGGACCGCCTTATTAGCATCCAAGCCCTTCACTAACGCCTCAAACTGCTTGACACCCGTAATATCGGCATCTGCAACCCGAATAATGACATCTCCAGGGCGAATTCCGGCTCTAGCCAAGGGCCCTTCCCCTAAACCAGTCACCTCAACCCCGCCTTTGATATTCAAATCCTTCTTTTTAGCGTCCGAGAGATCGCTAACAGCCACCCCTAAGGCATTTGCGCTATTGGCGTTTGCTGCAGGCGCATCAGACTTCTTGTTGGCTGCCTGAGTGGAGTCTGTGTCTGCAACCGTTACGGTTAAATCACGAGTCGCACCCTTGCGCCAAACTTGCAATGGCGCTGAAGTTCCGGGCTTAGTTTCGCCAACTACTCTTGGTAAGTCGGTTGATCTAGCAATATCGCGACCGTTAAAACTCAGAATCACATCGCCCGCTTCAATTCCACCAGCAGCGGCAGGACCACCTGGTTCGACATTACGAACATAGGCGCCACGAGGTTTGCCTAAGCCCAAACTCTCAGCCACCTCCTTAGTCATCTCACCCAATGCAACACCAATGCGACCCCGAGTCATCTTGCCATTAGTGCGTAACTGATCTGCTACACGCATTGCTTCATCAATTGGAATCGCAAAGGAGATACCCATGTAACCGCCAGAGCGACTAAAAATTTGAGAGTTAATGCCAATCACTTGACCAGCAGTATTTAAGAGTGGTCCTCCAGAGTTCCCTGGATTAACTGCAACGTCAGTCTGAATGAAAGGCAAGTAGTCACCAGTGTCACGGCTCTTAGCCGAGACAATGCCTGCAGTGACCGTGTTCTCAAGGCCAAACGGGGAGCCAATCGCCAACACCCATTCACCCACACGCACTCTAGATGAGTCACCTAAAGGCAACTTCGGTAGATCTCGCGCTTCAATTTTGACAACGGCAACGTCAGTACGCTTATCCATACCGAGTAGCTTTGCTTTGAACTCACGCTTATCTGTCAATGTTACATAGATAGTAGTGGCGCCCTCAACCACGTGAGCATTTGTCAAGATCAAACCGTTGGACTCAATAATGAAACCAGAACCCACACCACGATCTGCTTCTTGTGGTTTGCCAGGATTTGGTTGCGCCTGTTTAGGTCCACCTGGCATTCCAGGAATCGGTACACCAAAGAAACGACGGAAGAATTCGGCCTGATCTTCAGGCATCCCCGGAATGCCACCCTGAGCCTGTTGCTGCACTACTTTTTCAGTGGTTCGGATATTGACAACGGCTGGACTCGCACGCTCAACCAAATCCGCAAAGTCAGGAATGCTGACGCGAGGATTTTGCGCAGAGGCGGATGGAATAAATGCGATTTGCCCCAGACTCAAAATAGCCAAGAGCGCAATTAAATACTTTTTCATAATGCTATAGACCTACTTGGTGAAAACCAACAATGAAGATAAAGAGAATATTAGGTCAGTTTGCCAAAAATCAAGGTACCGTTAGTACCCCCAAAGCCAAAGTTGTTTTTGACTGCATGGTCAATCTTCACGTCCCTAGCAGTATTGGCGCAGTAGTCCAAATCACACTCAGGGTCTTGGTTAAAGATATTGATAGTAGGTGGCGATTTTTGGTTATGAAGAGCCAAAATCGTGAAAACAGACTCCAGGCCGCCAGCACCGCCCAAAAGGTGGCCAGTCATAGACTTAGTAGAGTTAATTAAAGTCTTTTTGGCATGATCGCCTAAGGCAGCCTTAATCGCGCCAGTTTCGTTCTTATCACCCAATGGAGTTGAGGTGCCGTGAGCATTAATGTACTGAATTTGATCCGCATTTAAGCCAGCGTCGCGCATAGCATTCACCATACAACGACGTGGGCCATCCATATTTGGAGCGGTCATGTGATACGCGTCGCCGCTCATACCGAAGCCAAGTAACTCACAATAGATTTTTGCACCGCGTGCTTTTGCATGCTCGTACTCTTCGAGCACAATAACGCCAGCACCTTCGCCCAGAACAAAACCATCTCGGTCTTTATCCCAAGGACGTGATGCCGTTGCAGGATCATCATTACGGGTAGAGAGTGCTCTTGCAGAAGCAAAGCCACCAACGCCTAATGCAGAGATGGTGGATTCAGCACCACCTGCAACCATAACATCAGCATCACCGTACTGAATTAAGCGTGCAGCCAAACCAATACTATGCAAACCAGTGGTGCAAGCAGTTACTGCAGCAACGTTTGGACCTTTGAGTCCAAACAAGATGCTGAGATGACCAGAAATCATATTAATGATTGATCCCGGCACAAAGAATGGTGAGATACGACGAGGGCCACGAGCCAATAACTCAGCACCCGTTTCCTCAATCATTGGCAGGCCGCCGATACCGGAACCAACCATCACACCTACGCGCTCGGCGTTTTGCTCTGTGATCTCTAGACCGCTGTCGCGAATCGCTTGCGTACCTGCAGCAATGCCGTAATGGATAAAGGTATCCATATGGCGCGCCTCTTTGGCAGATACATATTCTTCGACATTGAAATCTTTCACCTCTCCAGCGAAATGAACGCTCAGTGGAGTGTGGTCAAACTTAGTGATGGTCGCTATGCCTGATTTACCCGCAAGCAAATTAGACCAAGCGACATCAACCGAGTTACCAACAGGTGAGATGAGACCAAGGCCGGTAACTACTACCCGGCGTCGGCCATTTGATGCTGACACAGTAATACCTAGGCTAGGGAATTAACCCTGAGCTTTTGATTTAGCGAAGTCGATCGCGAGCTGAACTGTAGTGATCTTTTCAGCTTCCTCATCAGGAATTTCGATACCGAATTCATCTTCCAAAGCCATAACCAGCTCAACAGTGTCAAGAGAGTCAGCGCCCAAGTCGTTCACGAAAGAAGATTCATTCTTGATTTCTCCTTCTGCGACGCCTAATTGCTCAGCGACGATTTTCTTAACGCGTTGTTCGATGTTGTCCATTAATTTCCCCAGGGGTTGTAAAAAACGATGAAAAGGATTTTATCAGTTTGGCGGACCGAATTAGCAAATTCGCCTAAAAATGACCAAATCCTAGCTTTGCCGTTAGGCTAAATATAGTCCGCCATTGACATGTAGGGTATTACCCGTAATGTATCCAGCCGCCGGAGAGGCCAAAAAGGCCACCGCCTGAGCAACATCCTCAGGACTACCCAAACGCGCCAAAGGAATGTTCACTTTGAGGGCATTTTGCTGTTCTTCACTCAAAGCGCGAGTCATATCAGTATCAATAAATCCAGGAGCCACACAATTGACGGTGATATTGCGGCTACCAATTTCACGAGCCAAGGCACGGGTCATTCCAGAAACGCCTGCTTTGGCAGCAGCGTAATTCGCCTGACCAGGATTGCCCATATGACCAACAATAGAGGTGATGTTAATAATGCGGCCACCGCGAGCCTTCATCATTGGGCGCATCACTGCTTGAGACAGGCGGAAGACTGAACTTAAATTAGTGTCAATTACATCGGTCCACTCTTCGGACTTCATGCGCATAGCTAAGTTGTCACGCGCGATGCCAGCGTTATTCACCAAAATATTGATGCCACCATATTCTTTCACGATCAGGTCGATTATTTCTTCACAAGCATTTGGTGCAGTCACATTCAACACTTTGCCTGCGCCACCCGAAGCCTTTAAACGCTCATCAATCGCTTTGGCGCCACTTTCTGACGTAGCAGTACCAATTACCTTTGCACCACACTTCACTAACTCATCTGCAATCGCCTGGCCAATGCCCCGTGAGGCGCCAGTTACCAAAGCAATTTGTCCACTTAAGTCGAGATTCATATTTATCTTCCGCTATGTCGATTGTTTTATTTCAAGCTTGCCAGAACTTCATTCAAGCTGGCGTCATCAAATACCGGTACGCCTGTGACTTGATCATGAATACGCTTGGTGAGACCCGCCAATACCTTGCCAGGACCACACTCAACCACTTGGGTGATTCCTTGACCCGCCATTGCCTGAATCGTTTCTTGCCAGCGAACAGGCTTAGCAGCTTGGCGCACCAACGCATCTTTAATCGCTACAGGATCATTTAAGATTTCCACATCCACGTTATTGATGACAGAAATGCTTGGGGCGTTGAATTCAATATTGGCTAAGTAGCCTTTGAGTTTTTCAGAAGCCGGCTGCAATAAAGAAGAATGGAACGGTGCAGACACCGGCAATGGCAATGCACGTTTTGCACCGGCAGCCTTCAATAACTCACATGCCTTAGTGACCGCATCACTTGCACCAGCAATCACTACCTGACCCGGGGCATTGAAATTCACGGCCTCAACAACGCCACCAGATGCTGCACTCGCTTCAGCGCAAACCTTAATGACAGTTGCATCATCTAAACCTAAAATGGCAGCCATACCGCCAGTACCAACCGGTACTGCACTTTGCATTGCCTCAGCACGAAAACGCACCAACGGAACAGCGTCTTTAAAAGAAATTACGCCCGATGCCACCAAGGCAGAGTATTCACCGAGGCTATGACCAGCCATCACTTTTGGAGTAGCGCCACCGGCAGCTAACCAGGCACGATAAAAAGCCACACCAGCAGTCAACATCACTGGCTGCGTATTGGTAGTTAATGACAAGGCCTCTGCAGGGCCTTCAGCGATCAGTTTGGTGACGTCCTCGCCCAAAGCATCTGAGGCCTCTTGTAATGTTGCGCGTACCTCTGGGCGCTGCGCAATAGAATTGAGCATGCCAACCGATTGAGAACCTTGGCCTGGAAATACGAATGCAAATGTCATGAGATTAATTCGCTAAATAATGATTTGAATAAATAAGAATACTTATATTACGCATTAATACTTGAGGGCAACCGCACCCCAAGCGAAGCCGCCGCCAACACCTTCTAATAAAAGATACTGACCACGTTGAATTTGACCAGAACGTACACCCGCATCGAGGGCTAATGGAATCGATGCAGCCGAGGTATTGCCATGCTCATGCACGGTAACAATGACTTTATCCATGGACATACCCATCTTCTTGGCTGTACCCTCCATGATGCGAATGTTTGCCTGATGCGGAACCAACCAGTCGATTTGCTCCGGCTTGAGATTGGCTTTTTCAAGCGCTTCGTGAGCCACTTGCTCCAAAACCTTAACTGCCAATTTAAATACCGCTTGACCGTCCATCGTCATAAATGGGGAGCCATGAACTTCACCGTTACCAGCGCGCCCAGGGACACATAAGATATCGCGCTGGCTTCCATCTGCATGCAATGCCGTAGATAAAATGCCAGCCTCTTTAGAGGCCTCGAGCACAACTGCTCCAGCACCATCACCAAACAAAACGCAGGTACCACGGTCTTGAAAATTCAGAATCCGGGAGAATGTTTCTGCGCCAATGACTAAAACTTTTTTGTATGTACCAGAACGAATAAAAGCATCGGCAATGGCGAGCGCATAAGTAAAGCCAGCACAAACTGCCTGAACATCAAACGCGGCACAAGCAGTATGCGCACCTAATTTGTCCTGTACTACGCAAGCAGTACTTGGAAAGCCGCCCAAATGATCAGGTGTAGAGGTGGCCAAAATAATCAGATCTAAGTCTTCTGAAGTAATCCCCGCAGAATCTAATGCTGCTTGAGCGGCCTTTACTGCGAGATCACTAGTAAGCTCATTTTCAGCGGCAAAGTGGCGTGCAGAAATACCGCTGCGCGTTTTAATCCATTCATCACTAGTCTCTAAGCCAGTTTTAGCAAGTCGATCCACTAAATCTTGATTGGTTAAGCGCAGCTCTGGAAGATAGCTACCGGTTCCTGCGACTCTTGCAAAAATACTCATTCTTTTGTCTCCACCACAAAGGCTGCAGCAATGCGCTCTACCATACGGTTCTTAGCAGCTTCATAAGCACGGTCCAATGCAAAGCCAAATGCAAATCGATCGGCGGATCCATGACTCTTAATCACGCAACCACGCAAACCTAACAATACTGCACCGTTATAGCGACGATGATCAACACGCTTACGAACACGCAATAAGGGCACCATAGCGCAGATTGCCATCAGCTTAGTGAGCAATGAGCGATTAAATTCTTCGCGAATCAAACCACTCATCATTTTTGCTAAACCTTCGCTAGCTTTTAACACCACATTACCAACAAAACCATCACACACCACAATGTCGGTTGTGCCTTTAAAGATATCATTACCTTCTACGTTGCCGTAAAAGTTTAAAGAGGTTTTGCGCAGCAACTCACTCGTTTGCTTAACAACCTCATTACCTTTAATCACTTCTTCGCCAATATTTAGCAAGCCGATTGAGGGGTTTGGGTTACCGTCGACTACTTGCACCATGACATTGGCCATTTGTGCAAACTGCACTAAATGCATCGGCTCACAATCAGCATTTGCGCCAAGATCCAGCATAGTTGTGCCACGTCCTAATTCATTAGGGATGGCAGTTGCAATTGCGGGACGATCAACACCCTCAAGTGTCTTCAGAATGTAGCGAGAGATCGCCATGAGCGCGCCGGTATTGCCAGAAGAGATCACTGCATCAGCAGCGCCCTCTTTAACTTGCTCAATGGCAATGCGCATAGAGGAATCTTTTTTACGGCGCAAAGCAACCTCGATGGGGTCATCCATCAAGACAACTTCACTAGCGGGAATAATTTGAATGCGCTCCATGGGAGCTTTAGGAGATTTACTCAACACTTGTTTGATTAAATCGGGATCGCCAACGAGAGTGATCCTCACATCCGCGTGTTTCTCCAGGAAATCGCAGGCAGCGGGAACCGTCACGACGACTCCATGATCTCCGCCCATGGCATCAATAGCGAGAGTAACGCTCATAAGCTCATTGATTGCTGCAAGTGATTTATCCAAGAAAAAAGCGGCTTTAACTGGAGCCGCTTCTATCTGTTTAGACTAAAAAATTAGTCGTTTTTAGTTTTAACAACTTTACGACCACGATAGTAGCCATTTGGTGAAATGTGGTGGCGCAAATGAGCCTCACCAGTCGTGGCTTCAACAGCCGTAGCAGGTGCGGTCAAAAAGTCGTGCGCACGGTGCATGCCACGTTTGGAAGGTGATTTTTTATTTTGTTGAACGGCCATATTGAACTCCTAAGCAAGGCGACATTCTAACATGGAAAAGCGCCTAAATGCTTGATTTATTGACAAAACGTCCTCAAAACAACAATAGAAATCAAACCTCTGATTTCAGTTTTTCTTCATATTTTTCAATATGTTAAAGGGATTTTCCCGCTCATTTGGGGCATCTTCATCCGCCTCATCCCCAAAGGTGGAAGCATGGGGTTCGCAAAATCCCTCTGGGTGCTTTGGAATCAAGGGTAAGGACAACAAAATCTCATCCTCAATGGTTTCCAGTAGGTTGAAATGCTGGGTAACGACCAACGGTTCTTGCTCTTCGTCCTCTAAGGGGTACGAATCGGCCTCCTCATCAGTAGTAACCAGCAAAAATCGACGGTTTTCATCCAAATCTACGGCGCAATCCTGCAAACAACGCTGGCAAACCAGGTGCAAACGGCCTTTCAGACCTAATTCCAGAATTTGATGTGGATCACTGCCAGGAGCATCTTCAAAGTGGGTTTGAACCGACCAATCAAAGCCATCCCCTGCATTAATGGCTGAAGCCTCCTGGGCCACCCTGGGCATATCTGGGATGCTTAAAAAACCAGTCCCTTTATAGGATTGGGGGGCGCAAAAATCCACCCTCTTCAAAGCACTAGGTTCAGCAGATAGTTCGACTTGAGGTAAAACTTGATTACGATTCATAGCATTAGTCTAAATGAATGCCAGCCCGAAAGTGCAGAACACCATGAGTATCTCAAGCAGCTCGCCTCAAAACCCAAGTCTCATCTTGGCATCTACGTCGAAATATCGCCGTGAACTTTTAGAGCGTCTGCGCATTCCTTTTGAAGTGATCTCACCTAAAGTGGATGAGACGCCACTCACCGGTGAGAGCACGCTCGAATTGGCATTACGCCTTGCGCACGCAAAAGCAGCAGCCGTTGCTAAAGAACATCCTCATACCTGGGTGATTGGCTCCGATCAAGTTGCGGACCTCTGTGGCGCAGCTATTGGAAAGCCTGGTAATTTTGAAAGGGCTCTTGCTCAGTTGCAACTCATGCGCGGTCAAACAGTCATTTTCCAAACTGCTCTATGCCTAATGAAGGGCGATACCCAAACTACTTTATGCGTTCCCACTGAAGTGACCTTTCGTAAACTATCTGACAGTGTTTTAGAGGCCTACTTACTTGCTGAAGAGCCATACGATTGTGCCGGCAGCGCTAAGTCTGAAGGTCTAGGCATCAGCCTCCTAGAGTCGATTAAAAGTGATGACCCAACTGCTTTAATTGGTTTGCCGCTGATTGCATTGACAGGCCTGCTGCGTGATGCAGGTTTTGCGATTCCATCTAAAACTTAAAACAAAAAGTAATTCATGACTAAGCTCGGTACTCTGTATTTAGTTCCCAACACATTGGGTGACGATGGTCGTGTAGAGCAATTACCTTGGGTACTGCCATCCGAAACTATTACGCAATCCGCCAAGCTAAAACATTGGATTGTGGAAGACGCTAAAACAGCGCGCGCCCTCTTAAAAGCCATTGATGCTGTGTCACCATTGGCATGCACCATCCAAGAAATGCAAATGAGTGAATGGCGTGGAGCAGCTCGCAATGCTAAGTATGGTGACTCGGTAAAACCTGCAGATTTACTCAAGCCCTTACTTGCTGGAAATGACATGGGTTTAATGTCGGAGGCAGGCGTACCAGGGGTGGCGGATCCAGGTGCAGAGTTAGTGTTAGCAGCACATAAGCTAGGCGCCACAGTAAGGCCACTTGTGGGCCCAAGCTCGATTTTGCTGGGGCTAATGGCTAGCGGACTGAATGGCCAACGCTTTGCTTTTCAGGGCTATCTTCCAAATGATGCTCATGAGCGAACCGCCAAACTCAAACAACTCGAAGTGGAGTCTCGCAAATTACAACAAACCCAAATTTGGATTGAGACTCCATATCGCAATACTGCGATGTTGATGGCTTGTCTCAATTCATTGGCGCCACAAAGCTTGCTCTGTCTTGGAGTAGATCTCAGCCTGCCATCAGAAATGATCACAACCCTATCGATTGCGGATTGGCGTAAACGCTATCCGAATAAAGCTGCCTGCGCCCCATTACAAAATAGGCCAACAGTATTTCTACTATTGGCCTAGATCTTTAGCGCCTTCGTTTTACTTTAGATCTGGGGTCTTTACCAGAGCTTTACCGGCAGCCGCTCCAGCCTCAGCACCAAAGCGTTTGGCAACACGCTCAGCAAAGTTTTCTTTCATGGTGTAGTCCAGAATATCCGGCGCCTTAAAAATATCGCGCGCAACCGATTCAACCGTGCCATAACCATCTGCTAAGCCGATCTTCACAGCCTGCTCACCATTCCAAATACGCCCAGAGAATAAATCCGGCACATCTTTTAAGCGATCCCCGCGCCCCTCTTTCACTACCGTAATAAATTGCTGATGAATCTCATCAATCATGGTCTTCACCATTTCAACTTGCTTGGGATTCTCTTTGCTAAATGGATCCATCATGCCTTTATTAGAGCCTGAGGTAATCATGCGACGAGTAACGCCTAGCTTATCCATCAAACCCGTAAAACCAAAGCCCTCCATGATTACGCCAATAGACCCAACCAAGCTGGCTTTATCAACCAGGATTTGATCGGCCGCTACTGCAACGTAGTAACCACCTGAAGCGCAAATATCTTCAACCACTACATAAAATGGTTTTTTAGGATGTAATTTACGTAAGCGATGAATCTCATCATTAATGATCCCTGCCTGAACTGGAGAGCCGCCGGGACTGTTAATGCGCAATACAACACCAGCGCTTTGCTCATTCTCAAAAGCTGCTAATAAAGAGGAATTGATATCCATTGCATTGGCCATTGAGCTAGAGGAAATTTCACCTTCGAGCGTCACTAAGGCCGTATGCTTTTCAACCCCCATGCCCTTGCCTGGTAGATGAAAATCAAATATCGAAAGAAGTGCGCCCACGATGACTAGCAATGTAAGTACTCGTAATACCGCTTTCCAGCGACGGGCTTTGCGAGTCTCTTTTAAATTCTCCAAGAGAAGATGTTCAAGCGCTTGACGTTCCCAGTTTGGGTTTGGATTGTTTTCCATCTTTTAAATTCCTCAGTCTTGCTAATTTACTTACTAATTAACTCATTCAATTATGAAATTACACATTATTTTTAAGCCACTGCGAAAGCTGCACAACATCATCTACATGCACTAATGATGGTGACTCCTTTAGAGTGCTCGGGGGATGAGCCCCATAGGTAACAGCTACCGCATCAACACCAGCATTGGCTGCCATATCTAGATCATGCGTCGTATCGCCAATCATCAACATACGGCGTGTCGGCACCTGCATCACATCCGATAACTCCAGCAACATTCCCGGATGAGGCTTAGAGAAAGATTCATCGGCAGTTCGGGTCTCATGAAAAAGATGGCCAATTTGATGATGCTTGAGTGAGCGGTCTAAACCCACACGGGACTTGCCCGTAGCAACGCCCAGTAAATACTGCTGATCATGTAATTCTTGCAAGAGCTCACGGATGCCGACAAACAAATCAAGCTCATGGTCTTTTGCTAAGTAGTGATAGCGAAAACGTTCTGTGAGTTTTTGAAAATGAATTGGCTCAACCCAAGGCACCGCTCTTCTTAATGAGTCCTGAATACCCAAGCCAATCACTGAACTGGCCAAGGTATCATCGGGCGCCTTAAAACCTAAATCGCGGCACGCTTGCTGAATGCAATGCACGATCGTTGGTGTGGAATCCATAATGGTTCCATCCCAATCCCAAACAATGAGGTCATAAGGTCGATTTGATTTATTTGTATGCGGCATTCTTCTGAATTCTTATTCTTACTGCTCAAAAGTTTTCATCATGGCGGTAAATTCTGGGGGCAATGGTGACTCAATACGCATCTTTTCACCGGTTCGGGGATGCGTAAAACCAGCTAGATGCGCATGCAGATAAAGGCGTTTTGATTTAATCGCCTTATCTAAATCTTCAAAGCCGTATTTATCATCGCCCAAAATTGCGTGGCCCAGCTTTAGCAAGTGCACCCGGATCTGATGGGTACGTCCTGTCTTGAGTTGAGCCTCAGCCAAAGTAATGGTGGCATCTTCACGCTTCAATGTTTTAGTGACTCGCAAAGCGGTATGGCTTGGTAAACCATCTGGGTCAACGCGAACGCGACGCTCACCATTGGGCAGTAGATATTTATGCAACGGGTACTTTAGTTGCATGGTTTGTGCGCCCTGAACGATTTCACCATGCGCGAGTAAGAAGTAACGCTTGTCAGTTTGACCCTCGCGGATTTGACGATGTAACTCTACTAAAGCACTGCGCTTTTTAGCCAAGAGCAATACTCCAGAGGTATCGCGATCTAAGCGATGTACCAATTCCAGAAAGTTGAGTTCTGGACGGGTAATGCGCAAGGTCTCAATGACCCCAAGGGCAATACCTGATCCGCCATGAACAGCCAAACCGGCTGGCTTATTCACAATTAAGAGTGCCTCATCCTCAAAAAGGATAGGCATTTTGTCGGAATAGCCATGCGCCCGGGATTTGGTTTGAGCACTATTAACAGCAGCAATTTGGGCAGGCTCGGCAATTCGAACCGGCGGTAAGCGCACCACATCACCCTCAATGAGGCGCGTTGTTGGCTCAGCCCGCTTTTTATTGACCCGGACCTCTCCTGAACGAATAATTCGGTAAACGTGGCTTTTAGGGACTCCTTTAGCCCAGCGCAGTAAATAGTTATCCAAACGCTGGCCAGCCTCTTCCGGACCAATGGTCTGAAGGCGCACCGCAGCGGGCACTGAGGTAGAGGGCGTTTTTACCGTAGAAGGCTTGGAAATGGGTTCGGATTTCATGATTTATCTCTCTTGTGACCCCAGCGAGGGATGACAAGGGACTCAACAATACCCCATTGTCACGCAACTTGTGCCGTATAATCAACGCTCTAGCCAATTTATTGGCCCGAGACGAGCCTGAAGTCAGGTTTGAATCGTGGAGCTTGGAGTCGCCCTTTAAAAGACTCCCGGGGTTGCCCCTCCCCCGTTGTAATGAGGCGCAGGGTTGGTGTGCCGTATGCCGCGACCCGCGATTAGAAGACAGTTTTTTAGGCGCGCGCCTGCATTGATGACCTAAAGGAGGTCTCTGCGGCGATCGTCAAGTGTGGCACCGATTTAACCAACCGTTAACTGGGTGAACTAGGCAAAAAATGCCTAGATTTGCATGATCCACACTCATATACCGCCTTAGGCTTAGTCCCAAGCGGCATCTAACTTGTCCCCTAACGCAGCGCGCAACGACGCCCTCCCCCATAGGAGAGTGTTATATGAAACGCATGTTGTTTAATGCAACTCAACAAGAAGAGTTGCGAGTTGCCATCGTTGATGGTCAAAAACTGATTGATATCGATATCGAAGCCGCCGGTCGCGAACAACGCAAAGGCAATATTTACAAAGGTGTCATTACCCGAATTGAACCTTCCCTTGAGGCCTGCTTTGTCAATTACGGCGAAGAACGTCATGGCTTTTTGCCATTCAAGGAAGTAGCCCGCAGCTACTTTAAAGAAGGAATCGACGTCCGCAACGCTTCCATTAAGGATGCCTTGCGCGAAGGTCAGGAAATCATTGTTCAAGTAGAAAAAGAAGAGCGCGGCCAAAAAGGTGCTGCACTCACCTCCTTTATTTCCTTGGCAGGCCGCTATTTGGTCTTAATGCCAAATAACCCACGTGGAGGTGGTGTTTCTCGCCGTATTGAAGGTGAAGACCGCCAAGAACTCCGCGAAGCGATGGCTCAACTAGAAGTAGCAGATGGCATGAGCATCATTGCTCGTACAGCTGGTATTGGTCGTGACGCTACAGAATTGCAATGGGACTTAAGTTACCTCATGCAGTTGTGGAAAGCGATTGATGAGGCTGCTAAAGGCAACTCTGCTCCACTATTGATTTACCTCGAATCTAGCCTAGTGATTCGCGCTATTCGTGATTACTTCCAGCCTGATATTGGCGAGATCCTCATCGATACTGATGACATCTACGAACAAGCTGCCGCATTTATGTCGGTAGTCATGCCGGACAACTTGCCACGCGTGAAGCGCTATCAAGATGACGTGCCGTTGTTCTCTCGTTTCCAGATTGAACATCAAATCGAAACTGCGTACTCACGTACTGTGCCACTGCCATCAGGCGGCGCAATCGTGATCGACCACACCGAAGCTTTAGTTTCAGTTGACGTGAACTCAGCTCGCGCAACTCGTGGTTCTGATATTGAAGAAACAGCTACTCGTACAAACTTAGAAGCTGCGGATGAAATCGCCCGTCAAGCACGTTTACGTGACTTGGGTGGCTTGATCGTGATCGACTTCATCGATATGGAATCCAGCAAGGCTCAGAAGGATGTTGAGAATCGCTTGCGCGATGCTTTGCGCCATGACCGCGCTCGTGTACAGATGGGTAAGATCTCCAAGTTTGGCCTGATGGAAATGTCACGTCAACGCTTGCGTCCAGCATTATCTGAAGGTAGCCATGTAACCTGCCCACGTTGCAACGGCACAGGCCACATTCGCGACACTGAATCTTCTGCATTGCAAGTTCTGCGCATCATCCAAGAAGAAGCAATGAAGGAAAACACAGCAGCGATTCATACACAGGTACCAGTCGAAGTGGCTGCGTTCCTATTGAATGAAAAACGTGCTGAAGTAATCAAGATTGAAACTCGCTTCAAAGTCAATGTCTTGATGGTTCCAAACAAGCATTTAGAAACTCCACATTACAAACTAGAGCGTTTGCGTCATGATGATCCACGTCTTGATGATCAAAAGGCTAGCTATGTCATGGCAGAAGAAGCTGCTCGCGAATTGGAAACAGACACAACCGTTAGCAAAAAAGACGCTGATGTCAAAGTGCGTCCAGAAGCTGCCGTTAAAGGCATCACTCCAACACAACCTGCACCAATTAGCCAACCTCGTCCTGCCCGTACTGAAACAGTCAAAGCAGAGAGCTCTGGTGGTTTCTTTGGATTTATTAAGAGCCTTTTTGGTTCATCTCCTGCTGTTGAAGAAAAGCCTGCGCCAAGTAACCCACGTGGTCGCAATCAAGGCCGCAATGGTAATGATCGCAATCGTGGCCGTAATCGTCGCGGTGAGCGTACAGAGCGCCCAGCAGCAAC
Organism: Polynucleobacter ibericus; assembly: GCF_018687955.1. Taxonomy (NCBI): domain Bacteria; kingdom Pseudomonadati; phylum Pseudomonadota; class Betaproteobacteria; order Burkholderiales; family Burkholderiaceae; genus Polynucleobacter; species Polynucleobacter ibericus. Next base: position 386,979 of record NZ_CP061309.1, on the reverse strand, counting down.
TGCGGCCGATGGCACTCCAGCAGAAGGCACTAATAACAATCGTAGCCGTAACAACCGCAACGGCAATCGTAACCAGAATGGTCCAAAGCCAGAGCGTCAAGCTAATCCAGCAGCAGCAACCCCTGCAACTGAAGCGGCTCCTGCTGGCGAAGCAACTCCGAGTGCTGATGGTGAAGAGCGTCGTGGTCGTGGTCGCAACCGTCGTGGTCGTGGTCGCGGTCAACGTGGTGAGCGTACAGAGAATGGTGATGCAGCAACTGCTGTTTCCGCTACTCCATCAGCAAGTCCATTTGCAGGCCCTCCCGTAGGGATGGCTGGTACATCTGCCACTATGCCAATGCAAAACCTTGCTAATAGCTTTGGCAATGCAAAACCCGTTACAGAGAAGCAAGAAAGACCAGAGCGCGCACCACGTGCTCCACGTCAATCGAATCGCCCTGCACAAAATTCTGCTCCGGCTCCGGCTCCGACTTCAGCTCCAGCATCTGCTCCAGCACCAGTTGCTGCAGCTGCTAAGTTAGAAGTGATTGCTAAGCCTGCGCCGGAACTTCCTAAAGTTGCCTTCCAGGCACTTGAAGAAACGCCTTTGCATAGCGTTGTGCAATCAGCTGGCATGATTTGGGTTGCCACCGACTCTTCCAAGCACGCTGAAGCACAAAGCCAGATACAGGGTGAACCTAGTATCCAAAACTTAGGTAGAACACCTAAGCCTGCAGCAAGTATTCCTGAAGGTCCAATGGTTTTAGTGGAAACCGGCGGCCAAGAAAAAACGGTTTAACGCTTATTCAAGCTTTTCTCCAGACTGCCATTTATCCCAAAAGGATATTTGGCGGTTTGGCAGAAACCCCGTTTCACAGCCATAATTGAGATCATGGTTGAAAAAGTAAACCCAAAAGTAATCCCGATCCGCATTGATGAAGGCAGAGGCCTAGCGCCTTCTATTGGCTCGCAACTTGTCACGCCTCATGGTCATACCAAAGATACTCGGGGGCGCGCCCTAAGAGATCTCCGTATCTCCGTAACGGATCGCTGCAATTTCCGTTGCACTTATTGCATGCCCAAAGAAGTATTCGATCAAAACTATCCCTATCTTGCTCATAAAGAATTACTCAGCTTTGAAGAAATCACTCGCCTCACCTCTATCTTCGCCACATTAGGCGTTGAAAAAATTAGGTTAACTGGTGGCGAGCCTTTGCTTCGCAAGAACTTAGAAGTGTTGATTGAGATGCTGGCAAAGATTCAGACATCCGAAGGTAAGGCGCTTGATCTGACACTAACAACCAACGGTAGCATTCTGCGTAAAAAAGCGGCTGCCTTAAAAGCAGCAGGCCTACAACGATTAACGGTAAGCCTCGATGGACTAGATGACGCGATATTCAAAAAAATGAATGATGTTGATTTTCCAGTCGCTGATGTGCTTGACGGTATTAAAGCAGCGCAAGAGGTTGGCTTCCAAAACATCAAAGTGAACATGGTCGTCAAAAAAGGTACCAACGATCATGAGATCGTAGCGATGGCAAAACACTTTAAAGGTAGCAGTGTCATTCTGCGCTTTATTGAATTTATGGATGTGGGTAGCTCCAATGGTTGGAATATGGAGCAAGTCCTGCCCTCCAAAGAAGTGATTGCCCGCATTAATGAAGTCTTTCCATTGGAAACCATTGAGGCTAATTACACCGGTGAAGTTGCACAGCGCTGGCGTTACGTTGATGGCTCAGGTGAAATTGGAGTGATCTCTAGTGTTACTCAAACCTTTTGCCATGAATGTACAAGGGCGCGCATTTCTACCGATGGGCAAATGTACCTCTGCCTTTTTGCCAACGAAGGTTTTGATTTCAAAACTCTATTACGCTCTGGCAAATCAGATTTAGAAATTGCTAATGCCGTAATGAATACTTGGTCGACTCGCGAAGATCACTATTCAGAAATTCGTGGTTCTCATACTGCGAATCTAGCCTCCGGCAATCGCAAGGTTGAAATGTCTTACATTGGTGGCTAATGATTTCAAGTAAAGACATCACTGGGCTCATTCTCGCAGGTGGGCGCGCACAACGAATGGGCGGCATTGATAAAGGATTAATTCCTTTCCATGACAAGCCATTGATAGAGTCAGCCATTGCAAAGCTCAAGCCTCAAACTCAGTCCATCATCATTAATGCCAACCGCAATATTACAAAGTATGCGAGCTATGGATACCCCGTGATCATGGATGAAACTCCAGACTTCTCAGGCCCCTTGGCTGGCTTCTCTGTTGGTCTGAAGGCATGCAAAACTCCCCTCCTTCTTACTTCTCCTTGTGACTCACCCTTGCTTCCCAACAATCTCGCGGAGCTAATGAGTGCTGAGATGGAGCGTGGTGATTTTCAATTGGTCTATGCCTCTAGCAAGGAGGTAGATGGCAAGGTATGGGCTCAGCCTGTATTTTGTTTGATGCGCGCAAACTTACTAGACTCTCTTACCCACTTTCTACTGAAGGGTGATCTGAAAATAGATCGCTGGTTTAAAGAGTTACGCAGCGGTACAGTGATCTTTAATGATCCTTTGGTTTTTGCCAACGTGAATACCCCCGAAGAACTCAAGTCACTAGAAGCGGTATCAGCATGAACCATTCACCAAACCAGCCCATCCTGATGACTTCCTCACTCCATGTGAATGATGCACGTAAGGCTATTGCCGAGTTGGTAGATGACCTCATTGCTGAATCTGCAGCCATTAATGATCCTGCCGACATTGAAACTGTGGCGCTAGATCAAGCAATCAATCGAATCCTAGCAAAAGATCTTCTTTCACCAATCGATGTTCCCGCTGCAGACAACTCCGCTATGGATGGCTATGCATTTGATGGCAAATGCCTCGATACGAGTTACCCAACTATCTCACTAAAGATTATTGGTACTGCATTTGCAGGCAAGCCTTATGAAGGCAGTGTTGGACTAGGAGAGTGCCTCAAGATCATGACCGGTGCGGTCATGCCGGTTGGATGCGATACGGTCATTCCACAAGAATTTACAACTAGCAAAGATGATCTCGCAATTGAATTCAAGCAGGATCAATTAAAACTTGGTGAGAACAGGCGCTTACGTGGTGAAGATCTGCAACAAGGCAAGCCTGCCATTTCAGCCGGTCGCTTGCTACGTCCTTCCGATCTGGGTCTAGCCGCATCACTCGGTATTGCATCCCTACCAGTTAAGCGCAGGCTTAAAGTAGCCATCCTTTCGTCAGGCGATGAATTACGCACTCTGGGTGAACCCTTAGATGCAGGTAGCATTTATGACAGCAATCGCTATAGTCTGACTGGCCTACTAAATCGACTCAATCTAGACATCATTGACTGCGGCATTGTGCGCGATGACCCCGCCTCTTTGAAGCAAGCCTTTATTGCAGCAGCCAGTAAATCAGATGTACTTATTTCTTCTGGTGGCGTATCTGTAGGTGAGGCGGATTTCACAAAACAGATCATGCAAGAACTAGGCGATGTCGGTTTTTGGAAAATTGCGATGCGTCCCGGACGCCCCATGGCCTTTGGAGTCCTCAAGCCAGTGGCTGGAAAATCACCTGCTCGCAAAACCCTCTTCTTTGGTTTGCCAGGAAATCCAGTGGCAGTGATGGTGACCTTCTATCAATTTGTCCGCGCAGCTCTTTTGCAACTGAACGGCGCAAATCAAACCGAACCTCCATTGACCCAAGCAATAGCCGAGGCACCAATCCGGAAAAAACCAGGTCGCACCGAGTTTCAGCGCGCCATCTTGGGACGAGGAGCTGATGGTAAGCCTTCGGTCAGACTGACTGGCAGCCAAGGCGCCGGAATTTTGCGCTCTATGAGTGAGGCTAATTGCTTTGTGATTCTTGGTCACGACCAGGGAAATATTGCCGCTGGAGACTGGGTAGATATAGCGCTTTTTGATGGACTGCTTTAAGATTGCGTCATCATGAAACTCACCAAAAAAGAACTCGTCTTTCTCGACCCAATGCACACCGCCAAAACTTTAGTTTTGGTTTACCTCTGCTTCTCGGTACCCATTGTTTTACTGGCGCTATTCGTAGCCTTTATTCGTGATGGGGCTATTCCAGGATTTACTGTACTTTCCGCACTCATTCTCAATGCCCTGCTAGGCTTTGGATTGCTATGGATTGCCTGCAAAGTGTATAACTGGGTTGCTGGAAAATTCGGTGGTATTGAATTAGCAATGCGCGAGCTTACAGAAGAAATTGACGCTGAATAGCCAATATTGATTCGAAGCATTGCTTCAAGCAATAAAGCCAAGCATGACTTGGCTTTATTTTTTTCTACTACAACTACTTTATGAATTTGATTGGCTTTACTAAGACTTAAGCACTTCCGCATTAATGAGGCTAGGCGGTTTTTTTCCCTCAAGTGCTGCACGTAAATTATCTACAGCTAAATCTACCATTGCTCTACGCGTTTTTTCTGTAGCACTAGCAATGTGTGGAGCAAGCACAACGTTGCTTAATTTAAGCAACTCTGGATGCACTTTTGGCTCACCCTCAAATACATCAAGGCCAGCAGCAAAAATTCTTTTCTCTTGCAGCGCTTGGGCCAAAGCCGCATCATCCACAATACCGCCACGGGCAATGTTTATGAGGGTTGCAGTCGGTTTCATGAAAGCGATTTCTTTGGCGCCAATCGTATGGTGACTCTCAGCGCTGTATGGCAAAACCAAAACCACATGATCGGCAGTGCGAAGTAATTCTTCTTTAGAAACGTACTTTGCGCCACAAGCCTTTTCATCAGCTTCTGATAAATGACTGCGATTGTGATAAATAACATTCATACCAAAACCTAAAGCACGCTTAGCAATGCCCTGACCAATACGGCCCATACCAATAATACCCACGGTGCTGTGATGTAAATCCATACCAAGTGGGTTGTTCACAATTGACCACTTATCCCATTGGCCTGCACGCACCCAATGTTCCGATTCGGTGATGCGTCTTGCTGTTGCCATCAACAAAGCAAAACCAAAATCCGCTGTGGTGTCTGTTAATACATCCGGAGTATTGGTAGCCATCACGCCAGCTGCAGTGATTGCTGGTACATCAAAATTGTTGTACCCCACAGAGATATTGGCCACCACCTTGAGATCTTTGGCATGAGCAAGGGCTTGAGCATCAATTCTTTCGCTGCCTGCGACTAAAGCCCCTACAACACCGGAGAGTTCTTTTTGCAACTCTTCGGGACTAAAAATCCGATCCCCTTGATTAGAGCGAACCTCGAAAGACTCCTCCAGCTTGGCCAAAGCCTCCGGAAAAATGGCTCTTGCCACGAGAATTTTGGGTTTTTGCTTGCTGGCTTGTGTATTCATAGTGGGAACTTTACCTCAAGTAAATTAACCCTTTCGCCTGAAAAATAGGCTATTTCGGCTAAAATCGAGGTTTTATAACTTAGCACCCGGCTTTTTGGGGCTCTTGAACAAAACCGCCATGACTTACGTTGTTACCGAAGCTTGTATCCGTTGCAAATACACCGACTGTGTTGATGTTTGTCCTGTTGACTGCTTTCGTGAAGGTCCTAATTTTTTAGTCATCGACCCGGATGAGTGCATTGACTGTGCAGTTTGCGTACCAGAGTGCCCAGTAAATGCGATTTATGCCGAAGACGATGTACCCGGCGATCAACAAGCATTCATCAAGCTCAATGCTGACCTCTCCCCTTCCTGGACTTCGATTACAAAGTCTAAAGCAGCACTTCCAGATGCTGATGAGTGGAAAGACGTTAAGAGCAAACTTGATCAGCTAGTAAAGTAATTTTCTAATCCATTCAGTTCGTGTCGCACTCACCCATAGAAACCGATGCCCTTATTATTGGCGCCGGTCCAGTGGGCCTCTTTCAGGTTTTTGAATTAGGCCTGCTAGAAATTAAAGCTCATGTCATTGATTCACTGCCAGCAGTGGGCGGTCAATGCATCGAACTTTACCCAGACAAACCTATCTATGACATTCCCGCAATTCCAGTGTGCACTGGACGTGAACTCACCAATAATTTACTAAAGCAAATTGAGCCATTTGGCGCCCAATTTCATTTGGGTCAAGAGGTGAGCAAGCTAGAGCGTCAAGCTGATGGCCGCTTTCTGATTGGCACCTCACTAGATAAGCACTTCATTAGCAAAACAGTTTTTATCGCTGCGGGTGTAGGGGCCTTCCAGCCTCGCACTATGAACCTTGAAGGCATTGATGCCTATGTCAATCAGCAAGTCTTCTATCACGTCAAAAATCCTGAGCAATTTGCAAACCAAAAAATTGTAATTTGCGGTGGTGGGGATGCCGCCTTGGATTGGGCAATTCATTTTTCTGAAATTGCTGCTAGTGTCACCTTAATTCATCGACGCGATGAATTCAAAGCAGCTCCAAAATCGATTGCCAAAATGCGTGAGCTTTGCGCCCAGAATCAAATGCAACTTCTCATCGGGCAAGTAACTGCTTATACAGCGCAAGATGAATTACTTACTGAGATCACTTTCACGAATATTGATGGTGAATCGAAGCAAATCCCCTTAGACGACCTTTTGGTATTTTATGGACTCTCTCCTAAATTAGGGCCGATTGCAGAGTGGGGCCTGGATATCGATCGCAAACAAATTTGTGTTGATACCGCAAAATTTGAAACTAGCATCCCAGGAATTTATGCCGTTGGCGATATCAATGTCTACTCGGGCAAGAAAAAACTGATTCTTTCTGGATTTCATGAGGCTGCCTTAGCCGCTTTTGCAGCTGCCGAGTATCTGAACCCCGAAAAGCAGATTCAACTCCAATATACGACCACGTCCCCTAAGCTTCACAAGGTACTGGGAGTAAAGTCGCCCACATTCGAGTAAGCTATCCTTAGTTTGTTAATACATAACCACTTTTAGCCAATATATATGCGTCAATATCACGATCTCATGAAGGAAGTCCTCGCCAAGGGGGTTCAAAAGTCTGATAGGACTGGAACTGGCACGGTCTCCGTATTTGGGCACCAGATGCGCTTTAACTTGGCTGACGGCTTTCCGATGGTGACCACTAAAAAACTGCACCTCAAATCCATCATTTACGAATTACTCTGGTTTCTCAAAGGTAGCACGGACAATAATTGGCTCAAAGATCGTGGTGTCTCCATCTGGAATGAATGGGCTGCGCCTGATGGTGATTTAGGCCCTATCTACGGCTATCAGTGGCGCTCATGGCCCGCACCAAACGGTCAGCATATCGATCAAATCTCCGAAGTAGTAGAGACTATTAAGAAGAATCCAGACTCACGCCGCATCATTGTTTCCGCATGGAACGTAGCAGATATTCCGCGCATGGCTTTAGCGCCTTGCCACGCATTCTTCCAGTTTTATGTAGCCGATGGAAAATTATCATGCCAACTCTATCAACGCAGCGCTGATATTTTCTTGGGCGTACCATTCAATATCGCTAGCTATGCCTTGCTCACCCATATGATGGCGCAACAATGCAATCTAGAGGTTGGTGATTTTATTTGGACAGGTGGTGATTGCCACTTATATAGCAACCATCTAGAACAAGTTGATCTACAGCTCTCTAGAGACTTCTTACCATTGCCTAAACTCAATATTTTACGTAAGCCAGATTCAATTTTTGATTACGAGTTTGAAGACTTCGAAATTGTTGGCTATGAATCCCATCCCCATATTAAAGCTCCTGTAGCCATTTAAGAATCGTACTTATGACTCAACCTGCTATCTCTATGATTGTTGCGCGCTCACGTAATTACGTCATTGGTCGTGATAATCAAATGCCTTGGAAGATCTCGGCTGATTTACAGTTCTTCAAGCGTGTCACTATGGGTCATCCAGTCATCATGGGACGCAAGACCTGGGAATCGATTGGACGCCCTCTGCCTGGTCGTCGCAATATCGTAGTGAGCCGCAATACTAACTACGTCGCAACCGGCGGCGAGTTAGTTGGATCGTTAGATGAAGCCTTGAATAGCTTAAGCGAGTTTGAGCGTGTCTTTGTCATTGGTGGTGAACAACTTTTTAAGCAAGCCTTTGATAAGGCCGATCGTCTTTACATTACTGAAATCGATTTAGATATTGAGGGTGGCGACACCTTTTTCGAAGTACCCAATCTATCCGCTTGGAAAGAGGTTGAGCGCACTCCCGGCTCGGAAGGTGACATTACCTTCAGCTTTATTACATTAGAGCGTAAATAAAAAGGACTCCGAGGAGTCCTTTTATCCAACTACAGCTGCTTTTATCTATTTTTACTGCACTACGATCTTGGCGTCTTTTGCAATCTGACTCAAGAACTCAAATTGCTTTCTTTGCATCATCCCAGAACGAATAGCTTGCTTTGCTTGTTCAAATGAAGGTGGTTTGGTTGATTTTTTATCTTCCAACTTAATTAAGTACCAACCTTGTTGCACCTGAACTGGCGCTGGTGAAACCTGACCCTTTGCAAGAGAAATCAACACTGAAGACAATTGCGGGGCTATCTGACCAGGCTGAATCCAGCCTACGGCACCACCCTGTACCTTGTTTGGCGCCAAAGAAACGCTCTTGGCAACCTTATCGAATGCCTCGCCTTTCTTGATACGGGCCAACGCTGCTTGAGCATCGGCTTCGCTAGCTACTGCAATATCACTCACCTTGTACTCCACAATCATGCCTTGCGGACCCAAAGAGGCAAGCTCTTTGTTGTATTCAGCCTGGACATCTGCATCAGTGATGGGATTTTTTGACATATAAGTAGATAGCTCAAGATCTGCTAAATAATTTTGGCGAATCATGGCTAATTGCGTGTTAGCTCTCTCAGAATTTGCTAGACCATCTTTCTCAGCTTGCTGTGAAAGCAAGAGCACCTCAATAAACTTTTCTATCACCACTTTGCGCAATTCTGGAGAATCCTTTTGTCCTTGAGAAATGGCAGCCTTAATACCTTGTTCAACCATGTCATTAGTAATAATCACGCCATTAACTGATGCCGCAGCATTAATTGGTAAACCACTTTGTTGCGCATGAGCACCACCCATCAGGGCAGCAGAGAATAAGCCAGCAGCAATAAAGCGGACTACTATTGAATTGGATATCGAAGTAAAAGGTTTCATTAGGAATAGATCTTTCTAAAATTTGACCTCAATTTTACCAGTAGGCATTCAATAAATCGTCATAAGCAGCAGTAAAATCAAGCCATGTGTGTTCAATACCTCACGACTACCAACGTAGATTGGGTTAAATCCCATTTTGACCTTGATCTGCCCGCATCTAACGCCCACGATATCTTTCCGACTTACTCTGGGCCGATCATTCTCAAAAGCCACAATACCGACCGAACTGCCATTGGTTTGGCACGCTTTGGCCTACTACCATCTTGGGCCAAAGAGGAAACATTTGGTAGAAAGACCTATAACGCCAGAGCAGAAACAGTAGCTGAAAAACCCTCATATAAACATGCTTGGGTTAAGCGGCATTACGCCCTAGCTTTAGCAGATGCTTTTTATGAGCCTTGTTATGAGTCAGGCAAAGCAGTACGTTCTACCATCAAGCAAGCCAATCAAGAACCAATGGCCATAGCTTCAATTTGGGATACTTGGACTGAACCAGAGACTGGTGAACTGATTGTTTCTTTTTCCATGCTCACAATTAATGCTGCTGACCATCCAGTCATGCAGCGTATGCATAAACCTGAAGATGAAAAACGTACCGTGGTTCCATTACGTTCCGAGCTATTTAGCGCATGGCTAAATGCTACACCTCAAGAAGCTCAAGCACTATTGCAATTCAATTCAATGCCAGAACTTATTCTTGCTTAGAAGGTTAAAAGTGGTTTTGTAGCCTGGTAGGGATCAGCTGATTGTGTTTCGATTGCCTCAGCCTCTTCTTCGCCTTTTGGTTGATTATAAAATTTTGAATCTAATGCGCGTTCTTTAGCCAGACGAAGATCTTCTGCCTGCCGATCCACCGGGCCAAACGGACCCTCCACCGGAGAAAGAGGCTGTTTATTAAATTCCTGAATCTGCTGCGGGCTGTAAGGAGAAAAAGTAGTTGACCCAGGGGGTTTAGGAGCAGTTTGAGAGCAGGCTACGACACCCATTAATAAGAGGAATGGACTTAGCTTTGAGAGGGGTATATTCATGCAGCCTATTGTAGGGTAGCCCTGCATTACCTCTTCTTTTTATATTAATTACAATGCTGGCATGAATTTAACTCGCTTTATTGCCCTCACCCTCTTGGCGTTACCAACGACTGTCTTGGCAATTGATCTACAACCTAACGATATTGTTGCGCCCCTACCGGGGAAGAGTCACGCGATGATTAGCTACGTTAATACAGATAACAGCACTTTTTATAGAAATGGTACGGCTGTATCAACCAGGCCATATGGCAGTCCTGATATTGGCACTCAAAGTGCGATCGCCCGTGTTAGCACGAGTTATGCGATAAAAGATCTACCAGCCATATCGTATCTACAACTTCCCTATGGCACGATAAAGCCAGCAGGCTCTTTAGCAAGCTACCCAGCAAGTACTGGGTTTGGGGATATCACACTTGCAACAGCCATTTGGCCGTATGCTGATAGAGAGAAAAGAAAATACTTTGGATTGGCTGGCTATTTAACAGTGCCCACTGGTGGCTATAACAGCCAACAAGTTTTTAATACTAGTGAGAACCGTTATAGATCTGATATTCAGATGGGCTATCAACAACCTATCATCGAAAATCTAGATGGCATGATCGCAGTGGATACGATGTGGTTTGGTGGGAATAGCCAGTGTGCTGCAGCGTGTTTATCAGCGACCAATACCTCCTTAAACCAGAAGCCGTTGACAACCACACAGCTTGGCCCAATCTATAAGATTAATCAAAACTACACTTTGGGTGCCTCTTACTTTTATGTCGCTGGCGGTGCCACTACGATTGGCAATACTTATCAGAATAATGTCGTAAATACTCAGCGATTTTTATTAAGCGCACTTGCGTACTACCCCTTTGGTAGGATTAGCCTGCAGTATGGACGTGACATGGAAATCAAGAATGGTTTTGTCGAAACGCGCCGCCTAATCGTGCGCTACACCACGGAATTTTAAGTCACAGAGTTTCGTTTGCGCTGCAGAATATTTCTAACTATAGGAATACGGCAAATCAACAATAGCAAAATGATTGCCCCATAAATAGAAACGGTATCTAAATCGTTCTTACCCGCCTTATGCCACCAATAGTGAAGTATTGCAGTACAGGCAATCAAATATACAAGCTTATGCAAGATGGTCCAGCGTCTTCCCAGTTGGCGGACTGACCACTGATTTGAAGTCAACGCCAAAGGGGTCAGCAATACTAAAGTCAGAAAACCCATCGTAATAAATGGACGCTTCACAACATCATTCCACATCGATTGAAGATCTAAATTCTGATCCAGCCAAAACCAGATCAAAAAGTGGATGCAGGCGTAGAAAAAGCAAAAGAGTCCCAACATACGGCGCAGCTTAATCCAAGCGCTTAAACCTGTAATTAAACGCAAAGGCGTCATCGCCAAGGTGATGCAGAGAAAGACCAGCGCCCAAGTACCGGTTGAGCGGGTAATGAACTCAATAGGGTTAGCGCCCAACCCATCGTATGCGCCAAGCCATATTAAGCGAGCCAGGGGCACCAGGCAAAATAAGAAAATCATTGGCTTTAATAGCTTCATAAGTAGCACTGTAAACCAAGCCCAAGACTATTTTGGCAAGTACTGCGGCCTTCACCACAGATAGAGCTGGAGACTTACAAAAAGGATTGATTTAGCTGTATCGAATTTTGCTGCAATTTGCTATCCTGATTGCTCAATTAAGGATAAATATGACCGAAGAGAACCAAACCCAGAATGATGAAGATTTTGACTATGGGTGCGAGTGTGCAATGACCTTGCTCAATGAGCCTACCGAGGATCGACTAAATGACTTAATTGATGAGCTCGATGAAGACGGGATGATCTCTACCGAAGTAGTCTATGGTTTATTAGCCACCATCCTCATGAGTATGAATGAGGAAGACCACGAAGGCGAAGAGCACTAATTACACTTGATTTACTTGGGAAGCAAAGGCATCCATTGCCTTTGCTAACTGAATATCCAATTTAGTCAGAGTACCAGCTGAATGGGTAGTTAGACTCACCTTCACCTTATTCCATGAATTCGACCAATCAGGATGATGGTCAATTTCTTCAGCATATTGCGCAGCTAGCGTCATAAATTCAAAAGCTTGCTTGAAGTCTACAAAAGCAAACTGCCGCGTAATTGCTTTTCCATCTGCGTCCAAGGACCAAAGGGGGATTTCTTTATCTAAATTGAAGTTATCGATTATCAAAGCAGAATTCCTTTAATTAGAAACGCTCTGCGAGAGCTGTTTTAGATCTTCTGGATACAACCAGCGCCATTCACCCTCGGCTAGATCGGCAGGCATTTTATATGCGCCAATTTCAGTGCGATGAAGCTTGGTAACATGATTGCCAACCGCTGCCATCATGCGCTTTACTTGGTGATAGCGACCTTCGACAATTGTCATTGCTAAAACATTTTCTGACGACTGTTTGCATGCGGTAGCAAAGCAAGGTTTTGGATCATCATCAAGCACAACACCATTCATTAAATGATCAATTTGTTTCTGCGTAATCGGTTCTGGTGTGGTGATCTCATACACCTTACCAATATTTTTCTTGGGTGTCGTCATTTTGTGAATGAACTGACCATCATCCGAGATTAAGAGCAACCCAGTAGTGTCGTAGTCTAGACGACCAACACACTGCAAACCTCTCTCCACAAAAGGACTTGGCAGCAAACTATAAACACTCGGATGATGCGTTGTTTTATGCGAGCACTCGTAGTTAGCTGGCTTATTAAATGCTAAGTAGGCTTTCTCGTGATACTCCCAATCCTTACCCTCTACATTGAGAATTAGATTTTCGGTGGCAATTCTTTCTTCAGGATCCTGTACTAGCTCGCCATTCACCTTTACTAGCTCGGCATATACCAAATCGCTACAGTAGCGACGCGTACCAAAGCCTTGGCTAAAGAGAATTTTTTCTAAAGAAATAGGTTTTGCCATATGCTGCAAAGGATACTACAGAGCAGGCTGGCATTAAGCCTGTCAGCAGTTTTTAGTAATTCATTATTATTAGAGATCCTTGCAATTAAAGACGCCTACCCTATGCTCTCCGCCCCAAAACCACGTGCTCTACTCCATACCAGAGAAGTTACTTTTCAGGGCTATGCCAGAGAAGATGGCTTATGGGATATCGAAGGACATCTAAAGGATTTCAAAACAAATCCTTTCCAGACTACCGCACATCTCTGGCAACCAGGCGAAGCCTTTCACGATATGTGGGTACGCGTCACCCTGAATAGAGAATTTGTCATTCAAGAAATTGAGGTAGTGATGGATGAACAACCCCATGCAGAATGTTCAGCAGCCATTCCACCGATGGACTCTCTGATTGGAGAGCGCATTGGTAAAGGTTGGCGCAAAACGATAGACACTCACCTAGGCGGAATCAAAGGCTGCACACATTTGCGGGAACTACTTACCAACCTTGCTACCGCAGCCTTTCAATCCATTCCAGGAGCCTTCTTTGACCCCGAAGGCAACAAACCACCGCTTTACTTGGGAACCTGTAAATCGTGGGACTTTGATGGCCCCGTAGTAATGCGTGTCTACCCCAAGTTTTACCAGTGGAATAAACCTAAACCTTAAAACTCGCCGCGATGTACATTAAATGCATTAAAGGCTTGCTGGACCGGCATTACCTCTAAGACATTGATATTAATATGACTTGGTAGAGTAGCTGACCAATAAATTGTCTCTGCTACATCATCGGCACTCAAGGCTTGCACACCGGTATAGACTTTTTCTGCTTTTGCATCGTCACCTTTAAAGCGGACATTAGAGAACTCAGTGCCAGCGCACATTCCGGGTTCAATACAAGTCACACGTACCGGAGTACCAATGAGATCCGCTCGTAAATTTAAACTAAATTGTTTTACAAATGCTTTGGTGCCGCCATACACGTTCCCACCTGGATAAGGATAATTTGCGGCAACAGAGCCTAAATTAATAACATGGCCACACTTACGTTCCACCATGCCAGGCAAAAATGCACGACTCATGTGTACGAGCCCTTTAATGTTGGTGTCGATCATCTGATCCCAATCACTCAAAAATGCTTTATGTGCCGGCTCCAAGCCTAGGGCAAGACCAGCGTTATTGACTAAAACAGTAACTTTTGAAAACTCTGCTGGCAGGGCAGATGCTAAAGCATCGACTTGAGCACTATCGCAAACATCCACCACCATAGTGAAGATTTTTTGCTGCTGCTCCGCTGATAAAGATTTTTTTAAAGCCTCTAAGCGCTCTGCTCTTCTACCAACAGCAACTACTTTGTGGCCATTAGCCAAAAAGCGGCGAGCAGTCGCCTCTCCAAAACCTGCAGTAGCGCCAGTAACTAATACGGTATGTTCCATACTTCCTCTTCGAATCTTTAGTAAATAGGGGTTTGTAATTTAATATTAATGCCTATATGGCATTTCTGCGCACAATCATCTTTTTCTTGCTATGCATTTCTACTGCTTTGGTGAGTGCTGCAGAACAGACTTCATCTACATCTATTTTAGGGCTTGTAAACACATCACAAGATAGATCAAAAGATCATACGCTGGAATTCTGGGGATACCATGACTATGAAGGCTCACAAAATTATGTCGATACCCTGAAGTTGCGCTACTACAACCCCGTCAACATTGGGGATTGGCATGGCATGGTTAGGCTTGATACCGCCTACACCGCTGCCTATGGGCCACAGCTTCCAGCACAATCCACCGGAACCTTTTCTGCTAACAATGCCATGTTGACAATATGGGGTGGCCAGGCAGGGTGGATCGCCAATGTTGGCGCAAGATTATTCGCGCCACTTGGCAATACTGGTCAATGGCTTGCGGGACCTCAAGTGAGTACTTCTTTTAAACCAGCAGATAATGGGCAAAATGTGCTTGCGGATATTTCGCCATTAGCCAGATATATGATCGGCTTTAATGCAAAAGCGCCAGCTGGAAGCGCTCTACCACCCCTAGCAAGCCGTCTTGAGCTATATCCAACCGTTGGGCTGAACTTAGGCCCTAGTACGCAGATTCGTTTTTGGGATGAGAATGGCGCCGTATATAACGCTGCAGGCGGAGGTTGGTTTGTGCCAATCGATGCAATGCTGACTCAACGCCTTAGTAAAAATCTATTAATAGCAATTGGTGGTGCGAAACAAGTGATTCAAACCTACCAACTTTATGATTGGTCTGTCTACGGAAAGATTTCTCTAAGCTTTTAAACTAAGCAATCAAGCCAGATCAATCAAGGTGTCGCCATCTAATTTTGCTGCGCCAGATTTCACTAACGCCTTAGGCAACCACTGAACAAATTCGTCCATATCCATATTCAGTAATTTTGCTGCGCTGATTAATGCTGGCGTCTTGGCAATCCAACCATTCACTTGATTTATATCGCGATTACGCCATTCCAATAATCGATATTTTAGAAGCACCTTAGCGCCGTGACGTGCGTTGCGATCCGGATCTGAGGCTAAGTAATCCAAGCGTGAGCGTGCAGTAGCCAACGCTTTCGCAACATCCATAAACGGTGCACCATGTCCTGGAATCACGAGATCCACCGCTAAGCTTTCAATCAAATCCAAGGTTTGCGCTACCTCTTCAAACCCAGCTTCACCCCAGAGCTCAGGAAAAATGACTCCAAAACCTTCTTCCCACAAAGCATCAGCAGAGATTAAGACGCGATGCTCTACCTGATACAACATCACCGAATGGGGGTCGTGTCCTGGCGCGGATAATATTTTCCAGAGATATCTTCCAAGCAATATCTCCTGCCCTGGAATTAATAGACTGTGATGCGTAAACTGCGGACATTCCTGCCCCAAGTTGTCATAGCTTAACAAAGTACTATCCCAGTTCTTCACTGCCACTTCTTCAGCAGCAGGAATGTATATCTTGCAGCCGAATGCCTCCTCTAGTGCGGCATTGCCACCACAGTGATCCGAATGAAGATGCGTATTTACAAGCTTATTGAGCTTTGGCAGCTCGTGTTTTTTTAAAGCGTTATGGACTAAATCGAGTGTCAGATTTTGGTGAGCACAATAGCCGGAG
Source organism: Polynucleobacter ibericus (assembly GCF_018687955.1). NCBI lineage: Bacteria > Pseudomonadati > Pseudomonadota > Betaproteobacteria > Burkholderiales > Burkholderiaceae > Polynucleobacter > Polynucleobacter ibericus. Next base: position 370,844 of record NZ_CP061309.1, on the reverse strand, counting down.
TCCACCAAGGAGACATCTTCCTCACCAAAGTGAAAAATATTGTTCGCAGAGAGCCAGCCTCTTTCGAAAACTTCAATACCGGGTGGCAGTAAATGCGCTGTCATAACCTCATTACTTATTAAATGACTTTACGAGCTTACTTTGCAGGAGCCTGCGTAGTTAGCTCTAGCTTACGTATATCAAACAGTTGATTTTGTATGCGCTGCAAAACATCTTCATAGACTTTTTTATCTAATTGCGGAGTTCTAGAAAGAATCCAGAGATATTCACGACTTGGATCGCTCACCACAGCCACCTGATACTGTGGGTCTAAATCAATCACCCAATAATCACCCCATACCAAGGGTATGAAAGATAACCATGCTGGGGCAAAGCGCACCTCTAACTTGGGAGAATCTTTTGCTCCGATCTGACGCGCCGTACCCTCCGCCTCGGATGTTTCACCTCCAGCAGTTTTACAGCTATTCAAGACTTTGAGAGTGCCATCAGTCCGGGCCGAATAGACTGCTTTGGTATTACTCACGCATTTCTTCTGAAACCAATTGGGATATTTTGCAATCTCATACCAGGTACCTAAATAGCGCGGCACATCTAGTGACGGGATTGTCTTGACTGGTACATCACTACCCTGCCCATAAGCAGAAAAGCTCAGCACCAAAATGCAGGTACTAAAAAGTGCTGAATAAAGTTTGTTCATTACTAATAGTACTTCTTCAGATCCATTCCCGCGTACATATTCGCTACTTGATCAGCATAGCCATTAAACATTTGCGTCTTTATTTTCGGCGCAAACATACCTTTAGGATCCCCAATGCGCCGCTCAACCGCCTGACTCCATCGCGGGTGATCTACTTGGGGGTTTACATTTGAATAGAAACCATACTCACGCGCGTCAAATTGATTCCAACTCGTCTTAGGCATTTCCTCAGTAAAGCGGATTTTGACAATTGACTTGGCACTCTTAAAACCGTACTTCCAAGGAACTACAATGCGAACTGGAGCCCCATTTTGCTTAGGTAAGACTTCACCATATAAGCCAAAGGTCAAGAGCGTCAAAGGATTCATGGCCTCATCCATACGCAGTCCTTCGCGATAGGGCCAATCAATGATGTTGCTTTTAATTCCTGGCATTTGCTTGCGATCTGCCAATGAAATAAATTCCACATACTTTGCTGATCCCAGGGGTTCAACCTTATTAATTAACTTAGAAAGTGAGTAGCCATCCCAAGGAATAACCATTGACCATCCCTCAACACAGCGCATCCGATATATACGCTCTTCCATTGGCGCTAATTTCAGAAGCGCATCAATATCGAGTGTCATGGGTTTTTTTACCAAGCCCTCAATAGATATTGTCCAGGGACGCGTTTGTAAGGACTCAGCATGCGCAGCTGGGTCTGCCTTATCCGTACCAAACTCATAAAAATTGTTGTAGGTAGTAACGTATTTATACGCAGTAAGACCATCTCTATCTGCGAAAGCAGGATTTAAGGTTGCCGCTAGCTTTTCTGGGGTAGCAGCAAGAGCCTCTCTCGAGAACCATGGCGCCAGTGCCATACCGAAGCCACCTGCTGCAGCGGTCTTAATGATATTGCGACGGTTTTCAAATACGGCTTTAGGAGTGATATCACTCGCCAGAATGGTCTTATCGATAAAACGCATGCCGCGCTCCCTCAGGAATGGAATAGACCTATTTTGCTACCGATGGGAATTTCTTGCTTAAGTCTGACTCGCGCGCATTTTGTTCATTAGGGCCAAGCTGTGCTTGTCCATACCCCCAACCATGTCAGCCAGGGCTGGGTAGTCTCGAGTGAGCGTTTCACCACCATAGAAACGCAGCAACCACTCTGGAAAACTACGTTCCGAAATTTCCCGAATCTCCAAGAGTTCAACGCGATGATGTCTCTTGTCTTCCTGAATGCGCTTCCAAACCTTCATTACGCTTGCGCGCTCACCTTCAATGATTTGACCGAACTGCTGGTTGTCGTACAACAGAATTCCGGTAATACCATTTTGCTGATTAAAAGCGCGAGCTGACTCCAATAAACGCATTAAGCCAAGAAAAGACATATCCGAGATCGCTTCACTCAGATAGCTCAATTCAACCAGGTCTTTTGGTTTAGGCATCACTCAAAAATAGTAAATAGGTATTTATAAATTAAAAAGGCAAACCCAAAGGTTTGCCTATAAATACTATACTTAATTTAAAAATTATGTACTTAGCATTTTTACCTATTACATCCCTGCTGCTTTCAGAGCCGCATTCAAAGTGGGACTAGGGCGCATCACCGCTTCAAACTTCTCGGCATCAGGCATAAAGTAACCGCCGATATCTGCTGGCTTGCCTTGAACTGCCTTGAGTTCAGCTGTAATTTTTTGCTCATTCTCGATTAATGATTTTGCCAAAGGTGCAAAGAACGCTTGCAATTCCTTGTCTTCGGTTTGAGCAGCCAATGCTTCAGCCCAGTACATTGCCAGGTAGAACTGGCTACCGCGGTTGTCCAGCTCACCGGTACGTGGTGAAGGTGACTTATTGTTATCCAATAACTTACCAGTCGCCTCATCCAAGGTACGCGCCAAGATTTTGACTTTATTGTTACCCGTCTTATCGCCGATATCTTCAAGAGATACCGCTAAAGCCAAGAACTCACCAAGCGAATCCCAACGCAAGTGATTTTCTTCTACCAACTGTTGAACGTGCTTTGGAGCAGAACCACCGGCACCGGTTTCAAATAAGCCGCCACCAGCCATCAAAGGCACGATAGACAACATCTTTGCACTGGTTCCCAATTCCATAATCGGGAATAAGTCGGTGAGGTAGTCACGCAAAATATTACCTGTTACAGAAATAGTGTCCTTGCCACGAATCACACGCTCTAAGGTGTAGCGCATTGCACGAGTCTGAGACATGATCTCGATATCTACTCCCGTGAGGTCGTAGTCTTTTAAATAGGTTTTAACCTTTTTAATGAGCTCAGCTTCATGTGGGCGGTACTCATCTAACCAGAATACTGCTGGAGTATTGGAAAGACGTGCACGATTAACGGCCAACTTGACCCAGTCACGAATTGGGGCATCTTTAACCTGGCACATACGCCAGATATCACCCTCTTCAACATTTTGCTCAAGCAATACGGTGCCATCGTCAGCAACGATGCGGGCTACACCAGCCTCTGGAATTTCAAAAGTCTTGTCGTGTGAACCGTACTCTTCAGCCTGTTGAGCCATTAGACCCACATTAGGTACTGTACCCATCGTCGTTGGATCAAAGTTACCGTGTGTCTTACAGAAATTAATCATTTCTTGATAGATGCGGGCAAAAGTACTTTCTGGAATAACCGCCTTGGTGTCATGGAGGCGGCCATCAGCACCCCACATCTTGCCTCCAACACGAATCATTGCTGGCATAGAAGCATCCACGATCACATCGCTTGGAGAATGGAGATTGGTAATTCCTTTAGCGGAATCTACCATCGCCAATGCTGGGCGGTGCTCGTGGCAAGCATGCAAATCTTGAATGATTTCTTCGCGCTTAGACTCTGGCAAAGTTTTGATCTTTTCATACAAGCTGCTCATGCCGTTGTTGGCATTGACGCCTAACTCTTCAAACAATTTTGCGTGTTTTGTAAAAGCGTCTTTGTAGAAAATCTTGACTGCGTGACCAAATACGATTGGATGAGAAACCTTCATCATGGTTGCCTTGACGTGCAAGGACAACATCATGCCAGTCTTGTATGCGTCTTCGATCTCTTTTTCATAGAACTCGCAGAGCGCTTTTTTACTCATATTCATGCTGTCGATGATTTCGCCGGCTAGCAAAGAGACTTTTGGCTTAAGAACAATAGTCTTGCCGCTCTTGGTTACCAAGTCCATCTTTACGTCACATGCCTTAGTCATCGTCATTGACTTCTCGCTTGAGTAAAAGTCGCCGCCGTGCATGTGGGATACGTGCGTGCGGGAAGCTTGACTCCACTCACCCATGGAATGTGGGTTCTTACGAGCGTAGCGTTTTACAGCAGGAGGAGCGCGGCGATCAGAGTTACCTTCGCGTAATACCGGGTTTACAGAGCTACCTAAGCATTTGGAATAACGGGTACGAATAGATTTTTCTTCGTCTGTTTTTGGATCTTCAGGGAAATTAGGGATCTTGTAGCCTTTAGATTGCAGTTCTTTAATAGCAGCAAGTAACTGAGGAACAGAGGCGCTAATGTTTGGCAACTTAATGATGTTGGTGTCAGGCAATAAAGTCATCTTGCCGAGAGCGCCTAGGTTATCTGGAACTTGTTGCTCAGGAGTCAGGCAATCAGAAAACTCAGCCAAGATACGAGCAGCAACAGAAATGTCGCTCGTCACAATCTCTACGCCAGCAGGTGCTGCAAATGTACGAATGATTGGCAGAAATGCGCAAGTCGCCAAAAGTGGCGCTTCATCTGTCAGCGTGTAAATAATCTTTGATTTCTCTGAAGCCATGAATGTTTCCTCAATATTGAACAAATTACAGAGTCAGGTTTTTACCCTGTCGCTCTCAAATCCACATTGCGCAAGTCGCTTTTAGCGTACCTTTTGCCAATGAGGCGAGTCCTTCATTTTAAATCATCGGCCTTAGTCAAAATGGTGCTTTTGCTGCTTAAAGTCGCTGAAGAAGGCCAATTTAAGGGAATCCACCAAGCTAATAGAGACCTCAAATTCGACGTAAACTGCAAGCCATGGCCAGCAAGCACCCTTTACTCAATAAAAACCTGGTGCTACTGATCATTTGCCAGGGTCTGTTCCTCACCAATAACGTCACTTTTATCGCGATTAATGGCCTGGTAGGGCTTAGTCTGGCGCCGGTAAGCTGGATGGCCACCCTACCCGTCATGGGATATGTTGTTGGGGGAGCCTTCTCAACCTCAATAGTGGCCAAGTCCCAAAATTACTTTGGTCGCAAGATTTCCTTCCAGCTTGGCCTATTGGTGGCAATGCTGTCTGCGCTCTTATGCGCTTATGCCGCTATTAGTAGAAACTTCTGGCTATTGGTCCTGGGAACATTTATTGCAGGCTATTACAGCGCCAACGGCCAGCTCTACCGCTTTGCTGCCGCAGAGCTCACAGACCTTAGTCAGCGGGATAAGGCCGTTTCTTGGGTATTGGCTGGCGGCATTCTGGGTGCCGTTATTGGGCCTAATCTGGCCTCCTGGACGCGTGATCTATTTGATACCGCCTTTTTGGGGGCCTACCTCACTCTATCTATCGCGGGACTGATTGGCATAGGAGTGATGCAGTTCATACACTTTCCTCAAGAATTTAAGACCCAGCATGCACTTACCGATGGTCGCCCTCTAAAAGTGATTCTTCGGCAGCCGGCTTTTATGGTCGCCATTATTGGCGCAGCCTTAGGTTATGGCGTCATGAATCTCTTGATGGCCGCTACCCCTTTAGCGATGCAAATCTGTGGCTTGCCTTTTTCAGACACCGCTTTAGTTTTAGAGTGGCACGTGATTGGTATGTTTGCCCCTGGATTTTTTACAGGCTCTCTCATCCAACGATTTGGAGTGCTCAAAATTATGGGGGTCGGCGTTGTGCTGAACTTCATTTGTATTGCTATTGCGCTGAGCGGCACTAATCTTCATCAATTCTTCATCGCCCTATTTTTACTCGGTGTTGGCTGGAACTTTTTATTTACTGGCGCCACTTCTTTGGCAATGACTGCCTATCAGCCTAATGAACGTGATAAAGCGCAGGCTGCCATTAATTTTTGTGTGTTTGGCACAATGGCCTTCACTTCTTTTGGATCAGGCGCACTCATCACATCACATGGCTGGAGCATCCTAAACTGGGGATCGATTATTCCCGTGGTTGTCAGTGGCCTCGCGATTTTCTGGCTTGCACGGCAGCGCCAGAAATCGCGAGTAACAGTCTAGGAAGTTTTTGCCAGTGGCAAGTTAAACAATAGATTTTGCGGTTTTAATTTGAGCTGCTGTTGATCATTCATGGCAATAGCCATGTAGACCGGCTTGCCAGCCTGCGCCTTGGCTACAGCGGCCTCATCAATAAAGTCGAGACGAAATAAACAAATGACTTTTTGTAGCTCGTCGGACTCCACCAGCTCTTTGTTGTAAAGCTTATTGAGTATTTCAGTAGCAGCTGCATCTAAGCCAACATGCCAAGACCACTTCGGATCGCTAATCTGCTGCATCGGCGTAATACGTACACCAGCGCCCAGAAAATGCTGGATCCATTTTTCCAAGACACGGCAAAAATGATTAATAGGCTCATGCCCAAAATTGAGCTGCACCGCCAAATCAAAATCTTCATTACGCGGCCAGTACTCATCGGCATTGTCTTCGTGGATCACATCTAGATCGGCTGAGCGCATAGTCATTGACTTACCTTTTAGCAAATCCATGATGTTCCCTGTATCGCCTGCCTGAGCATTTTTGGCTACCACTTCTTCATCCGCGCCCATCACAATGCCGTCATCAATGACGCTAATTTTCTGAGTCCTAAAAAAGAGCTCTCCCATACGGGCTTCTAAAGGATGCACTTCATCCCCTAGAATATGTCGAACGAATATTTGAGCTAGCTGGGCAATAAACAATGGGGGAACATCGACCCCCTCGCCTTTAAACAAACTCATGTAAAAAGACTCTAAAGAGTTTGCAGCTAATAAACGCGTGCGAAAGCGCAACCAGACGCGATAGTTCTCCTGAATATCCTCATCTGCCATCGCAGAGATTTCAGACTCGAGTACTTCTGCTCGTGGGTGTTCGGTCAGGCGCTGGTGTAGTGAGCACTCCACAGGGCACGATTCCGGTACTAGCTTCAGCTCTGGCCTTTGCATATAAGTACGCAAAAAGTCGTCTGTTACCAATAATTGGCGGTCAGGGCTGATTGCCAGGGTGCTATAGGCAGAATTTGTCCAATAATTTGTCATGCTTTTTAGCTAAAGTAAGCTCACCGTGAGAATTTACAGAGCTCAGAATATACTAGCCAATCAATTTGCGTGAAATAGGAAAACATGATGAGTGAACTCAAAAAAATCGATACTGTTGTGGGCGAAGGTAAAGAAGCTGCTGCCGGCAATCATGTAGACGTGCATTACACCGGTTGGCTATTCGATGAGAAAGCAGCAGATCACAAAGGCCAGAAGTTTGATAGCTCATTAGATCGTGGCCAATTATTTAGCTTCCCTTTGGGCGCTGGTCATGTGATCAAGGGTTGGGATGAAGGCGTAGCTGGCATGAAAATTGGCGGCAAACGCACTCTGATCATTCCTTCTGAGATGGGTTATGGCCCACGCGGTGCGGGGGGCGTGATTCCTCCAAATGCGACTCTTGTATTTGATGTGGAACTCCACGGCGTTAACTAAAACATTTAGTTGCTGCAGTAAAACAAAAGCCACCCAAGGGTGGCTTTTTATATTTCTATCTCAATGCTCGCTAGATTAAGAACGTAGATCCTTGCCGTTCAATGTCAAGCGATTAGGCGAGCGGTTTTGACATAAGCCAATGAGACGATTTCTCTCGGCCATTACCTTATCGGCATAGCCACCATCATCCTCAGCATTCGCAGCACCAACGTAATACTTCAAACCATTGCGCAATGAGCCTGCTGTAGCGATCAGGTACTTCAGAATATAGGCGCCAACACGAATATTAACTTCTGGCTTAACGGCCTCAGAAGTTCCGCCGAAAATAGCGTACTTATCTTTGTGTACTGATGTCATAACCTGCATGAGACCTTCTGCGCCGGCATGACTCTTGGTATTTGGGTTGAAATTAGATTCAACCGAAATCACCGCCAATAGTAGTACAGGATCAATGTTCACTTCTTTAGCAATCAGGATGGTATTTGAAACATACTCTTCGATCTTGGCGCGATCAAGCTTGTATTTTTTCTCAAAAAAATCTGCAACTGCACGTTGGTTCTGAATAGATCCCATGAGATTGCTATCTAAAGCCTGTGGATCAATCTTCGATGTTGGAATGCGATCGGACAAATGAGAAATAGACTTCACCTGCATCTGCGCTACTGAAGGCATTAACAAGGCTACAGTCTGCTGCTTCGCACTGACTAAGCCTGTTGCAGTTTGCACCTTAGACTTGCCATAGATGACTGCTGCAATTTCAGTATCGGCAGCTTGAGCTGAAGATAGCTCACTCGAATCCTTATATTGGTTGAGCATCCCAAAGCCATTACTCCAAACCATATGGCGCGCTTCGTCCGGAACCAAGATGCGAGCCAAATCAAAAGGTCCAGCATTGGTGCCGTTGCCTGAGAGCCAAAGGCCAACAACCATAAATACAGTTACAACAATTAAGCCATTGATGACTCGATAGACTGGAGCCATGGCATGCGCAAGCAGGTCTTTAGCAGCCAATACTGTAGGCTGCGCATTCTGCATATTACTCAAATTGTTTGATAAATATTTACTCATTCATTGTTTGCAAGACCTCAAAAAACTGGACTGCCGTTTTATGCTGCATTGCAATATCTTAAAAACATGGGTCATCCTAAGAAGATTCTTATATCAAGTCAAGAATAAGGAAGCACAAATCAATAACTTATTGATCTAGAAATTGGGGAGATTACCTAGACCTCACTCTAAATATGTATATTCATGAATAAAATCAATCACTTATAGAAGTTAGGAAGCGCTAATTTCACTCTATAAAAAAATGCCTTAAAGAGGACTTTTTTGCGATTTAGACCAAAAATTTGAACCCCAAAACCATACATCTAGTGTTTCAGCCCCTCAGCTTTTCTATGGGTAGTAGCAAGTCAAGCACTAGTGCCACCTTGTATTGATATAGGGGCTGCTATTAAAAAACGACTTTTGATATCTAGAAAAACATCCATCGAGCGCTATTTCTTATTAGCCTCGGGGCTAGCTAAAGACAAAAAGAGGGGAATATACAAAGCAGAGGTCATACACTATGAAGCGATGAAATTCTTACGCAACCTTCTTGCCCTTGTCGCAATTTCTGCCTCGCTCAATGCGTTTGCTGCTTTTGAGGACTGCAAGGATCTGTTCCCAGCGCAGCAAGTTCCAACTAGCCCGCAAGCGGGGCGAGATCTATGTTTTGATAGCTTTGCCATCTATTACTCCCCGCAAGATAAAAAACCGATCTACACAGTGGAGAAACTGAATAAAGAGCAACTCTCTTCTCCACGCCCCCGTAGGAGTAACCAGTTCTATGAAGAAGCTAGACTGCCGATCTCTGAGCGCGCCCTACTCTCTGATTACCGCGGCAGCGGTTTTGACCGCGGTCACAACGCCCCTGCCGGAGACATGAGCAATGAACGCTCCATGGCTCAATCATTCTCACTGGCCAATATGATGCCTCAAGCAAGACAAAATAATCAGGGGATCTGGGCCAAGAACGTGGAAGAGCCGACTAGAGCTTATGTCAAAAGAGCAGATGGCGATGTTTATATCTTCACAGGCTCCACTGGGAATGGAGGCAGCATTGGGAGAAATCGCGTAACTATTCCTACGCATTTATATAAATTGGTTTACGACCCTAATAAAAATACTGCCTGGGCCTATTGGGTTGAGAACACGAATGAAGCACATATGACACCTCCCATTACTTATCAAGAACTAGTCCAAAAGACGGGGATTGATTTTCATTTGGCAGTTGATGGCAATGCGAATAAGCAATCAACTATATCGACAGAACCCCTAAAAACAAAGGCTCCCAGGCCATTACTTGGTGGATGGTATCCCGTATTTTTTGACGATTACTCATCTAGTAAGCTAAATGGCGTCATTGAAAATATCAAGGCAGGCAAGATTGAGAGTATTCAGATTCAATACGACCGAAATGAGAATCTGGCGAAACAGATTGCCTCTCAAATCGAATCTCAGGCCAACTTACAGGCAAGCTTAATGCAAAGTAGTCCACCTGAATCGCTAACCGTGACTTACGAACGCAATCGCGTCACCCTCATCATTCGCTCAAAGTAATTTAGATTTGGCCTGCAGGCCATGAGCCCGCTGTATAGGCGCCAGGAGTCCGCGCAATCCGTTGTGGTCTAGCGTGTGCATTAACTCCAATAACTCACCGAGCTCACCCTTGGGAAATCCTTCGCGAGCAAACCAAGCCAAATAGTTTCCAGGCAAATCAGCCAAAGCACGTCCTGCATGCTTACCAAAAGGCATTTTCATTAAAACCAGTTTTTCCAAGGACTCAGCATTCATCTTGGGAAATCTTACAAGCAAATTTAGAAAGCCTTACAAGAAACACCATTTTTGATTTCATGGTCATTTTTTTACTTGAGAATCATTCTCATTTGATGCTATATTGAGAACCATTCTCATTTAGACTTCTTAACCATCAACTACAAGTGACCATGAAATTGACCATTAATAGACTTCTCGCATTTAGCCTCTTCCTCGTTGCCACCCTTCATTTTTCTTTTGCCCATGCTGGTGAGGGTGCTTTTGGCTGGATCTACACCTTAGATTTACAACCTAAGGGTAAGTGGGAATTTGAGCAACGCTTGCAATTAAACAAACAACAAGCTGCCGGTTCTTACGATGCCTGGACTGCAAGGACGGAATTGGAGTACGGCCTGACAAATGATTTACAAATAGCGGGCTATATCAACTCTTACTACACCAACGCCAGTCAAAACTACACCAACCCCGATGCGTGCGGAGATTCACCAACCTGCACTGGTGGTTATGGCGTCCCGTCCTCACATGACCCATCCACTGCCTATAAGAAAAGTGGAATTGAAGGCGGGTCCCTTGAAGCCATCTATCGCATTACCAATCCAGTGACCTCACCTGTGGGCTTGGGGCTGTATTTGGAGCCGACATGGGGTAGGAATAAAGATGAGCTCGCAGCGCGGCTTCTACTGCAATCGAACTTTATTGATGACCGACTGATTGTGGCGGGCAACGTTGTCGTAGCCAATGAACGTTTGAAGTTTATTGAGAACGGCAATGTACCGGAATCGATGTTAGATTTTTTAGTAGGTGCTAGCTATCGTTTCGCACCCAAATGGTCTGCCGGTGTTGAAGCCCGTTTTCATAACGACTATTCAGAGTTGAATTTACGCAATCAAGTACAAAGAGCTACTTTTGTGGGCCCCAATATGCACTATGCCGCAAAAGATTGGTGGGTCACTGGCGCTTGGCGTTATCAACTTGCAGGCGGAAACTGTATGGGCGGTGGCGAGGCCGAGTGCTCAAATGCACGCGTCTGGGATAGTCATTCAGTAAACGAATTCATTGTCAAAGTTGGCTTCCCTCTTAATTAAAAACTAAACGAAAGAATTCATGGAAATTCAGAACCTATTAGTTGCAGCGCTGACTCACTTAGTGAAATTTCAGGCCACGCAATGTCAAACCGCCAAGCAAAGGGCACTCATGATGTTTGAAAAACTCTCCAATCTTCAGGGCGTTAATCCAGAAATCCAAGCGCTTTGCAACGAAGCAAATGAATTGCTGACTGCATAAAAGAAATGATGATTTGGAAACCTTACCCGTTAGCTGTATTTAGCCTGGCAATGATGAGCGCACCCATCATTGCTCACGCCAAGATTTATATTTCTGTAGAACAGGCACAAAAAATTCTCCTCCCCAATAAGGCGCTCTCAAAGACCCCCATCATCATTACCGATGATTTACAAGAAAAGATGCGTATTGCATCCAGTATTCGCCACCCCTTTCAAGGTGATCGCATCTGGAAGGCATCTGATGGTAGTTGGCTAGTCATTGATGAAGTGGTTGGTAAACATGAAATGATTACCTATGCTGTTGCCATTCATCCCAATGGCAGTATCGCTGGTATTGAAGTTCTGGAATATGTCGAGTCCTACGGCTATGAAGTTGCAGAAGCGCAATGGCGCAAGCAATTTATTGGCAAGACTGCGAATGATCCTATTAAGCTCAATAAAGATATTCAAAATATTGGGGGTGCCACCTTATCTTGCAAGCACCTCACTGATGGGGTGAAGCGGGTTGCAGTTCTTCATGAGTTAACACTCAGGAATATCTCCAAACTAACCGCTCAACCCCAAACAGCTAAAGCAAAATGATTCGCTGCAAACCTCTGCTGGGGACTTTTGTGGAAATCTGTACTCGAGAAGATGAGGATGGATTCATGGCGGTTGAGAACGCATTTGCAGCAATTGAAAAAGTACAAGATCTCATGGGGTTTCACAATCCTGATACCGAACTGAGCATCATTAATCATCTTGCCCATAAAGAGGCCGTTGAAGTTCATCCATGGACTGCCCAAGTCATCAAGATTGCCAAGAATGTTCATTTTGCATCAGATGGTCTATTCAATTGTGGCATTGGGCATCGTCTTGTGGCTGCCGGCTTATTGCCACGGCACATCACATTTAAAAATCATGATCTTGGTGGAATTGAAGATATTCAGTTCTTAGCTCCCGATCTCATTAAATCGACACGTCCAGTCTGCCTAGATTTGGGTGGAATCGCCAAGGGGTTTGCAGTTGATATGGCAGTGCGAGTCTTAATCTCCGAGGGAATAACATCAGGCTCAGTAAATGCTGGTGGTGACTTACGGGTATTTGGCAAAACCGCCCTACCAATTCAGATCCGCGATCCAGAGACTCCTGAAAAGTTGATTGAGATTGGATCCTTGAAAGATGGTGCCATTGCCACTAGTAGTCTTTACTTTGCAAAAAGGGATCAACAGATTAGCCACATCATTAACCCCTTAGCTCAGAATTTTTCCGAAGTACATGCTGAGGTTTTAGGCTCCTTCTCCATTCTCGCTAAAGAGTGCGTCTATGCAGATGCCCTCACTAAAGTCTTAGCCTTATCAAATAACGAAGATCACCCCTGCTTTAAGCACTTCTCAGCACAAGCCCTTAGGATTTCAGTATGAGTCGTTTGGGCAAAATGCCAGGCTGGCAAAGATTGTTTGTTATCTATGGAATGATGACCTGCTCTATTACTGGACTGGTGTATTTGCTAGGGCATCAATTCCAAATTCAACGATCTACCCTTGGAACCCATGGCATCTTAGCGACCCACGGAATTGCAGCGATGCTAGCCACCCTAGCAATAGGTTCAGTACTGCCCTCTCACATCAAGGCAGGCTATAAATCCAAGAAAAAATGGTGGAGCGGCATTGGTCAATTGACCTTTTTGGCTGTGCTACTCATTTCTGGTGCCCTACTCTACTACGGCCCCGCAGAGACTCGTGAGTGGGTAGTCGATATCCATTGGATAGCAGGCTTAATCTTCATTACTACTTTTGTACTGCATGCATTCAAAAAAACTCACGGTCCCAATCCTACCGATTGAGACAGCTATTTTTTACAATAATGCTTATAGAGCAAACTCATTACCGCTATAGCGACCTCACTAGCCAGAGAATAGTAAATTTGCTTACCCTCTCTACGTGTCTTTACTAGCTTTTCTTTACGAAGCACGGTTAATTGCTGAGATAACGTTGGTTGATGTAGATCTAGGGCAGCCTCAAGCTCGCTGACACATTTTTCGCCTTGTCCAATTTCACATAACAACATCATACGATCGCTATTGGATAAAACCTTCATCAACTTACAAGCATCGTCTGCTGACGCTTGCATTTTTTTAAGTTCCGATTTAGTGATAGCCATATTAAAGTGCATTCAGTGGAATTTTTAAGTACGATTTTCCATTCGCCTCTGGCTCGGGCAGATGTCCCGCACGGATATTAACCTGAATCGATGGCAATATGAGATTAGGCATCTCTAAGGTAGCATCACGTTGATTGCGCATCCGCACAAATTCTTCCTCACTCACTCCATCGTGCACGTGAATGTTCGACTTCCTCTCTTCGCCCACCGTTGTGCAATAGGCTACCGGACGATCCGTTGGAGGGTAGTCATGACACATGTATAACTTGGTTTCAGCAGGATATGACAAGACCTTCTGAATCGACTGATATAAGGTCTGAGCGTTACCGCCAGGAAAGTCGCAACGCGCTGTACCCACATCTGGCATGAATAAAGTATCGCCCACAAACAAGACATCGCCAATTTCATAAGCCATACAAGCTGGCGTATGTCCAGGTACATAGAGGGCTTTTAAAGATAAGTCTCCGAATTTCAATGACTCCCCATCTTTTAGCAAGTAATCAAATTGAGATCCATCAATTACAAACTGCTCATCCAGATTAAAAACACTCTTAAATACGTTTTGCACACTAGTGATGTGATCGCCAATAACAATCTTGCCGCCTAACTTACTTTGTATATAGGGCGCCGCTGTTAAATGATCTGCATGCGCATGGGTTTCTAAAACCCAAGTCAACTGCAATTGCTCGCTTTGTATATAGCTAATCACTTCATCAGCCGACCGAGTGGAGGTTCTACCGGATTTAGAGTCATAGTTCAGTACCGAGTCAATCACTATGCATGGGCTTTGTTTGCCCGCAAAAACAACATAGGTAAAGGTCCAGGTATCTGGATCAAAAAACGCTTTAACATCTGCTTTAGGGCTTTGGCTCACAATGACCTTTCATGACAATATCGCATTGAATGTTAAAAATAGTGTTTGATATATATATTTATATATTATCTTAATATAAAATTAATTGCAATGGACTACTCAATACTTATCAGCCCCTCCCTGGGTCTCATCGTAGGCTTATTGATGGGCCTTACTGGCGCTGGCGGCGGCATTTTGTCAGTTCCATTACTCGTCTTCGTCCTGCACCTACCCATTGCCGAGGCGGCACCCATCTCCCTCTCTGCAATTGCACTCTCCGCAGGAGTCGGCGCGCTCTTGGGTCTAAAAAATAAAATTTTGCGCTATAAAGCTGCTGGCTTCATGGCCATGTTTGGACTACTCCTTTCCCCACTTGGTCTCTGGGTGGCGCAAATAGTACCGAATACACCATTGCTGCTTCTATTTAGTTGCACCCTATTTTTTGTATCCACCCGTCTATTTATAAAGGCCAGAGGAGAAATCCTTCGCCTCCCCGCGCCGAAAAATAAACCACCTCCATGTCTTCTGAATTCAGAAATTGGTAAATTAAATTGGAATATCCCTTGCGCTAGATCACTGATGCTGTCTGGCGGTTGGGCCGGTTTCTTGTCTGGCTTGCTGGGTGTAGGTGGCGGCTTTGTGATTGTTCCCGCATTGAAACGTTATACCGATTTACCAGCCCATTCGATAGTTGCCACCTCATTGGGCGTGCTTGCAATCATCTCCAGCGGTGGAGTAATATTTTCTGCAGTCTCAGGCAATCTAGATTTAGCGCTTGCAGCTCCCTTTTCCCTAGGTGCTTTAAGCGGTCTTTTAATAGGCAGGGCGTTTGGCAAAAAATTAAGTGGTCCTAGGCTACAGCAAATTTTTGCCTTATTCACTTTTGCCGTAGCAGTCAGCCTTGCTCTAAAGGGCATCAACGCCTTATGAGAAGACCGTTAACGTCCGTAGTCTATATTCTGATATTCAGCCTTTTAGGAGTTTTGCTGATGTTTACTGCCAAGCCTAGCTCTTTCCTATCTAGCTCAATTAGCGCTATTTCAGGAACGGTCAGCAATTTAAATCATGAATTGCTCGAATACGTAAATCCTGAAAAGCCAACCCATGACCATTCATCGGTTTACTATCAGCGCTTCTTCATCTCTCAATTTAATTTGGGCGATAAAAGTATCGAAGCAAAATTTTCATCGCCGATGAAAATTGCTGATGGTGATCACATAACAGTAGCGGGATATCAAAAAGGCGAAGCTCTTCAGGTTCTCGCCTATAACAACCAAACTCAACAAGTCAGCAGCAACGAAAACTGGATCATGCTGGGTCTTGGCGCCCTCTTCTTCTTTGCGGTAGCAATTGGATTGCTCAATAGTGAACTGGTAGCAGAGGGTGCTCTCATTCCAAAATTATTTCTATTTGGATTTACTTTAGTTGCCATGTATATGGGCTACCGTGCCCTACTGATTCGGGAAGCGGTAAAACTGCTATCTAACTAGGAAAAGAAAAAGCCCTTATTACTAAGGGCTTTTTTATTGCTCACAGTTTCGATAACTACTTAGTGACCGCCTGCACCACCCAAATAAGCAGCTTTCACAGCTGGATCATCTTTGAGCTTAGCAGCAGGGCCATGAGTGGCAATCTTACCGTTTTCCAGTACATAACCGTAATCCGCTACGTTCAAGGCTGCAGCAGCAAACTGCTCAACCAATAACATCGTTACGCCTTGTGACTTCAGATTAGAAATAATCCTAAATACTTCTTCAACCAAGATTGGTGCAAGGCCCATGGATGGCTCGTCCAAGAGAATAATCTCTGGATTGAGCATCACAGCGCGTGCCATTGCCAACATCTGCTGTTCACCACCAGACAAAGTGCCAGCTAACTGATTGCGACGCTCTTTCAGGCGCGGGAACATTTCGAGAGACTTCTCGAGGTCGTTCTTAATATCGCCTTTAGGGCGACTGCCTGTAAAGCGTGGAAATGCACCCAATAAAAGGTTGTCAGTGACTGACATCGTCGTAAACACGCGACGGCCTTCAGGACTGTGCGCTAAACCTAGGCGGGCGATTTTATGAGAGTCATAACCATCAATTTTTTCGCCGCCTAATGTCACTTCACCAGCCGTTGGCTTGATCATGCCTGTAATAGCGCGCATGGTAGTGGTTTTGCCAGCGCCGTTTGAGCCAATCAAAGTAATGACTTGTCCTTTAGGAACATCAATATTGATGCCGTGGAGGACCTTTACTTTGCCGTAGCCTGCTTCAAGATTCTTAATAGATAACATGGTATTTACCGATTCAATATGTTCTAGTGATTAAGTACCCAAGTAGGCATGAATCACCTTCTCGTCTGCCTGAACTTCAGCTGGTTTACCTTCTGCAATCTTCTGACCGAAGTCCAATACAGAAACGGTATCGCAAACTGACATCACCACATCCATGTGATGCTCAATCAGGATGAAGGTAATACCGCTATCGCGGATCTTACGAATAATGCGCAAGAGTTCTTTAATATCAGGAGCTGTCAAACCTGCAGCGGGCTCATCCAACAAGAGCAACTCAGGATCCAATGCCAGGGCACGGGCAATCTCGAGCAAACGCTGCTTACCGTATGGCAAGTTACGCGCCTCTTCATTTGCCAAGTCATCCAAGCCTACGAACTTGAGAAGCGCCATTGCACGAGCATGTGCATCAGCCTCTTCTTTCTTATAACGCGGCAGATTTAAAGCAATTTCTACCATGTTCGATTTAAAGGTGTGATGCAAGCCAACCAAAATATTTTGGATAGCAGTCATTTCACCGAACAGCTGAACGTTTTGGAAGGTACGTGCGATACCAGACAAAGCGATGTCAGAAGATGTCTTACCAACAACGCTTTCACCAGCATATAAGACGCTACCAGCTGTAGGTATGTAGATACCAGTCAATACGTTCATCATCGTGCTCTTACCAGATCCGTTAGGACCGATCAGACCATGAATGGTGCCGCGCTTGACGCTAAGATCAACGTTATTCAACGCTTTTAGACCACCGAACTGCATTAACAATGAGTCTACTTTGAGAAGCTCTGCACCTGCATTCTGTTGACCAACGGCGCTAATAAAGCTGATGGAATCATCCACCTCTTCGTGATCACCACCGCGAACTGTTTTAGCTTTACCGGCAATAGATTGGTAGAAGCTCTTTGCAAAACCAACAATACCGTTTTGCAGGTAGTACACCACGAGCAAAATCATGAAGCCGAAAATACTCAAGCGCCAGTCAGAGATCGTGTTGAGCCAGAATGAGAATGCAGCTAAACCTACAACGCCAGCGATCGGAACCGCTACACGTCTTGGAGTAGTTTGTTGCTTGGAAAGGGCCATACCAGCACCAACCAACACTACGATCGCAATAATCGAAGCAACAATACGGAACAAGTTGATGTCATCCAAGAGCTTAGGCAACAACACAATAATGGCCGCGCCAATCAACGCACCCAAGCGAGACTTGCGTCCACCCATGATGATGCCGAGCAAGAACAGAACAGCAAGTTCGTTGTTATAGGTGTTAGGTGAAATATATTGCTCAGAGTAGGCATACAAGCAACCAGCCAAACCTGCAAAGGCTGCGCTGATCACAAATGCGATCACCTTAAAGCGATATACGGACACACCCATACAGTCGCAAGCAATTGGGCTGTCACGCAAAGCCTCAAATGCACGGCCTACTTGTGATTTAACAAAGCGATCTACTACGATCATGGAGAGAATCAAAATGATGCCAACCATCCAGAAGTACTCGGCCTTAGTCATTGGCACGCCCATTAAGTCTGGCTTAGGAATCTTGATACCTAATGGACCTTCAGTCAACCAAGTCATCTCGTTAATGAGAATCTGTGCAATCGTTCCAAAAGCCAAGGTCACCATCGCTAAATAAGGTCCGATTACCTTCAAGGCTGGCAAAGCCAAAATACCGCCGAAAATGGAAGTGACTACGATAGACGCAGGTAATGTTCCCCAAATAGTCCAGCCGAAATGGAAATACAAAACACCGGCGGTGTAGGAGCCAATTCCAAACAAAGCAGCATGACCCAAGGAAACCTGACCAACATAGCCCACCACAATATCCAAACCATATAACAAGATGGTGTAGATCAGAATGGTTTCAACTAAGTGAATGTAATACGGATTATGAACAAATAACGGCAGGGCAAAGAGTGCCCCAATCGCAATTAATAGAGGTAATAGAGACTTCAATTTCATCATTAAACTTTCTTAATCGCAGATTTGCCGAAGAGACCAGATGGTTTGTATGCCAATACGAGCAATAACAAAATCAAACCTGGAACATCTTTGTAACCAGTAGAGATATAAAAACCGGTAGCCGTTTCAACGATACCTAGAATGAGGCCGCCTACAATAATTCCCATACCGCTTGAGAGGCCACCAATAATCGCAACCGCGAAAGCCTTTAGACCCAAGGCGCCGCCCATACTCGCGCCAGTCAATGTCAGAGGTGCAATCAATACACCAGCAAACGCAGCAGTCAAGGAAGATAGGGCATAAGAGAAGGTAATCACCACGCTAGTGTTAATACCCATCAAACCAGCAGCATCGCGATCGTTTGCAGTTGCTACTACAGCCTTACCGTAAATCGTTTTACGGTTAAAGAACTCGACTAATAACATCATTACCAGCGCGCCAAACACCACCAAAATTTCCATTGGCAGAATACTCGCGCCCAAGAAGCTCATTGGCTCCATTGGTAAAGGCGATGGGAATGGCAATGCATCGCGACCCCAAATGTTTTCAGCAACGTTCTTAAAAATAATACCGAGAGCGATGGTGGACATAATCCAACCAAACTCAGATTTAATTTTGATCGCAGGACGTACACCGATAAGCTCGACAAAGCTACCTTGAATCATTCCGAATAAACAAACTACTGGAATCATGACCCAGTAGTTCATTCCAAAGGTATCAACGCAGGTTAAACCTACGAGAGCGCCCAACATCAGCGCTTCACCTTGACCGAAGTTCAAAGTGCCCGATGTGGCAAAGGTGAGCTGGAAACCGAAAGCGATTACCGCATAGATCATCCCCACAGCGATACCGCTAGAGAGGATTTGTGCAAGCATGTCCATTTTGTTGGCCTAAAAGATACTTAAAACTGTTTTATTAACGAATCCGACATTGTAAGCAAAACGCCGCCTTTTGGGCGGCGCTTTGTTTTTCTAATGTTGCAGCGCAATATATATATAAAAAGATTGCACTGCAATTTAGCTTAAATTACTTCTTCTTCGCTGTTGCATCCTCAGCATTCAAGAATTCAACGCGACCGCTTTCAACTACACCCATCACAACATCTTTCATCTTGATAGCGTCGTGGTCAGTTGCAGAGAATGGTTTGTTGTAAGTAATAACAACGCCATCAACTGGAGCTTTCAGATCTTGCAATGCTGCCAAAATCTTTGGTCCTTCAGTGCTGTTTGCTTGCTTGATCGCTGCAGCCAAGAGGTATACAGAGTCGTAACCTTGAGCAGCAGAAACCGGTGAAGCGATGTTGTTATTTTTTGGCTTGAACTCTTTTAAGTAAGCTTCTTGGAAAGACTTACGCTTAGGAGTTGTAGATGGAGTTTGAATATAGGTTTGTGGCATTGTTGCGCCGTCACCATTCTTACCCGCTGTATCAATAAAGCTAGCCATAGACAAAGTCCAGCTACCAATCATTGGTTTTTTCCAACCCAACTTAGCCATGCCGTTAGCAATTTGCGCCAACTCAGGTCCAATTGCGTAAGTCAAAATGACTTCTGCACCAGCATTTTTTGCTTTGAGCAATTGTGAAGTCATATCAACGTCACCAATGTTGAATTTCTCAACAGCTACTGGTGTTACGCCATAACCTTTCAATGCCTTCTCTAAGTCTTCACGACCCAACTGGCCGTAGTTTGTAGAGTCAGCCAAAATCGCTACCTTTTTCAAGCCACGTTTCTCAACCGCTTCTTTAGCGATCAATGGTGCTTGAATATTGTCAGGTGCAGCATTACGGAAAATGTAGTTCTCTGGTGCATTTGGGAACTGCTTAGTCAAGATAGAACCAGTAGCAACGTTATTCATCACTGGAATCTTCGCATCTTGATAGAAGCGCTGTGAAGCCAATGCAACACCAGTATTGATGTAACCCAAAGTAGCAACAACTTTTTCATTGTTAATCAACTCTTGTGCAATTTGCACGCCACGCTCATTTTTTGCTTCATCGTCGCGTTCAATCAAAACGATTTTGTTGCCATTGATACCGCCAGCAGCATTAATTTCTTTAGCGGCAAGACGCACGCCATCACGCATACTCACGCCCATTGAGGCTGAGCCGCCAGTGAATGGTCCAGATAGACCTAGTTTGATATCGGCAGCGTAAGCACCGGTAGAGAGCATTGCAGTAGCAGCTACTGCAAAAATGTGACGACGAATGTTCATAAAGTCTCCATGACTAAAAATTGCTAATGAATAAATACTTTTTTATAGGTAAAACACAAACGAACAGTTATCTTACTGTTAATACAAAGGCAAAAAAAGAGCCTTGTATTAGGGTTTTACATTAGCCCCAACAGCTCAGGAAAATCGCCGCTTTAGACTGCGCTCGATATTGGGCCAAAAAAGGTTTATGACTAAGCCAGTAATCACTAACCCTGCCGCCATGATCTTCCATAGAGGCAATGGTTCAGCCAAGAAATAGGCTGCAGCCCCCATACCAAAAATAGGCACCAACAAGGGAGCGGGTGCCACTACTGCCGCTGGGTGTCTGGAGAGTAGCCAGGCCCAAGCAGAGTAGCCAAAAATGGTATTTGCCCAAGACTGCCAAAGAACACCTGCCCAAGCCCCTGCTGGGGCTGAGGTTAATGAGGTACTCATATGATCCCAGCCACCCTCAAAGACTATGGAGATAGCAAATAAAGGAGGAATTGCAAAAGCACTCGCCCAAACTACATAGGACAACATATTGATAGAACCGGCCCTGCGACTTACGGTATTGGCTACACCCCAAGAAAGACCGGCAAACACAACCAAAGCAAGCCCCAGGAAAGTAGTATTGGCATCCGTGTGCAGTGCAATAACTATCAAGCCTATGATTGCCACGAGCAACGCAATTGTTTGATAAGTTCGCAAACGCTCTCTAGCAAAAAACATGGCAAAGCCGATAGTAAAAAATACCTGCGTCTGAATCACTAGTGAAGCCAGCCCTGGAGAAATGCGACCATCGATCGCGAAATACAGCACCCCGAACTGCCCCACCCCAACTGCAAGACCATAAATGCACAGATTGGCCCAAGATACTTTGGGTTTTTTCATAAAGAACACAAGAGGGATAAAGGCAAAGGTATAGCGTAGTGCTGCAAATAAGAATGGTGGAAAAGCATGCAGCGATAACTTAATCACCACAAAGTTCGTCCCCCACACCGCCACAATCGCAAGTGCTAGCAATAGATGGCTAGCGGGTAATGAGTAACTTTTCTGAGAAGTCTTAGGCACTCGTCAGCAATTCCGCGATACGCTCGGCCATCATCATGGTGGGAGCTGCAGTATTGCCTGAGGTAATGGTTGGCATGGCAGAAGCATCCACTACGCGCAGATGATGAATGCCTCTGACGCGCAACTCAGAATCTAGCACCGCTGTTGGATCATCAGCGCGCCCCATTTTGCAAGTACCTACTGGATGGAAAATCGTTGTACCGATATCACCAGCAGCTTTTACTAACTCTGCATCGGTTTGATATTGCATTCCAGGTTTATATTCCTCTGGCGCATAAGGTCCAAGTGCAGATTGCTCAACAATCTTACGAGTCAAGCGCAAAGATTCGGCAGCAACCTTGCGATCTTCTTCGGTCGATAAATAATTTGGGCTAATGACTGGTGGCGCTTCCGGATCAGTGGAGTTGATATGCACGCTGCCTCGTGAAGTGGGGCGCAAGTTACAAACACTCGCTGTGAATGCATTGAATGAATGCAAATCTTCACCAAACTTTTCTAACGACAATGGTTGCACGTGATATTCCACATTGGCGCTCTTTTGTTCTGGTGAGCTGTATGCAAACGCACCCAGCTGTGATGGCGCCATCGACATGGGGCCAGAGCGCTTGAGCACATATTCCAAACCAATCATCATCTTGCCCCAGAGCGTATTGGCCTTGGTGTTCAATGTCTTGATGCCGTTGACTTTATAAACCATGCGTAATTGCAAATGGTCTTGTAAATTCTCACCAACGCCAGGCAAGTCCTCTACCACCGGAATACCTAAAGACTGTAAATGGGCAGCCGCACCAATGCCAGAGCGCTCCAGAATTTGTACGCTACCAATGGCACCAGCACTTAACAAGACTTCACCACCTTGCTCGATTGCACATAGTGCTTCTGCAGCAACACCATTTTTTAGGTACTCAACGCCTAAACAATTTTTAGTTACAGGATCAATCTTCAGCTTACTGACGACAGCTTCGGTCAGTACAGTGAGATTGCTACGCTTAGCAGCATCTCTTAAAAAAGCTTTAGAAGTATTTAAACGCCAACCAGCACGCTGACTCACATCAAAGTAACCCACGCCAAAGTTATCACCCTGATTAAAGTCATCTGTAGCTGGAATGCCCGCCTCCACCGCAGCTTCTTTAAAGCGATCCATGATGGGCCAACGTAAGCGCTGTTTTGAAACGGTCCACTCCCCGCCTTTACCATGCCACTCATTAGCAGCACCGTGGTAATCCTCAAATGATTTATAACGACGCAAAGCATTTTCCCAAGACCACGATTCATCACCAGTAGCCTGCACCCAAGACTCGTAGTCACGAGCTTGCCCACGCATATAGATCATGCCGTTAATGGATGAACATCCACCCAATACGCGGCCACGGGGATATAACAATGAGCGACCGTTCAAACCTTTTTCAGCAGCAGTTTTGAAACGCCAATCTGCCCTGGGGTTATCAATGCAATAGAGATACCCAACCGGAATATGAATCCAGATGTAGTTGTCATTCTTGCCAGCCTCGATCAACAAAACCTTCTTATTGGGGTCTTCGGTTAAACGCTTTGCCAACATACAGCCTGCACTACCGGCTCCAATAATGATGTAGTCGTATACGTTTGGATGACTTGTTGTACTCATGTCTCTACTTTTATATATGGCTCTATTTAAACTCCATTATTTACCAAATTTCCGAATTTGAAGAAATTAGGCAATTACGCTAGAAAGATCAAATACCCGTCTAAAATAGCCATATGCATGTCAACGAAAAGAATCGCACCCCCAAGAAAGATGATTTGGATGAGGGGCCAAGCAAATCCGAGCTAAAGCGCCAAATGACGGAGCGCCAGAAATTGGCAGAGGTTTTGGCTGCTCTGAGTAGCGATGCCCTAAAGACCATCCCTCTTGATGAGGCAATTAAGACTGCCATTGCTGAAACAAACAAGATTAAGAGTTTTGAAGCCATTCGCCGTCATAAGCAATATCTAGGTAAGCTCATGCGCTTCTTAGACGAAGAAGAGTTGGATGCCATTCAAAAAAGGTTAGACGCCATTCAGGGTGTTAGCAAAGCCGAAACTGCAAAGCTACATTTTTTAGAAAGCTATCGTGACAGGCTGATTGCCAATGATGAAGCATTTACCAAAATGATTGAGCAATATCCTGATATGGACATTCAGAATATGCGTACCCTCATTCGAAATGCACGTCGTGAGAAAGAACAAAATAAACCACCCAAGGCTTATCGTGAAATCTTCCGCGTACTGAAGGATATGGGGCTTTGATCTAGGCTGTGTTCCAGACTTACTTCTAGACCTTGAGTTTGTTTGCTGGAATCTCTATCCAACGATAGACATAATTAGCTGTAAAGATACTGCAAGCCAGGACACCTAGCATCAAAACTATGGCCAATGCTCCACTTTCGCGAGCATGCAAACCAATGGCAATGTAGAGCGTGTTTGCCAATAAGATAAAAGCGAAGTGAATCAGGAAAGCACAATAAGAGCGCTGACTACCCCAGGCTATCACTCTTGATAAGCCGCTTTGAGCAATGCCTTGAGGGTATTGAGTGCTACCCCATAGGTACAAAGCCAAAGCTACAAACCAAGCAAGGAAGTTTCTGAGCCAAATTTCCTGCAACGAGGCGGCGGCAATAAGAAGGCCAATAAGAATCAGGGCTATCTTAGCTACACGCTTCACACCAGCATCTTGAAAACCACTCGCTAGATACGCCAGGACACCTAGACCATATGAGCCAATGAAATAAATAAAATATGCTTCATAGTCAGTAGAGCGATTAAAGAACAATAAAGAACTGACTGCCAAAATGCTAAGCAACCAAATCAGCGCCTGGTAGCTTGGAAACGATAAGAACAAGATTGCCAATACAGAATAGAGCTGCCAATCAATCGCAACATACCAGGCACCTGCAGAGATCGAATCAAGCCCTAAGATGCCCTGAATAAAAAAGAGGTGCGCTAAAAATTGAGCAAGCGTTTCTGATTCGCCAACAAATTCATCATTGACCCATAAGCGCGCAATGTATGCGCACACAATCGTGAAAATCAGTGCTGCGGCATAAGGCGTAAATAAACGAAGATAGCGATTCAGAATCAGCTTGAGTAGACCATGGGCACTAAATTTGGTATTTGCATGTCGACTTAAGGACTGAGCAGCCAAGTAGCCCGCCATGACTAAAAAGATTTGTACCGCATAACGGCCATACTCGAATAGCCAAGTCATTACCCCAGGAAGGACGCCGCGCGCATCCTCTGCAATCTGTCCATAACTTGAGAGATGGTGAAGAATAATCATCAAGGCCGCAAAGACCTTTAGAAAATCAATCAGAATAAGCGGGGATGATTGCTTCAAGAATTACTTAGACTTGGTCTTACCCATCAAGGAAGCTAGCAAGGGGTTGGCACTTGCTAGCTCTTTTTTAGACTTTGCCTTCTCATCTGCACCGAGTTTAGGAGTCTTGGCGGCATTCTTCATTCCCTGAGCTGTTTTCAAAGCTAAATTCTTATAGAGGTCTGTTTTTTTCATGGTCATGATGAATGCTCTTTACTCTGCTGAACTCAATTTAATTACTTACGTGCTGATTTACTTAACAAGTGAGCGCGCTGCTAGGCCCATAAATAATAAGGACCAGCCTTGTAACAAGAGCTCAATCGCAATCAACATTCCTGGCAACCAAAGACTGGATTCTGGGTAGCCGTTCATTATCAACACGCCCATCAAGATAGAGATCGCCGAAGACAATACTAACCAGAACCATTCACGAAAGAGGCGATGCTGAAATGCTGTGATTAGACGCAATGCACCAGTTACAAAAAAGATTGCTGCTAACCATAGTGTGATTGCCTCAAGCGCCGGAATTGGGAAAGCCCAAGTAAAGATTGCTGCAGCAATATAAAGCGCTGCCAAAATGAGTTGCACGCCAACGCTTTTCCAGCCTTGTGATTTGAGGGCATGGGCACCTTGCAATAGACCGCCAGCAAATAAGAAAATACCCAGAATATTTACGGAAACAAAAGAAAACAATGTTTGACCTGCAACACCAATCATCCCTAGCACAATGAATAAAATTCCGAGTCCGATTAATGCACCGGGAACTTTAGCGGCTGCGCCTAATACTTTTGCACGGAGCTCTTGAATCTGAGAGTTCGATAATTCGGTCATATATTTGGCTTTCGAGAAAAGTAATTGAAAAGTAGCCTCTACTGTATCAACAATCCCCTTTTAAGCCTAAATAAGTCAGAAAGACCCAGATCAGATCAGCCCTATGAGGGGGGAAAATAAAAACGGGTATTCTTTACCCTTTTACACCCAGTCACTTGGGATTGTTAGCAGAGAAGGCTTTAGCATGGACAACACGCTCACCATTATTTTAGGAATCGTCGCAATATTGCTGCCATTGGTTGTAGGCCGTCTTTTTTGGAAGCGCTTTGATCACTACTTTGGTAGGGGCGATGAAGCTTACATGGATAGCTTGGAATATTTCCTCAAGAAAATTGGCTCCACTGTTTTAATTGCCTTCATCATCCTGTGGGTTGGTATCACCCTAGTCTTTAACGGTAGCGCTTCATAAGACTATGGGCGATCAACTAAAAACGATTCTGATTAAGGCAAAACTGAACTTTGCCATCTTGGGAAGTATTCTAGTGATTGCTGTTTTGGGCAAATTGACCAACCCAGAACTTACCAATAGCATCTTTGTCACTGCCGATCAATTGGTGTCTGAGCTATATCTTATTTTTGTGGCAATTACCTTGGGCGCCTTTATCCCCAATTTCAAATACGTAGCCTTTGGTTCTATTGCTGCCTTTATTGGTGCAGCTATCTTGATTCAGATGGGCATCTTCACTTACCTCACTATCGAATACTTATTTTCAGTACTCATCGTGGTCCTTGGCTTTGCCTCTATCGCCAATCTCTACAGGCACTATCGAGAATTTAGACTGTAGGAACTAAGCCCACCCTTTCAATAGTCCTGCCTAATTAAAAAGCCCCGAAGTATCGGGGCTTTTTAATTTGTGAGTCTAACAATTATGCAGCCATCTTAAAGACTCGAATTCTAGATTCCATTTCCTTCTGTAGAGTCCTTTTTGCAATCCGCATGTCATATTCTGATTGCAGATTTAACCAAAATCTAGGCTCCATTGAAAAGAAGAGGCCAAGACGCAAGGCAGTATCGGCAGTAATAGGGCGAGCACCATTCACAATCTCACTAATGCGACTTGGTGAGACATCGATATCGGCGGCGAGCTGTCGCGCTGTAATACCCATTGGCTTCATAAAGTCTTCTAACAATATTTCACCGGGATGAATTTCATCAAGTAATTTTGTCATCGTCATATCCTTAGTGGTAATCCACAATTTCTACGCCATACGCGCCATCTTCTCGCCAAATAAAGCAAACTCTCCACTGACTATTAATTCGAATGCTATGTTGTCCTTTGCGATTTCCTATTAAGGCCTCCAGCAAATTCCCTGGCGGCACTCTCAAATCTAACAAATTAACAGCTCCATGTATTTGCAACAACTTGCGTCGCGCCACCCTTTCTATGTTTACAGACCTTCTTGTAGCCCTGCTTTCAAATAAATCTCTAGTAAGTGCACAAGAAAATGAGCGGATCATAGCTCATGATATTCCATATAACAGAATCTGTACAATGGAATATTTATCATTTTTCATAGAGTTTTCATAAATTAAATAGATAAAGGCCTTTTATATGAATTTAGATATATAGAATCGATTTTTGAGTATTTGAAGGAATATTGAAAATACATGACAATCCATTGCTATGTATAAATACGACTCTATCGACCAAACCCTTGTAGATCAAAGGGTTGCCCAATTTAGGGATCAAGTAGCCAGACGCCTGAATGGTACTCTGGCCGAAGAAGAATTCCGCCCTCTTCGCCTTCAGAATGGTCTGTATCACCAACGTCACGCCTACATGTTGCGCGTTGCTATTCCTTATGGCCTATTTAGCGCTCAGCAATTGCGCACCATGGCATTGATTTCTGAACAATATGATCGCGGTTATGGTCACTTCACGACGCGACAAAATATCCAATACAACTGGGTCACACTCGAAGACACTCCCGATATTTTGGCTGAACTAGCTAAAGTAGAAATGCACGCTATCCAAACATCAGGCAACTGCATCCGTAATATTACGAGCGATGCTTTTGCAGGAGTGGCTGCTGATGAGTATGTTGATCCACGTCCAGTTTGCGAACTCTTACGTCAGTGGTCAACACTACATCCTGAATTTGCCCACTTACCACGCAAGTTTAAGTTTGCAGTCAATGGCGCCAAAGAAGATCGCACTGTATTGCTTTGCCATGACGTTGGTATTGAGCTGAAGAAGAATGCACAAGGTGAACTCATAGCGGATGTCTATGCAGGCGGTGGCATGGGACGTACACCTATTCTAGGCTCACTCATCAAGAACGACCTTTCGTGGAATGCATTACCAAGCTATTTGACTGCCTTATTGCGTGTATATAACCGCTTTGGTAGAAGAGACAACCTCTATAAGGCACGCATCAAGATATTAGTCAAAGCCTTAGGTCCAGAAGAGTTCGGTCGCCAAGTTGAAGGTGAATGGCTACATATCAAAAATGGTGATGACAACTTCACGCAAGCAGAATGGGATCGTGTCGCTAAGCACTTCACTAAGCCTGCTTACAAAAACTTATCCGCCTTAACAATTGAGCAAGTCATTGACCTTGCTACCGATACTGAGAAAGCAGCCTTTACCCGCTGGTTGGAGCGCAACGTCAAAGCTCATCAAGTTGCGGGTTACGCCAGCGTGATCTTGTCTCTCAAGCCACATGGCACAGTCGCCCCCGGTGACGCAACTACTGCTCAAATGTTGGCGATTGCAGATTTAGCAGATCAATATAGCTTTGGTGAATTACGTGCTACTCATGAACAAAACTTAGTACTCGCCGATGTTGAGCAATCCAAGTTATATGAACTCTGGCAAGAAGCGAAAAAGCAAAAAGTAGCATTACCAAACATTGGCTTGCTCACAGACATCATTGCTTGCCCTGGTGGCGATTTCTGCTCCCTAGCGAATGCCAAGTCTTTGCCGATTGCTAAAGCAATTCAGGAACGGTTTGATGATCTGGACTACTTATTTGATTTAGGGGATATCAGCCTGAACATTTCTGGCTGCATTAACTCTTGCGGTCATCATCACGTTGGCAATATTGGCGTTTTAGGTGTCGATAAAGATGGTGAGGAGTGGTATCAAATTACTTTAGGCGGCGAACAAGGTAATGATGCTGCTATTGGCAAAGTCATCGGCCCTTCCTTCTATGCTGATGAGATTCCAGATGTGATTACCAATGTCATCAACACCTATATTGAGCATCGTACGAGCGATGAGTCTTTTATTGAAGCGTATCGCCGTCTAGGTGTTGCACCGTTTAAAGAGTCTGCTTATAAGAATGCCAAGAAAAAAGAAAAAGTAGAAGATAAAGCTGCTGTCGGAAATGCATCATGAGTCAAATCAATCTCGCTTCCCATCCAGAAATTTTGCATTTTCCTAAAGATGGAAAACCTGTACTAACTCCAAATGAATGGCAAGTTTGGAGTGATAGCCAAGATGAAGGTGCGCATTTTGAGTCCCCAGATCTTGATCATGGCGCCCATAAAGTATTGGTTCCATTTGCATGGTGGATTGCCCATCATCATGAAGTAGATATTCAGAGTAAAGCCAAGGCAGGTCAAATTGGGGTCTGGTTTGCGACTGATGACGATATCCTCAGGCACGTTGATGTCATTGAGGCTGGCAAAGAAGTATGGCCATTAGTAGCTGCTCACTTTCCCATTTTTAGAGATGGTCGTAGCTTTAGTACGGCAGCTTTATTACGAGATCGCTTCCAATGGCAAGGGGAAATTCGCGCCATTGGTGATGTGTTAATTGATCAACTTCTTCAGGGCGCTCGCGTTGGCTTTGATAGCTTTGCATTACGCCCAGATCAACAATTAGATGTCGCCTTAAAGCAATTTGATTTGTTTACCTTCACTACTCAGAATAGCTGGCGTGATAAACGGGCAACATTAAGCGCTTAACGCAGTGCGTCTGCCAAACTGATACTCATCAACATGACTAAAGCATCTACCAATCAGGACTTTGCCAACCAAGCACTTGGTAAAGTGTATTTAGTGGGTGCTGGTCCGGGCGCGATTGATCTCATCACTGTGCGTGGCGCCAAACTACTAGTGCAAGCTGACATTGTTTTTTATGATGCTTTAGTGGATTCGGAAATGTTGACACTATGTCCACAAGCGATTTTGGTAGAAGTAGGAAAACGTTGTGGCAAGCTCTCGTCTGCACAACAGTTTATTAATAAACGTCTCGTGGATGCTGCGCAAAAGTATCCTTTGATTGTGCGTCTTAAAGGTGGTGACCCCATGCTCTTTGGTCGCGCTGATGAAGAGATTCAAGCCTTAAAAGCAGCTGGAATTGAAGTAGAGATAGTACCCGGCATTACCGCGGCGCTTGCTGGTGCTGCCAGTATTCAGCAATCACTGACGCTTCGTGGTGTTTCAAGAAGCGTTGCTTTTGTTACTTTGGCGCAAGGCACAGAGAATGTCGCTCCAGGACAGCCTATACCCAATCCTTCGGCCGATACTTTGGTTTACTACATGGGCCGTAAAGATGCTGCTCGTATCGCACAGCAATTGATTGCGCAAAGCCCTAATCAACACAGCAATACCCCTGTACAAATCTTGGAAGCTGTCAGCACTCCTCGTGAGCGCTTATGGACAAGTACCTTGCAAGAATTAGCAGCCGGCAAAGCAGATCAATGGTTTGATAGCAGCTCACCCGCACTCATCATGATTGGTGAAGCGCTCAGAGATACAACCCAGACAAATCCAAATTTAGAGAGCTCTAGCTCCGAAATCGATAATAGCTTGCAAGACAGCCGCATCCTCCCCAACGGCAGGCGTAGCGCTTAATTGGATGTTGGGGAATTTGCCTCGACACTCTTCCAGTAAAACGGGGAAGTCATTTCTGAGGTGCCCGCCCTGTCCAAAAAAGACTGGCACCACCGCTACTTCAGTTGCCCCTTTGGCAACGAGTGCAGCAACTGCCTCTTCTAGAGAGGGCTGCATCATCTCTAGAAAAGCCAGTTCAACCGGCGTAGCCGGATATTGCGCTTGCCATAAGGCGGCCAGACGGTCAAAAGGCTCACGCCAGCGACTATCGCGCGCTCCGTGCCCGAATAAGATAATGGCTTTCATAGATGGCTATACACTCTCAGAATAAATTGTATTTTTCGTAATTTCTACAAGCTTAACCTTAATCTCTTTCGGGCGCACTCATGGCAACACTACTCAGTCAAACCTGGTTCATTATCTTAATGGCCGTTACTTTGATAGGGGTTGTTTTATCTGCTGTGCATCACGCCGAAGTCATTGCCCATAAAACTGGTGAGCCTTATGGCGCATTAGTACTCGCGATTAGCGTCACGATTATCGAAGTTTCTTTAATTATCTCCATGATGCTATCGGGACATGATGGCTCAGAGTTTATTGCCCGTGATGCCGTGTTTGCAACTGTCATGATTGTGATCAATGGCGTCATTGGTCTATGTATTTTTATTGGCGGCCTGCATCACCATGAGATGAGCTTTCGTAATGAAGGCACTAATTCAGCTTTAGCCGTATTGACAGCGCTTGCAACCTTTATTTTGGTAATGCCAACAGTTACTATTAGCACTCCAGGGCCAGACTTCACCAAGAGCCAGCTGGCCTTTGCAGGTATTGCCTCATTTACCCTCTATGCCGCTTTCTTATTTTTTCAAACAGTCAGTCACAGAGATTACTACCTACCAAAGGCGCAAGATAAAAAAACAGATATCAACTTTCATGCGCAAAAACCGAGCAACCTGAAAACTACCATTAGTGTCTTCTTGTTAATCGCCTCACTCATCGTGGTGGTAGGGCTCGCAGAGTTATTGAGTCCCGCAATTGAAGCCGGCGTTAAATCCGCTGGCGCACCAAAAACGATTGTGGGTATCGCCATTGCGATGTTGGTTTTATTGCCTGAGGCTTATGCCGCAGTCAGGGCTGCTAAAGCGAATCGCCTGCAAAGTAGTCTCAACTTGGCACTAGGATCCGCCTTAGCAAGTATTGGATTATCAATACCTGTGATTGCTGCTATAGCAATCTACTTTAATCTACCAATCAGCCTAGGCATTAGCGATCTCAATATGACGTTGATGTATCTCACCTTCTTTATTGGAGCGCTCACATTAGCCATTGGTAGAACCACCCTACTTCAAGGCGTGGTTCATCTGATCATTTTCTTTGAGTACTTATTTTTGAGTTTGGTACCCTAATTTCCACAGGCTAATTTTTAGTGAATTTCAATTCATAAATCCAAAAAACTGCCGAAGTTAAAATAAAAATTGAAGAAATCTAGCGGCTTATTTGTAAATCATAATCACAATCAAATAATGGACTATTAATAGACATGTCATAGCTTGGTGTGCGATAGTGAAGATATGACAAACTAAATGGGTCTACTCTTAACCATAACGTATCCAGCGAAAAACGGTCTAGTGGATCTTTTGGAACCCATACATCTTCCAGTGCGTACCATCTTTGCGGACCCAGATTTAGAAGGGCTCGAAACCAATTCTTGAGGCGCTTACGAAATAACTTGCCTATGGTCTGTCTTGAGCTCAAGGGTAAGCCAGCCGTATGAATGCCCGCACCAATTTCCTCAACAGGCTCAGTAAAAGCATAACAACGTAGAGGGTGCCCTAGATTAATGAACGATTTCACAGAGGTACGTCGAGTGGAGTGGGTACGGCTCTTCACTGACATAGAACGTGTTGTTTGGGCAAGCAAGCTTTGGCCATTTAGCTCAAAGGTTCTTGAATCCACCTCAAAACTACAGATAGACATGACGGCATAAGGCTTGATGCTTTCAGAAATCACCTCGACTAATGATTTACGTGCGTTAGTAAAAATAAACTCATCCATATCCAAAAAGCCAATAGCAGTATCGGCATCAAAATGCTCACAAGCATAAGCAAACATTCTGCGGAAATTTTTATGTTGATTTTGGGGGTGCTCCAAGTCCCATTTATAGAGCTCCGTATCAGAGGATCCGGAAAAGCGTGTTGGGGTAGATAGTGAAGAGAAATGAATGACATTGATACCGGCTACACCATTAATCACCTCAATAGAATTATCAGTCGAGTGATCATCACACAGAATGAAATCTGTAATACCTCGATCTCGGTAGTACTCCAACCACTCCACTACTCTCATGGACTCATTCTTGTATTGACTAGCTAGAATAATTCTCATCGGAATCTTTCTTCGGGGAAGTGATCTTATGCTTCATGCTAATTGATATTATTTTGACCTGTCTATAAGCTGACGGTTTAGGGCAAGCCCAACTTCTCCAGCAGCAAAGTCAGATATATGATCGGTATACGAGTACATCTTGCGACCTGATTTTTGATAAGAACAGACACCGCCCTGTGCATCACATAAGATAGGTGTAGTATCAAAAATAGTCACCTGGTGAGGATATTGTTGCTTAACAGCCTTAAGAGCCTCAATATATTTCGCTGTCATGTTTTGGTGCTTTTCCAAGGCCATTTCACAGCGATTATCTATGCGTTGAAAAGCATCAAACCAAGCGAGTCCTACTTTTCTGTGAAAACAGTCCTGAGGAAGTGCTAAGCTCGGATTATCCACAACTAAGACGACCCGCTTTTGACTTTCAACCAACTTCGCAGTGATTGCCAATAAGCCGTTAATAGCTTGCGCTTGATGCACCCCCTTGTAAAGGCTATCAATATCCGTTGTCATAACCCCCTTACTAGAGAAGACTAAGGCCACGTCTTTAATATTCGGGTTTTTTGCAATTTGATCAATTGCTCGGTCTGTATATGGTGCATCAACCGGCTTCACGTCAGAACGGCTATTAGAAAGGTATGGTGGAATCGCTTTATCTCCTCCAGGCCCATAAATAGTGAGCCATCTTGACCCTGGAGATGAACTTCTTACCAGACCCGGAAACAGTGCCATTGCCTTGCTATCACCAACTAAAGCAAATTTAGCAGACTCACGTTTATCTTGAAAGCATCCATAAAAGTAATTTTTCAAGCTCGAATCCGAAAGACCGCACCCCTCTTCAATCTGTCCTTGATCCCCACCGTCATAAGCTGTATTTTCAAACTGAGGAAGTAAGTTGACGTTTCTTTGTGGATATCCATTGAGACTCAAGCAGAGCCCAATGAAAAAAATACTTCCCATCAACAACAGCAATACCCCAGCCTTTTTTCTGATGGACTGACGATTACGCAAAGGTTTTTCTAATAACCTGTAGGTTAACCATGCAAATACAAATGAAGCGCCGACAAGCATTAGTCGTTGCTCAATAAATATGGGGCCCCAAATTTGAGCGAAGGACAATAAGACCCAATGCCATAAATATAAAGGGTAGCTAATCAGGCCAATACCAACCAATAATCGATTGGATAGAAGATAACGATTGATCCATGCGTTTTCACCGGCATAAATCATCAATGAAGCGCCAACCACAGGCAATAAAGCAAACCAGCCAGGAAACAAACTACGCGGATAAATCACAATCACGCCAACTACTAAAAGCGCTAAACCTAAGATAGAGTAAATCTGTTTGCACACCGAACTTGTGCCAAACCAACCATAAACTTGTATCCAAAGAGACTTGCCTGCAGTTACTCGAGAGTGAGATTGAGGTGTCAAGAGTGCGAGAGCCAACAAAGCTCCAAATAACAACTCCCAGAAACGGCCCAAAGGAAGATAAAAAGCAGCAGACTTATTGAGATGGACTAAATGAATATTCCAAGCAAATGACCCCAGAATGAGTAAAAGTATGGCCGCCAAAAAGGGGGCTCTTAATTTATAAACAACCCATAGGAGCACTGGCCATAATAAATAAAATTGTTCTTCAATTGCCAGTGACCACAAATGCAATAGTGGCTTCTCAACACCCCTACTATCAAAATAGCCCGATTCAGAAAAATATGTAAAGTTAGAAAAAAACCCAACAGCAGACAGAATATGTTTTCCAAGCAGTTGTAGCTCTGCAGGATAAAGAATGAGCCAGCCAAATCCAATGGAGATCAGCATCACTAAAATCAATGCTGGGAATATTCGAATAATTCGCTTGGCGTAAAAATCGACGAGGCTAAACGATCCGTCACGCAGTCCATCTAAAATGATAGAAGTAATTAAATAGCCTGAAATTACAAAAAAGATGTCGACACCAATAAAGCCACCGTGCGCCCAACCAGGAAAAGCGTGATAAATCACTACCAACAATACCGCTAAAGCGCGTAAGCCATCGATATCTTTACGATATCCTAGGTGGCCAAATGCTTGATTATTAGAGGTCGTAGTAGAAGACAAGTTGAATTACTGTGGTATTAAAACAAAGAGGGATAATGAGGCTAAATGGTACTAGAGAAACCTTTTTAAGCCAAAATATACTCATGAATCGACTTTTCAAAACTTTATCCGGTTTCTGGCCATACCTTGTGCTTAGCGTATTGCTATTAGCCTTGTTCTACGCGACGGGATTTAATCGCAATTGGCCTCATTGGGTAGATCAAGAGCTCACCCTCTCGTATAACGGACTTTTAGTATATTCAGGCTCAAATCAAGAGTATCTGGACCACCCCGGCTTCTTCTCGATTCACCTGATTGCTTACCTAATAAGCATCGCTAATTATCTAGGTTTTTACCAGCTTCAAGATGTAGGTGACCTCAATAACCTACCTTCTATGTTGGAAGGAATTAAAGAGCTCATCATCACAACGCGTCATGCAGCTTTAATTACCTCGCTTGCCTATGTTTTTACTGCGTATTACATCGCAAACAAAATTACTCGTGAGCGCATCCTTTCCTTTTTAATTGCCCTACTGGTGTTTGTCAGCAATGGTGTCTTTTTCCATTTCACCCTCACCAGAACAGAACCAATTGCTTTTCTCTTTTTAATCTGGTCACTGTATTTTTATACTCAGTTTTTTAACCATGGGCAGGATAAGCACCCTCTATCACTATTACTGTGTCTAGCAATGTTATTTTGCGGCGCACTCAATAAAGCACAAGTTCTTGTTCTGGCGCCTTTTTACTTCACCTGGACTTATTACTTCATCACCACAGAAAGAAATCGCTCTGTAGCTAGCAGTAATTCTTGGCTACAAATTGCTAGCGCTACCTCCTTTATCGCATTAGCAATCTTTTATAGTTTGATTTCATCGGGATTAAGCCTCATCATCAACTTGGGCTTAATTACTTTTTTCTATGGGCTCACCTTTCTTTGTGCCAAAAAGTCTGGCATAGATGCATATAAGGCTACTAGCCTATTCAACGTCTTTTATCTTCTCGCATTTGAGTCTTTAAACTATTTCAGCTTTAAGCTCAATCAAAACGTCTCTATTTTTTCAAATATTGAAGACCCCATTAGCATGACTCGCTGGCTTGCCCCAGATCCCAATGCTGAAAAAATTGCGATGGATACCAATGCGATGTATGTACTTGGAAAAATTGCCAATTCTTTGGCTGAGCCATTTATTACCCTATTTACGAAGGTATCCTCACCACTTGTGCTGTTGATATTTTGCCTTGGACTGATGTATGGCCTTCGTCAGCGTCTTAAAAAATCTGATTTTTTATTTGGTGCCTACAGCTTCTTAGCCTTTTATGCGGTTTCATTAATTAATAGAACACGCTACATTGATGCGCCACACTACCTTCTGCTCTCAGAATTTTTCCTACTAGGATTTGCCCTCGTACTGATAAGTAAGCTAGGCAATACAAAAGCCAAAATGAAGACTGTCGGCGCATTAATTTTTATCATTCTTTTCATCAATCTAGTTCCCCATACGCGCTTTGTAAATCTACTGATGCGTAAGGGCGGCCAACCATTCTGTTCATCCCCACAAATCTATTTAGAAAAGATTAATGCGCAGAAAATTGCGTTGGAATGCAAAGACAACCCTATTTAATAAGAGTCGGCAGTTCAAAATCAGGCATTAACAAATGGATGGCAAATAAAAAAGGGTATACCACTTAGGTAGACCCTTTTTTATGGGCAAGTTAGGCAGCAGCTTAGGTAAACTTTATTCTGCGGGCTGCAAATACAACCATCTTGAGCAGCAACCAGCCATGAGACCAGCGGGAGATATTAGTCTCACCGTACCGACGGGCACGATAGCGAATAGGCACTTCCATAATTTTGAGGTTTAGCCGCGCAGCACCAAAGAGTAAATCAAAGTCCCCAAAAGGGTCAAAGTCACCAAAGTAGCTGCGGTTATGAGCAATTCGTTTGTAATCACTATTCCAAAGCACCTTAGTTCCGCATAAGGTATCCCGAATGGGTTGACCTAATAGCCAGCTAAAGGCCCAGGAGAAAAACTTATTGCCAATGAGATTTAAAAATCGCATGGCATCTTCTTGCATTGGATAGACTAAGCGGACACCATTGACAAATTCTGCTGAACCATTGGCAATCACGTTAAAGAAGCGCATTAGGTCTTCTGGTGGCACTGTAATATCGGCATCGAGAATCATCAAAATATCGCCGCTAGCCAAATCAAAGCCATTCCGCACTGCATTACCTTTACCCTTGCCATCTTGCTTGAGTAATTTGCAGTTACGATTGGGGTTCTTAGAAATCTCTAGAGCAATCTTGTCGTAAGTATCGTCAGTGGAATTACCCTCTACAAAGATAATCTCGGTTCCACCGCCCATCTCTGGAATACGCTCCATGAGTTCTTCAATATGGCCAGACTCATTACGAGCTGCCACAATCACCGAGACAGTAGGACTCTTCTTTATAGCTAAACCTATAGGGCGAGCCATGACAAAATTGGTGATATCTAGCAATTCAAATGGCCAAATGCGCGCTAGATAGCGGTTGCAAAAGTTAGACAGTAGCGGAATCGGTAAAGGGGCGATGATTTCTCTCCACTCCCGCAAAACCTCATACTCAGAGATCTCCAAGAGATTCTTCATATCATGTCGCGTTAACCAATTCTGAGGAAGATTGGGAGTAGCCAAACCAAGCCAGCGAGCAAAGCGCAGAGGCAAGCTCCACAAATGGCTAAAGAAATTAAAAATAATGCGTGTTTCTGAGTGGCAATAGGGACGCAGTTGCTCTAAAACAGTTTGCACATCCCAGAGATCATTTACTAAATCAGACAGTATGATGAAATCAAAAGTTTGATCACCTAATTTAATCTCATGAGCATCCATCTCAATAAAGGTGATCTGAGGAGATTTCTTTTTGGCAGACTCTAATGCGGAAGAGCTAAAGTCCATCCCCAGCGCATACGAAGGATCTAAAGCAGCCAATAAACGGCCATTAGCACATCCAAGCTCCAGAACACGAGATCCGACCGGTATGAGTTGTTGATATATATCAATCAATCTACCTTGGTAATAACCGCCCAAGGAGCGCGAGACAGCCAAATGGATGCGCTGCCAAAAACTTTGACGCTTTTGCTGGTATTGGATAAATTCTTGGTGATGGGTGTTCATGAGAGGCTGCTTTAAGAGTTAGTAACCACTATACCCAATTTTTGGCCAATTGCCCAAATACTGGCTCTATGATCCAGCGCCATGAGCCTAAAGACGATTTAACTAGCTAACTCCTTACGAATATAAGCAATAAATTGTCTCTGCTTAATACCATCTTAAAAACAGCATTTGGGGGAAGAATTTATACACTTGAGTTAATGATTATTGAGTCGCTAGCCTTGTCTTAGCCCTTAAATAAGTATAGCAATACGCACTTAAGTGATTTGATAAGCCCTATACCTACCCCATCTAACCAAAAAATTTCTATCCACTCTTAATAGCGGGAAAAAATTCTCAAGTAAACGACAGCTATTTTAATTTAGAATTTATAATGATTTATGGTCAGCTTAATTTTCGCTTTTTTTACTTCTTTTATTGCAACAATTTTAATTATTCGCACCCAAAAGCTTCATGGGAGAATAAGTGCTGACCACCAATTAGATGGTCCGCAGAAATTTCATATGCATGCAGTTCCCAGGATTGGAGGTCTGGCAATTGGACTCGGAATACTCATTGCGATTGCCGTCCACCAGCAGCAAGCTGACGCATTCACTACACAAATCACCCTATTATTTTGCACATTACCAACCTTTTTGATTGGACTTCTTGAAGATTTAACCAAAAAAATCAGTGTTCGTTTGAGACTAATTTTTACAGCGCTAAGTGCTCTGATGGCAGTATTACTACTGGATGCTCAGATATCAAGTGTGGCTATTCCGTATATTGATTATTTGCTATCGTTTTCGATAATATCTACTCTCTTTACGGTCTTTGCCATCACCGGACTTGCGAATGCCTACAACATCATCGATGGATTTAATGGCTTATCGAGCATGGTCGGGATTATTTCACTGGCAGCGATTGGCTATATAAGTATCAGCTTTAATGATTCCCTAATCATATTTTTAAGCTTTTCAATGATGGCTAGTATTTTCGGTTTTTTTATTTGGAACTACCCAAGGGGCTTAATCTTTCTTGGTGACGGTGGCGCATATTTTATTGGATTTTGGGTGGCAACACTCAGCATACTAATTATCTGTCGTCATAGTGAAATATCCCCATGGTTTGCACTCCTCATCAATGCTTACCCTATCTCAGAAACACTTTTTACAATTTATCGCAGAAAAGTTCATCAAGGTAAATGCCCGGGGCACCCTGATGGCATTCATTTCCACTCGTTAATATTTAGACGCGTAGTGAACAGTGTAAGCCCACGAAATAAATTGGAATGGTTTAGTGCGAATGCTAAAACATCTCCATACCTTTGGGTTTTCTGCAGCTTCGCTTGTATGCCAGCCGTGGTGTTTTGGCATTCAACTCCAATTCTGATTGCCTGCTTTCTATTTTTTTGCATAAGTTATGTGATTCTATATAAAAAAGTAGTGACCTTTAAAACACCATATTGGATGAAGTTTTAACCCAACATTGAAGTATTCATCAGATCTAATCACAACAAGAGTATTAATGCTCTGCTTCAAACCAGCATTAGCTTAAAAAATAACTTAAGCTGATACACTTTCTAGCCAACTAAATAAAAAACAAAAAAGTCTCCCTGTAAAGATTCATAATATGTAGAAAATCGATTCGTCAAAAATATATCGAAGTAATAAAAAATTTTCTTGAGGTCTTAACAATAGCTCAATAATCCCCATCTCTGGCGAATGATTTTATACATCACTATTTTTTGTTTTTTTAGATTTATTAATCTGACTCAGAATAGTGGATCTAAATATACGAGCAGCAAGGTATTGCCATACCCTATTTAGAACTTTATGTATCCAGAAACTAGAAAATTTAAATGCCACTTTATTTTTTGTAAGCGCTCTAAATATCTCATTATTTTGCTTGAAGATGTTTACCCAACTTTGATTAGACAAACCTCCAAGACGCATACGAACTAAAACAGAAGGGATATAAACAGACTTTATTGCTCCACTCTCCAGAAAACGCATCATAAGTTCAACATCAGCTGCAAACTTGAAGGATGTATCAAAAACACCCAACCTCTCAAGCGTCGATTTACGCACATAGAAAGTTGGATGAGCTGGACACCAGCCCCTTGCAAAATCTCCCTTAATATATGGCTTTGACTTCCAGTAACGAACTATATGACCGTTATCTTTTGTGACATAATCAAGGTCTCCATAGCAAGCCTCGACCGCCGCATCCTGAAAGACTATCGCAATTTTTTCTAGCACAGTAGCATCAGCATAATAATCATCGGAATTCAAAAAACCAATAACTTCACCGCTTGTACGCCTCAATCCTTTATTCATAGCGTAGTAAATGCCACTGTCGGGCTCAGAACAAACCGTCAGGTTGGAATGACGATGCAGCTCTACGACTTTAAGTGTCGAGTCTGTTGAATTCCCATCGATGACTAAATGCTCAAAATCTTTGAAAGTTTGACACGACACCGAATTAAGAGTGTCAGCAATAGTAGAGGCGCTATTGTAACAAACAGTAATAATGGTGATTTTCATCCTTGCTATTGCTCAAACATACGCCGTTTAATTAGATAGTTACCTAAAACCAGGACATCCATTTTTGTTCTTAAAAAACAATTCAAAGCTTCCACGGGCCGACATACAACTGGTTCATTTTCATTAAAGGAAGTATTTAAGAGGATCGGGACACCAGTTAAGTTGCCAAACGTTTTGATAAGTCTATAGTAGCGAGGATTTTGCTCCTCAGCTATGGTCTGCAACCGCCCAGAGCCGTCGACATGAGTTACAGCAGATATTGTTTCTTGCTTACTCTTACGGATAGGATAAACCTGCATCATGAAAGGCACATCATCATCTTGCTCAAACCATTCCGGTACCGCCTCCCTCAATATTGAAGGTGCAAATGGCCTAAAGGACTCACGTCGCTTGATCTTAATGTTTAGAATATCCTTCATGTCTGCTCTGCGTGGGTCGCCGAGGATTGATCGATTTCCAAGAGCCCGAGGGCCCCATTCCATACGCCCCTGAAACCACCCAATTACTTTGCCCTCAGAAATAGCATTAGCCGTCATTTCACAAAGAAGATTCTCATCTGCGAAATGAGTGATTTCACACCCCTGTTCCTGTAATTTATCAGCATTGCTCTCCAGCAAGAAATTGATCTCCTGGTCAGAAAAATGTGGGCCCCAATATGCATGCTCCATTAAGAAGCTACGCTTACCTCCGAGCTTTTCCCAAGTGGCATAGGCGGCCCCAATTGCACCACCCGCATCACCTGCGGCCGACTGAATATAAACTTTTTTAAAGCCTGTATTTCGATATATCTTTCCATTTGCCACAGAGTTCATAGCGCAACCACCAGCCAAGCAAAGATTTTCGCAGCCATGCCTCTTTTGCAACATATTTAAAAGATGAAAAAATGCCTCCTCGTACATCGCCTGAATTGAGCGTGCTAGATCTTTGTGATACTGAGTTAATTCTTCACCCTTGCAGCGCGCAGGTCCAAACAATGATTTAAGAGCATCCGTAAATAATTCGCCCACCTTTGGCTCACCATTTTTCCACTCATAAGCAATCTTATTTTTGTGGTGTTGAAAATATTCTAGATTAAGATAGAACGAGCCGTCATCTTTCAATTTGACAATATTGCGCATTTGCGGGAGATACTTGGGAGAACCATAAGGCGCCAATCCCATTACTTTATATTCATCACCATAATTAGGAAATCCAAGATATTGCGTAAGGGCCTGATAAAATATTCCTAATGAGTGCGGGAAGTAAACTTTCCCATCAACATGAATTTCCGACCCCTTTCCCAACCCCCAAGCAGCGCTTGCAAAATCCCCAAAGCCATCAACCGATACAACTACGGCCTCATCAAAAGGCGAGACTAGAAAAGCAGAAGCAAGGTGAGCAGTGTGATGCTCAATGCCATGAATCTTTCCAGTAAATTGCTGATCAGGAAATGCTAATGCCAGTTCCTGCCTTATATTGGATCTTTCTTTTTTATTGCGAATCCGATCAACGATAAATTTGATGTTTGGGCGCTTAGTAAGCGTGAAACATATTTTTTTCCATACGCTCGCACCAGTATCTTGGTTGATTGCAAGATGGTCCACTGCAGAAAGCTCAATACCAGCCTCTGACAGACAATAACGAATAGACTCGGATGGGAATCCTGCCCAGTGCTTTATCCGGCGAAAGCGCTCCTCCTCAGCAGCCGCTATCAAAGTGCCCTCCTTAATTAAACACGCCGAAGAGTCACCATGATATGCATTAATACCAAGAATATATGTCATACAGAACCCTAAAATTGAAAATAGATAAATTGACTAATTGGGCGGAGGAAGATGAACACCAGGAAAATCATAATGGCGAACGCCATAATTTCTCCGGAATACCTTACCCATGGATGCCTTATCACAGGTGCCTTGGTGTGTATCAGGAACCAAGTTAACAACATTCCGAATGTAAAAAGAAAAACTAATAAATAAAAATTTTCCCGAAACGCCAGGCTGCGGTAGCTAGAAATATCAAATACACGTTGCCATAACTCAATGGAAGTCTTTAACGAGTCAGCTCTAAAAGGAATCCAGCCAAGCATAATGATGGGTAAGGTAATAACCCATCCTAAAAAATTCATTAAATAAGCCGAG
Organism: Polynucleobacter ibericus; assembly: GCF_018687955.1. Lineage (NCBI taxonomy): Bacteria > Pseudomonadati > Pseudomonadota > Betaproteobacteria > Burkholderiales > Burkholderiaceae > Polynucleobacter > Polynucleobacter ibericus. The sequence goes on along the minus strand of NZ_CP061309.1, from coordinate 327,690 downwards.
CTAAACGGTGACCATTTTTTTGTCACGCGGTATAACAATATGAATGTTGCATGCCAAACACCCCATAACGCAAACATCCAACCCGCTCCATGCCAAAAGCCCATTATGAACCAAGTCAACATGAGCGCCACTGCCAAACGAAAGCTATTTGATCGGTCGTTAAACTCGATATCTATGCCACCTTCGGAGCTATCCTTAAAGCGCGCTCCTGAAAGTGGCAAATAAAGATAATCCCTAATCCAGGCTGATAAAGTAATATGCCAGCGCCTCCAAAATTCTCTTGGTGATGACGCTAAATATGGCCAGTTAAAATTATCAGGGAAATGAACCCCTAGTAACAATGCCGAGCCAACAGCAATAAGACTGTAGCCTGCAAAATCAAAATAGATTTGCAATCCGAAACCAAATGCCATTGTCCACACATCAAGGCCGCCTAGACTGCTAGGGGGCGCCTTAAATGCCTCATCGACCCAAGGCGCAATCTGGTCAGCTAGACCAACCTTAAGAAACAGGCCTATGATGATATTTTTGATGCCACCTATCAGATTATGCAATTTAAAATGGGGCGCTCTAACGATCTGAGGAATTAATTCGTGTGCACGCAAAATTGGTCCTGCAATCATATGCGGCCAAAACATTACGTAAGTTAAATAATCTCGGAAGTTTCTTATTGGATCGAATAGCTTGCGATATACATCTAATGTGTAGCTGATAGATAGGAAAGTATAAAAACTGATGCCCAGCGGAAGAATAATATTTCCCGGTGAAAAATCCCAGCTTTGATCAAGTGACTGGCCAAGTGTAGATATATTTTCAGCAATAAAATATGCATACTTGAAGTAAACAAGCAAACCAATATTAATATTTAAACTAATTAACAAGAGATATAGTCGCCTGCGCGGACACTTCTCCTCATAGATTCTTAATGACAAAAAGTAGTCTACAAAAGCAGAAAATGCGATCAAAAATACGAATTCTATGCGCCAAAATCCATAGAATGCAAGACTAGCTGCTAAAACTAACCATCGCCTTGCATTATTTGAACATAACCAATAGGCGATGACCATCACCGTCAGGAAACATAAATACGTGACAGAATTAAATAGCATATAACTATTTCAACCTAGATTGAAGGGTGGAAAGAATTTCCTTTGCAACAATCTTATGACCACCCCCCTGGAAGTGCATAAAATCAATATCTTCCCCAAAATTACTTCCCCAATCCTCGCCCGGCACTAGGTTTTCATAATTGAGGTAAGTTGCGGAATATACTTTGGCCAATTGTTGCACCTGCTCCTTCCATTGCGAGTATTCCCTCTGGTCGTATGGCAGCGGTTTATCCTGCCGTACTGGCGCAATATAAAGTATCACTGGAATCTTAGATGCTTTGGAATACGTCAACAAATCCTCCAAGGCCTTCACGTTCTTCTCATAGCGCGGCTTAATAATCTTTCTTTGACTGGCAGAGCTAATATTAAAAATCCAATTTCTAAGATTAAATAAATCACCCAAAAATGCACTTCGTAAGTTTCCTCGATCTTTCCAGAGTTTCCATAGATCGCCCAAGCTCTCCGAAAGAAAATTTTCTATTCGTTGTTTGGCTGAGCCGTCAGTTCTGCTATCAATAACATCTCCTTCAACACCCCTATCACCATCGAATAGTTGCTCCAATTCTTTGCTCACCGAACTATCACGCAAAACATCAACAAGATTGGCGTTAACAATTTGAGAGAGTTCCTTACGCAACCCACCTTCCCTAAAGCCCATAAATTCGACTTCAACTACCAATGCATCCAGATTCAGCTTACTTTCAACAAATTGACTTAGTAATAATTCCTCCTGCGGATTGGCGTTTGATAGTGAAATTCCGAGTGGTAATATGCACTCCTCGCATCCATTGAATTTTCTCAACCAATATGGGGCTATATGCTCGCCAGATTTAAATTGATTAATAGTATGGATCTGGGAGTTACCCAACCATAAAACAATTTTTGGTCGTGCTTGGTGGGATACTTTAGCTCCATATACATTCCCGTAATAGTTAATTACAGAATTAATCTCCTCAACATTATGCGCGGTGAATTGAACGCCATCTAGAATTTCAATGCGACTCGTATTTTCTTTTCCTAAAGCGAAATCATCAGCCTGAATTCTTCTATCGTTATACAAACTCAATAATAACCATGCTAACAATACTGAGAAAATCAATATTGTGATCTGCTTATATTTTTTCATACTTATTTTTGCTTAGAGCCATGCTGCAATTATATGTTATTTAAATTTGGCCAATATGGCGCTGGTCTAGATTCAAAATTATCCTTCAATATCCTCCCATTAATTTATATGTATCCATTATTTTCGAGGCGACAACAGGTATATCAAACTGAGTCGTAGCAATTTTGCTAAACTTCTCCCTGAGCAATAATTCCTCTTCAGGCGATAATCTATAAAGCGCCTCCAATAGGCGACTCAAACCCAAATTAAGAGAACCCGAATCATAACCATCGCATATTACTTCAGGCATAGTTTTAGACAAAATCTGTCTAACATCCCCTACATCAGTTACAAAAGGTATACATCCTGTTGCCATAGCCTCAATTAGGGCTATTGGACACCCCTCTGACAAAGATGGCAGCACAAAAATATGAGCCTCATATATAAAACTACGAATTTCATCAGTCTCCCGCCAGCCTAAGAAATTTATCTTGAGTAATGGGTTCATATTTTCCGCAATTTGAGACTTTTTTTTCAACTCAACAAAATACTCAAAATGGGATTGCATGGAAGCACCAATAATATTTACATGAATTGACCCAACCGAATTTGCAAGTGAATCAATTAAATTATCGAGACCCTTTATCGGATTAAGATTTCCAACGCACACCAGCCTTAATGGCTGCTTTTCACTCTGCAGTGCGTAAAAAGAATATGCTCGCAAACATGAGCTTTTTTTCCAATAGCTCACATCCACAGGAGAAAAAACTACCTCCCCTTGCTTGGCTCCATATTCATTCAAACCTCTTTGAGAAACAGAAAGCACCTTACCAGAATTATGGCGAAGAAAAAATAGCGATATGCGGGCAAAAATTTTAAGTTCGCGCATACTCTCATGAATCAATAATACCGATGGAATCCTTAAAAGCAATCCTGCCAATATTGGCGCAAGATTATGTACACCATGAATATTAAAAATGATTATTCGATTCTTAAACCTGAAATAGCAAGCGATCAACAATATATATATCGTATTGATCAATACCTCGATTGGATAGAGAAATCTATTTAAAGCTCTAAGATTTAGCAGGGTAACAGATTGAATCTTACTCTTTCCACAAGTAAATAATATGGATTCATAATCATTTTCCATATATCTCGAACAAACTTCAACGTACTTATGTGGCCCACCGATGCGGTGATCAATTAAAAAATGACAAACTAGTGGCTTTTGTTTGGAATGGCTCATGATTGTCTAACAGCTTACTGCTTATTTACACTTCAATGCTGTTGCATTCCCCTATTTCGAGCCAAAAACCACAAAACTGCCTATCCCTCAGATTTGCAATAGCTAAACCTTTAAGGTTGGCTAATATACAAATATTCAAAGGGCCATGCCATATTCACGCCGCCAGAGCTCAAACAAATACAAGCTAAATAACCTTTCACTATTATTTCTGCCTTGATCTTGGCCATAAAAAAGACCTTTTACCATTTCTTTGTTAAAGATACATTTGCTATCAAACAACACATCTTGGAAGGCTTGACGCCATGGCCCCTGATTCAACCAGCTATTCAACGGAACGGAAAAACCCTGCTTTCGATTTTTATCAAAGTCTGGTGGGAGTATGTTTGCAGTCAATTTTTTTAGAAAAATCTTGCGCTGATTGAGGGTTGCCTTCATCTGCGACGGCACTCTAGCAAACGCAAATTCAATTATTCGATAATCTAAAAACGGTGCACGCAACTCCAAAGAATTTAGCATGCTTGCACGATCAATCTTGACCAGTATATCTTCGACCATATAATTTTGGAAATCCATACGTGTCATACGCTGCAGCAAATCGCCATCCATCGCCGCATTTAGGCCCCAGATGCCCTCAGCAACAAGAGGCCAGTCGCCATTTCCAAGTAGCTCTCTCCTTTGTTTTCCATCGAAAAAAGTTGCGGATAATGGCAGCCCTCGTTCCAAATCATCGCCCAAAGACCTTAGCCAATGTCGACCCCTGAATCCAGCAGGCAAAAACTCACCAGCACAATATGCAGCAACGTTTCGAAATAACATCGGAATATATCTTATGGCGTGCCGCTTTCTAAGGAGGCGATCATAATGAGCATATCCTCCAAATAATTCATCGCCACCATCACCACCCAGCGCGACAGTACAGTGTTGCTTAACTAAATGGCTAACCATATATGTGGGAATCATTGATGAATCCGCCATTGGCTCATCAAACTGTCGAGCAAGCATTGGCATTAACTCAGGGTTAGCTTCGCCCGCATCCAACTCAACATGATTCGTCCCAAAATATTTCGCAATTAAGCGCGCATGTTCGGTTTCATCATAAGAACTAAAGCCTTTAAACCCAACAGTAAATGTCTTCACGTCGCTAGCAATACGAACTGCCATTGCTGTGATTAAACTAGAATCCACACCTCCACTTAACAACACGCCCACGGGAACATCGGCTATGAGTTGACGACGGACCGCATCCTCCAGCAGCAACTCAAATTCATCCAGCAAAATGTTCTCATCGAAGATCCCAGAAATGCTTTCTACAGGAGAAGGCGGATTCCAATATCTCCATATTTTGAGATAGTTATTCGATAAATTAAAGATTAAGGCATGGGCAGGTGGGAGCTTATTAACCCCCCTCACGATACATCGATCCCCAGGAATATACCCAACAGCTAAATAAGTATCTAGCGCCTGGTGATCTATGGAGCGAGAAGTAGTTTTATCAGCAAGCAGACCCTTTAATTCCGATGCAAATCGAAATTTTCCATCTTCCATCGAGTAAAAAAGTGGCTTTTCGCCCGCCCTGTCACGGGCTATAAAAAGAGTTTGGCTTGTTGTATCATAAATGGCGAATGCAAACATTCCATTTAGACGGGATAGGCAATCGACACCCCATTCACGATAAGATGCCAGGAGAACTTCTGTATCACTATGTGAGCGAAAATGGTGCCCCAGAACTATCAGCTCCTGTTGCAAATCTCGAAAATTATAGATTTCACCGTTAAAAATAATAGTCAGCGTATTGCTAACATCGTGCATAGGCTGATGACCAGCGGAGGATATATCTAGAATTGCCAGACGACGATGACCAAACCCCACTCGACCATCTTGTGACCACCATAAGCCAGAGCCATCAGGGCCTCGATGTCTCATCGTATCTCGACCTAATATTAGCCACCCAGGATCCGAATTCCGAGAATTTGTTGCAATACCAATAATTCCACACATACTTTAGGCCCTTAAATTTCTAAGTTTCTTGTACACTAGGCCATATGCAGTTGCAATAGCGTGAATAGACATTTTGTTTACGCGATTTTTGGCCAAACAAGCTCTTTGCTTCCCTAGCTCTAAGTCTATTAATAGCCCTCTTATTGCATGAGATAAGCCCAAAGAATCATCAACTGGCGTAAATACCGCCGTGTCTTGATCCAAAATTTCTCGATGTTCAGGAATGTCGCTCACTATTAGCGGACACTCCAAAGCCATTGCCTCAAGAACAACGTTCGGACTTCCCTCACAACGACTCATGCTTATTAAGGCGCTCGCGTGTTTTAATATTCCCCACCACTCAGTCTCATATGGAAGCACTGAAACTCGATCTTTCAATCCAAGAGTTTCGATCAGGTCCTCTAACTCATTTTGCATAGGACCTTCACCGATAACAATTAATTTCAAATCGTCGTAACCAGGCAGTAGAGAAATTGCCTGAATAGATACATCAACTGCTTTAAGATGATGAAGTCTACCGACAACCAAAATAAATTTATTACCGCCCGTAAATGCGTCAATATTCTTTGAGGGAGTATTGTTTATTACCTGCACATCTACCGCATTACCTACATGGAAAATATATGCATTATTTGGCAGTTTTTTTTGCCAATAATTTTTACCAACAACTGAATTTGCTACTATTGCATCTGCATATTGAAATATATATTTTCTGATCGCAGTTATAAATTTATTGTCATTTATGCCAAGCGTAGATGATCTTTCAGTTCCAACCCACTTCACTCGGCCCAATAATGCCACAACCCCACCAATCACATCCATCTGAGGTAACCAAGTCTGAACGATAGCAGGTCTTATACTTTTAATTAATTTGTGGATATTCATAAAAAGACGTGGATCAACTGATCTAAAATCACCAAGGTAATGGACGTTGACCCCGCCACTCTTAAGAGTTGCGAGATGAACACCGCCCCGTCGCACTCCAATATGTACTTCCCAGCCACATTTGGATTGCTCTTGAGCAAGCATAGCAAGTTGACGCTCTGCACCCCCACCAGCCAAAGTGGGTATTAAATGCAAAATTCTAGGCATTAGTTGAACGCCCACAGTGCAACCGAAAGATACTTATAAAATATAAAATTACATAAGGGACAGCAAACCCCAATACAAAACTACTAATTATCGTAAATGAATGTGACCGGATTAGTTGATAAATTTGCGAGAAACATAGTAAATAAAACACTACCCACACATTCCCTGGATTTGTACGATTTGCATGTGCGGAAAATTGCGCCACTCTAAATATTAGCGCTATAACAAAGGCCTGAAATACAATACTTATTGGACCCCAATTTACCATCGCTTCTGGAATGATCCCAAAAGCCAAACCACCACCCGCCTCAGCATACTCAGGAAAGTACTGTGTTACATACCAACCTGCTAGATCCCACTTGCCTTCATTGAGTTGTTTTGGCAAAAAAGAAATCAGCGACTGTAGGTAGGAGCTGTTGGGCGGCATTACAACATCTGGCGCATCTAGAATTGACGACCAATGAATAGCGTTGCTATATATACTGGTGAATTCGCCGGGAATTAAGACGTCTATTATGCTCGGATCAATTAACACTTCCGATCCCAAGCGTTTAAATGCTAAAAGTCCAATGATTACAATAAAACCGGATGCAATTATTACCTCTCTAACCAAACCGATCGGACGTCTGAATAACATATAGGCGGCCATCAAAACTATGCAAAATGTGACAAAATTAGATCGAGAATTTGTTAGCCACATTTCCCCCGCAAATATAATGGCCATAATAAAAATATAGAGTTTTGAGCGCTTGTGATTGGTATCAGAGAAGCAGGCTGCCAGCAACAAACATACTAATATCCATTCTAAGCACTGAAAAAAGACGATCGTTTGATTAATGAGCGGGGGCATTGAAGCTCTCACGATGTACTGTTGTGCATATTCAGTTGATTCACCCACTCCGTAATACCAACCAATGATTTTGGTAATCACAAAGACAAAAATAAAACCCATTAAATATTTCGCAGGATGTAGATCGATAGTTATATTTTTAGCTGGAAATAGACGCAGATAGACAACCCCTTTAAGGATTATATAAAAAAATACAAATGAAACTGCAAATAGAAAACCGTACAACGAAACCGTTTCTACAAAGTCAAAATTTTCTACCGCTAAGATATTTTCTCCGGATAAGATAGCTAGCGCAGGTAGCAAATAACACAGAGAAAATAGGCCGATAATTAGTACGCCTGGTTCAAAGAGACTTCTCTTTCCGAGTGACTGAAAAAAAAGCAAAAGCACAATGGCAAAAACAATTGATACAAAGAACAAAAGGGTAAACATTTTTACGTCGCAAAGTTTTTTGTTTTTTGGATAAAACTTAACCAGCCATCTTCTTTAAATTTAGCAAGAGATATGAAGCCTAATGCTGTGCCAACTAGAAAGTCTAATAAAATTTCAAAAGGGGTTGAAAAGCAAAAAAAAGTTACAACAAAACTATCGATTCTTAACACACCTTCTCCATTCTAGCCCTTATAATCTCCCCCGCTTTTTGAAGCAAATGAGCTATTCTGTAATCTAACTCTACACGCCTAAATCCATTCTGTGCAATCTGTTGACGCTCAGCATCATGCTCTAAGTAATATTTTATTTTATCAATCAACTCATCAGTATTTCTATAAGATTCAATTTCCTTGCCTACCTCAAAGAAAGTATTGAGGTAGGGACCCCCATCCGAAATTTGCATTACGCCATTTGCTGGTAAATCAAAAAGTCTATACCCACCAACAGTGTAATCCCCTCGATTATGAACGTTGATACCAATTTTTGACCTTTGGTAGATGGGGACATAATCCGCAAAAGGAATCGGACGCACCCAGCCCGGAAAGCCATATTTAAAATTAAAGTATGCATTTTTCTTTATATTGGTCAACCCATGAAACCTCATTCGCCTTCCAAATGCTTTTTTCACCTTTGCAAGCAGAGGCATTTTGTTGGGGGTCAAAGCACCAATAAATACTACGTCAATATCGCGCTCACTAGAAAAAATTTTTGCTGGAGTCTTAGAGAGATCACAAAGAGCCTCAAACGATCCCAGAGGCCAAAAATCTACATTTTTTGCGCCACAATATCGCAACTTCTCCCGCATATCAATATCTTTACTGTAGGCCGGACTATGAAATAGCACATGGTCATATGCATGAAGATAAGCAAAATCACGATCATATGACGCTAAAGGCCCATCACTTGTCCGCAGCACCTTATAAATTGGAAGTCTTCTTAAAAATTCCGGATGATATGGAAAACAGTTATCCACTATGAGGACGTTGGCACCAACGCTTTTTATCAGAGCCTCTAATTCAGCATACATTCTCGACAAACGATGGTCGGAGGAATAATACAGATTATCAAGTAGCTGGGCACGAATGTAACTATATGGATTTAGATACGATCCATGATTGAATGGAATAAACTTACAGGCATGCGAGGATGCAGCCGCTATCTCCCTGCCCCAGTATTCCGCCTCAAAGCCTTCTTTGTTATACGAATATATAACTTTCATTTAATGGCCATTGATTTTAGAATAAAGTTGTAGCTCGGATTCCAGTCGTAATTTCTGTAATGCTTAATGACCTTGAATTTTTTTCTAAAGCGGGAAAGCATGTCGGAAACAAAAAATCCCCTTATACCCACCTCCCAATAATGCTGGCCACCACAATACTTCGGAATAGCAATACTTGGCTTAGTAAGGTAATTAAACACGTCAAATATAAAAGATATATCGATCCCTTTAAGATCAAACTGAAATCTTGTCTGAAAATGCCTTCCGGCTACCGGTAAATAGATAATTGAATAAGCGGAGACACGCGAAAACTCTTCTAGACAAACCTCCAAATAAGGAGATGGTAGATGCTCTAGCACATGCGAGGCGATAAGCACATCAAAAGTAGCGTCTTCAAACATGGAAAGATCATGAGCGCTGCCAATTAAATCTGGATTAAACGTCTTATCTATATCCAAAGTAGTAACCTCATACCCCCTCCACCTAAAAATTTGAGTATCAAGGCCCTGCCCAGGTCCAATAATCAAAATTTTAATAACTGACCCGCATAATTGCACATCTTGGTACTGATAATACGAGTTAATGAAATTACTTAGATTCAACTTTTTCATCCATTCAACCCTATCTATAGGCATAGCCATAGGCTCTGGAATTAGATCATTATTCATATATATATATTTAAGTAAATTAACTTACAAGCCAATACAAAAAAATTTAATTTTCATTCTGAAAAATCTTATAGCCAGTTTCAGTAACGCTTGCAAGCGCATTTAATACATCTTTACTAAGTAACTCGTAATTTTCTTTAAAAATGGGTTCATGTCCAGTATATGACTGATAACTAATATTTTTTACATTGCAGGATTCTCCATCCTTGGAAATTGTATAAATATCCATCTCCCTCTTAAGTACATCAAGGTATTTAAATGCAAAATTATTTGAGTTGTATACCTCTCCTTCGCCAAGTTCATACCAACGACGCGTTCTAGATGGTTGAATTGTCCAGGCATCAAATCCAACAAGATAAACTTTTTTGAACCCAAGATAATAAGCAATCGCTAAAGTTGCCTCAAATGAGCCGGCAAAGCAATTAAAAGTATTAAGCAATCTATCTGTATTAGAACTGGGGGCTGGCAAGCCTCCGTATACATAATTTATGTTGGGGCCAGATAAAGAAAGTGCATTACTTAAGCTGACGAAAATCTCCTTATCGCGCATGGCTTCAATACGTTTTCTGTATTCTGGTACCAACAAGCTTAATTCATGCAAATATTTTGGCTGGAAAATTCTTGGGACAAATAACCATGGCTCAACTAAAACGTAATATTTTGCATTCAGCAATTCAAAATCTCGGTGAAATGGGATCATGCCGCAGCATATTGACGGATGATCTACAAATTCACTAAAGTCAAACCATTTCACTGAAGGGCCGTCACCGAAAATATAACAAGTTTCTCCTTTATGTATATTTCGAAACTTTATCAGCCCATGAGTAAGGAGGCGGGAAGCATAGCTCTTGTATGTCATACCACTTGATGCCTTAGGCGCCACTCTCCATCGATTTTTTCCCACAAATTTGGAGATCGAAATCTATCTACGGTCTCATGAAATTCTTTTTCCGAAATATTGATATATTCTAAAAACTCCCTAAAGTATTTTTTTGGGAACTCTTGGTCATATTTGCGAACTAAAAGAACCCCTTCATCTCGTGTTATTTTCTCATTTCGGATCTCTTGCGCGGCATCGTAGGTTGCGCGACCAATACCAAACTTTATAAGTGTGGTGAAGTAGTGAAACATGTCTATCTGATCATCTATGCTGCTATATTTCGAGTAGGTGCCCTCCGTTCTCTCGCTGTTCGATTGAAAACCAGTATTTTCAACCGCATAGTAGTAGCATTCCTGCGGATCCCATTTAAGGTAATAACCAAGATAATGCACCTCTACACCCTTACTCTCCAAAAATTCTGCACTTGGCGGTATATAAGGAGCGAAATCATTTAGGTTAAATTGCCCCTCAGAAATAATATCTTTAATAGGCTTTCCCCCCAAAAGCATCTCTTCAGGATCGCCCACCGAGAAGAACTTGCGATCCATGGTCGGGACATAATTATCATCGGGATTATTGCCATACTCCGCCTGATTTTCCCCATACATTACTAACTTAACGCCAAACTTTGCCGCCATCGCCGGACCGATAATACGTTGACCCACGATAAATGGCTGGAAAGGATGTAGTAAATTTAAAAAAGCTTGTCTCGTCAAATATCGATGAAGCTTTCCGTTTGGTGTAAACAGAATGTTGTCCAGACCACCAACATGAACCCAATTCTCAAAGTTTTTCCAGCCGATCTCAGTGTATTTATGCGGCGCCCACGTGACCGTAAGCGGATTCATGCCATATTTATACTTGAGTATGTGAGAGGTATAGGCGCTATCTTTGCCGCCGCTTCCGGGAACGATTACGTCGTATCCGCCGTCATTGCGGCGATGCTGATCAAGCAATGCGATCAGTGCCTGTTCGCGCTTTTCCCAACTAATCTGCTTCTCTTTTATTTCATGATACCGGCAGGCATCGCATACACCCTGATCGTCAAAGCCTATCGTTGCCTTTTTTTCGTCTTGTTTATGTTTGAACTCAACCGTCGAGCTTGGTCGCTGGTTTGAGATCACACAGTGCTTGCAAAAAACCACTTCCTCGGGCAATCCAAATAACGATTTAATCATAATAAATTTACCTTACGTCCAACAAATAAAAATTTTGTTTCATTTAGAACTTCCGTTTCCACGTGGAAGAGCTCTTCGATCTGACTATCAAAAGCCTCAGCTTCCTGATGCATATCATCCGCAATGTTCGGTTGCTTCATACTATTTTCCATCAGCATTCAAAATAAAATTCCGCAAAACCCGCAATCCAGAAGGCCCACTCTTCTCTGGATGAAATTGCGTACCCCATACATTTTTCTTTTGCACAGCGGCAACAATCTCATACCCCATATAGTCCACAGTCGCGCTTAAATCCTGAGCCTGCACTTTGGTTGCCGCGTAACTATGGACAAAGTAGAAACGCATTTCTCGATCGGACATACCCGCGAACATTGTTTGAGCCCCCATCTCTGTGGGTTTGATCGTGGACCAGGCTATATGTGGCATTTTGCCCTCTTCAGGCTTGACCGGAATGATTTCGACCGAGCCGGATATTACACTCAAGCCTTGTGTCATCTGATATTCGGCTCCTTTCTCAAAAAGTAGCTGCATACCCAGACAGATGCCCAATACCGGGCGCCCAGAATCGATATATTCGCGAACAACTTCAACCAGCCCTGACTCGGTTAAATTTACCATTCCATCTGGGAATGCACCCACTCCCGGGATGATCAACCCGTCCGCTTGTGCAATTTCGCGCTCATTACACGAAACACCAGCCTCGGCGCCTACCGCGCGCAAGGCATTACTTACGCTTCGGACATTACCAAGCCCATAATTTAAAACGACAATTCTTTTCATTTTTTTCAATTCGCTTCTGACTGTTCAATGCTCAACCTTAAGGTTTCAACTGTCGTCGACTTGTAATGGAGTACTGATGCAAAACATACCCCGCTGGGCACGGTGACCTCCAGCAATTCTTGAATATGTCTGGGTTGTCCATAACCGCCACTAACTACAACAGGGATCGAAACAGCCTTATTCACAGCTTCCACGAGTTTCACATCGAAACCTGATTTGGTTCCTTCCTGATCTACCGAGGTTAACAAAAGTTCGCCCGCGCCCAAGTCCTGAAGCCTCTTTACCCAATCCAATACCTGTAACCCGGTTTTCTCCCGCCCAGCTTCCATGTATGCCTCCCATCCGTTTGCCGTTCGCTTGGCTTGAACAGACGCGACTACACATTGACTCCCGTATCGCTTAGCAACTTTTTTAACCAATTCGGGCTCAAGAATCACTGCTGTGTTAAGCGCAACCTTGTCGGCTCCAGCATCCAAAGCCTGTTCAACATCGGCTAAACTGCGTAGACCGCCCCCGATTGTGATCGGCACGAATACCTCCTCCGAGGCTTTTTTTATCACTGAGAACAGGTTATTGCGATTGTATAAACTGGCCACAGCATCAATGAACACGATCTCATCAATACCGGCTTCGTAATAGGCTTTTGCAAGTTGGTTGGGATCGCCAACCTTGCGCAGCCCCTCCAAGTGAATTCCCTTGATGACGAACTGGTTCTTAACGTCAAGCCGAGCAATCAACCTCATCATCCAGCCCAGTCTACAAAAGTTTTCTGGGTTTTGATATTCCAGAATTCCTGACTCTTGAGAATTCCGTAAAAACGCTCGTCGCTGCCACCATTTCCAAATAGTGTGTATGCATGTCTTGGTTTGGCTTTGACATCCTCAATCGCCTGCTTGATTTTGACCGCTTCGATTTCCACATTCAGGACACTATTGCATTGCACGCGATTATGCTGCCTTGTTCCCAGATTGATGGCAGGAACTCCAAAGTGAGGAGCCTCCCGCACTCCCGCGCTTGAATTACCAATAATGAAATGGGAATTTTTTAGGAGGGTCAGAAAATATTCAAATCGCATTGATGGATAAACACGTATTCGCCCGAGTCCGGCCAATTTACCGTATTCACGGAGAATGATGTCAGTCCCAAGGTCATTATTCGGGTAAATAACGACGTAGTTCAGTCCCGACTCGATTACCTGATCAACCACAGTACTTGTTTGACGTTTCAGGTCACCATACTCGGTGGTAACTGGATGAAACATAAGAACGGAATACTCCGGAAAGTCAAAACCGTAATATCTCTTCACTTCTTCAATGCTGGGGAGCGCGCTAGAGTTCATCACATCAACATCTGGAGAGCCAATGACATGAATGGCGTTACTTACTTCGCCAAGCTGAACCAATCTTGCTTTCGCTTCTTCGTTAGCAACAAAGTGGATATGAGACAGCTTTGAAACGGCATGTCGAATCAACTCATCCACCGTTCCCGACACTTCCCCTCCTTCGATATGCCCGACAAGAATATTGTTCAATGCGCCTACCGCCGCTCCGGCAAGTGCCTCGACTCGATCACCGTGAACAACGATCAAGTCAGGCTTGATCTCTTTAACATAGTCGGAAAGGCCTGAAATTGTCTTTGACAATATGTGATCCATACTATCACTGGCGTTTTGATTGATGAATTTATGTATGTTCCTGAAGTTTGCTTTTTCCACTTCCTCGCAAGTGTAGCCATACTTAGTGAGCATATGCATCCCTGTGACGAAGACATGTAATTCAAAGCTGTCGTCACCCCTCAAGCGATTCATCAACGACTTGAGCTTACCAAAATCGGCTCGCGTTCCGGTCAGGAAGACAATTTTTTGGATCCGCGTCGGGGTCATTGTCATCCCGATTTAACGTCTATCTTCTTTAGCTGGAACCCACGGCGAATATTTGTAGCAGCAGCCATGCCAAGCAGTAACTCGTAGTCCAACGCCGTGAAGTCTCCACCTCCCGGACGTTTAACCCAAATATTTTCTTCAGTCAGCTTCTGTCCGGGCGCAATATCACGAATTGCCACGACCGAGGCAAATGCGAATGCTATTGTCGGAGTCTCGGCTTCAACAGGACCTTTTTCCCCGCCACGTGCAGCAAAGATGATGTTTGAGCCTTCGATTAATTCTCTCAGTGCGATAGGGTCCATTGAGCAGATAATGTCTGGACCGGATCTATCCATTCGATCCGTAAAGTGGCGCTCCAGTAATGAAGCACCCAAAGCCACCGAGCCCAAACACGGGTAGTTAGATGTAGTGTGGTCTGACAAACCAATCACCGCATCCGGAAAAGCCTCCTTGAGTTGAGGCACAGCACCCAAGCGTACTAACTCTGGAGGGGTCGGATAAACATTAGTGCAGTGCATAAGCGCATAAGGAATCTGTTCGTTTCGCAATATTTCAACCGAGGGTTTGATTGATTCAATCGAATTCATTCCCGTGCTGATGATGACTGGCTTACGAAACTTTGCAATATATTTAATTAGCGGATAATTATTACACTCTCCAGAGCCCACCTTAAATGCTGGAATATCAAACTCAACCAATCTATCTACCGCGGCTCTAGAAAAAGGTGTGCTAATAAAAATAGCGCCACGTTGATGTACGTAATTCATTAGCGATCGCTCATCCTCCTTGGATAAGGCGCAACGCTCCATGATCTCATAGATTGAAACATCAGCATTACCCGGAATCACTGTTTTTGCTTCATCGGACATCTCGTCCTCAACAATGTGTGTCTGATGTTTGATAATTTCTGCACCCATGTCAATGGCAGCATCAACCATCTCAATTGCAGTATCAAGTGATCCTTCATGGTTAATACCAATTTCAACAATAACAACGGGCGGATGACCATCACCGATCAAACGGTTACCAATTTTAAATTCAGCCATTACTTAATCCTAAAATTTTCTCTAATTTTATAAGATCATCCTCTTCATCTAAATCAATACTGTCAGACTCACTCATTACATATGGCAAGCTTCCATTAGATGGAAAAATTCCTCGCAATCGAAATGCTGAAGCAGTAAATACATATAATGCTCCATTAGGGATATATGTATTAGGTAAATCTTGACGACGGAAATTAGATAGACTCTCCTCAAAAAGGGATCTTAATCTGCCGTTAATATCAATTGAAAAAGATTTATAGGGGGACTTCTCTAGCTTTATAACACTAATTAACGAATCAGCTTTTTGTGTTTGCATCTCCTCTAAAGCTTCATTTATATGTCTTAGCGCTCTTAATGGAGAAGTGGGTTGTAAATATAAAATGTATGGGTCATCCTTTGAAAATTCCTCGCTATTTTGATTTATAAAATGGTTAACCACCTCATTAGCTGAAGAGGTATCGGAAGCAAGCTCGACTGGTCGTTTAATAACCTCAACACCTAGGTTGCGGCCCTGCTCCAATATTTCCTCATCCTCGGAAGATAGGTATACTCTATCAACATAAACAGAATCAATAGCTGCTTTTAGCGCTATTTCAACAAGCGTGCGGCCTTGAATTTTTCTTAGATTCTTACGAGGAATTCCCTTCGAACCCCCACGTGCTGGCACTAGCGCAAATACAGGCCTTGAGAGAATCATTGATAAGTCCTTGCAGCCTTAGAGGCTTGAACAACTGATTGATAGTCTCCAATATGATGCACCATACCACCACGAAACTCAATTATCTGATCGCACTTTTCAAGCGTAGTCAGGCGATGCGCAACCATACAAATGGTCAGATGATTTCCAAGATCTTCAATTGCCCTCATAACATCGCACTCAGTTTCATTATCTAGAGCGCTAGTCGCTTCATCAAAAATTAGCACGTTAGCCTGCTTGTACAGCGCTCGTGCAATTCCGATGCGTTGTCGCTGACCACCGCTTAACCTCACCCCTCTCTCCCCCACAAATTCATAGTAACTCTTCGGTTTATTTTCTATAAACTCAGAGAGTTGAGCCTGCGAAGCTGCTAGCTTAACGCGATGAAAATCAATTTGATCAAACGGAATACCAAATGCAATATTTTCGGCTAAAGTGGCATCCGCTAGGTAAATGCTTTGAGGTACATGTGCAATATTTTTTTGCCATGCCTGGCAAAGCTCATCACCAATTACGCAATCGTCAATAAGAATTTTCCCATGTGTAGGTTTAAGGAGGAGCATTAGTAGATCTAAGACAGTACTTTTACCGCTCCCCGTGCTACCTACAATGCCAATCCTGCCGCCCTTAGAAATAGTAAAATTAATCTGTTTCAATACCAAGGGTAAATCGACACCATATTTAAAAGAAACATTTTCAAAGCGGATGGACCGTTGAAAATCAAGCTGTTTTATTTGATCTTGTTTTGCATTTTCAGGCAGGGGCTGTTCTAGCAAATCCAGAACATCTTTAAGCGATGCCTGACTTCCAATCACAAATGTCCAATTACCATATATTAATTGCAAAAGGGGTAATAGTCGTTGCGCACCCAAAGCCAGTGTGCCTAAAACCGGTAAAGCGCCACTTACACCTTCGACTTCATCCCCACTAATGATGCAGACAAATACACCGGTAAGCAGCAAACCTAAAGTCTCCATGACGTATCTTGGAGCAATCGTAATATATGAGTTTTCGCCAGTTGCATACTGTAGCTGCTGGATACTTTTCTGATATGTGTTGCAATACACTAACTGACTGCCGTCTAAAAGAACATCTCGTATAGATCCAAGACCCTCTTGAAGTATCTTTATGACTTGGGTCTGCTGCAAAGCAATTGACTCACTATTGCGCCTCAATCGTTGCCGCGTCTTATAGACAATACATCCATAACTTGCACCAAAAATTAACATCGCAAGCGTTGCAATCAGCGGATCAATTAGAATCAAAGTGACAAATATGGCAATAAACAAAACAATGGATGTAAGTACCGTAACCAACGATAAAAGGACGCTCGTTGCAGTTGCAACTTTTTGTGTTATTCCAGCGATAATTTCACTGCTACTACGGTCAATATGAACCCTATATGGTTGGTATAGGGTGCGCCGATAAACCTCAGCACTTAAATCCGCTCCAGTTGCATTGGCTAGCCGTATTCCAATCCAAAGGAGCAATAGACGCATTGCTCCCGCAAGGACTGCGGCGGCTATAAAAGAAAAGGTTAGTGGTAGTATCAGCTCATGAGCCGAATTAATTCCAAAATAGATAGCAATCCTACTAACTATTGGGGTCTTGAAGACAGTTTCTGGCTGAGTAATAATGCCAATAAAAGGCACAACGGCACCCAGGCTGATGACCTCTGCAAAGGAACTAATGACTGTTAGTAGTACAAGCCCGGCAAACTGATAGCGGCGTTGCCGGCTGATGTGCTTAAATAATCGTATTAACACTTATTTATTATCCACTTCATACCACTCAAGGGACTCTTCAATTCCTAGCTCTATAGTATGTCTTGGGCAATACCCTAGAAGTTGCCTAGCTTTTACAATATCAGCTTGAGAATGCATAACATCCCCAACTCGAAA
The DNA here is from genome assembly GCF_018687955.1 of Polynucleobacter ibericus. Classification (NCBI taxonomy): domain Bacteria; kingdom Pseudomonadati; phylum Pseudomonadota; class Betaproteobacteria; order Burkholderiales; family Burkholderiaceae; genus Polynucleobacter; species Polynucleobacter ibericus. Next base: position 309,604 of record NZ_CP061309.1, on the reverse strand, counting down.
GTCTCGATAGATTTTCTTAATACCTCTCAAGTCATAACCCCTTGCAGTTAGGCTGCCTGATAAAAGCTCAAAAAGGTTATTTAAACTAGTTCGACCGCCAAGAGCAACGTTATAAACTTGGTTAATTGCTTCAACTTTTTCTGTACACGCAGCAAGCAAATTAGCTTGCACTACATTTTTGACGTAACAAAAATCACGACTTGTCTCGCCATTGCCATTAATGTAGATTGGATCTTTCTTTATCATTGCAGAAACCCATCTTGGTATTACTGCAGCATAAGCACCTTCAGGATCTTGTCGCCTTCCAAACACATTAAAATACCGCAACCCAATACATTTAAATTTATAAGCTCTAAAGAAAACATCTGCATATATTTCATTTACAAATTTAGTCACTGCATACGGACTAAGTGGTTTGCCAATTTGGTCCTCCATCTTAGGCAACCCCGGATGATCACCGTAAGTAGAACTCGATGCCGCATATGTAAAACTTTTTACTTTTGCATCGCGTCCAGCCACAAGCATATTCAAAAAACCATCAATGTTGTTCTGATTTGTAAAAATTGGGTCTTCGATACTTCTGGGAACAGAACCAATAGCCGCCTGATGTAGCACATAGTCAACACCTTTACAAGCATCTTGACAATCATTCAAATTCCGAATGTCTCCCTTGATGAGGTGAAATCGACCCCATTGCTCTGGTGTTACAAGAGCCTGGACCTCATCTAAATTACGTTGATATCCAGTGCTAAAGTTATCTAGACCTACTACGCTTTGATTCAAAAGTAGCAAAGACTCTAAAAGATTGCTGCCAATAAACCCAGCAACTCCCGTAACCAACCAAGTCTTAGGTTCATCCAGTAATTGCTCTTGACATTTTTTGTATGCATTCATGTTGAAGTTAATTTTTCTTAGAGTCTTAAATCAGATTCAGATGAATCCAAAAGATATTTAATGTCATAAAGGATATGCAAGGGCTTGCCTAGGGCACGTATCTTTTTGACACCCATTTTCTTAAATTCAGAATGTCCGACTGCTAAAATGATAGCGTCATAGGCTTGAGGTGTTAGGGCAGATTGTTTAATTGGGGTAATGCCATACTCATGGTCTGCATCTTTTGCATCAACCCAAGGATCAAAAACGTCGACTTCACAGTTGTACTCTTTAAGCTCATTGATAATATCAATTACTCGAGTATTTCGCAGATCAGGGCAGTTCTCTTTGAACGCCAATCCCATCACAAGCACTTTGGCACCATCTACATGAATACGTTTTTTGGTCATCGCCTTAACGAGCTGGCCTACCACATAGCCTCCCATACTGTCATTTAGTCGACGGCCAGCCAGAATAATTTCTGGATGGTATCCAATAGCTTCGGCTTTATGAGTTAGGTAGTAAGGATCAACGCCAATGCAATGGCCGCCAACAAGACCAGGTCTAAAGGGTAAAAAATTCCACTTAGAACCTGCTGCCTGCAATACCGCCTCAGTATCAATACCAAGCTTATTAAAAATAATCGCCAGCTCATTGATTAAGGCGATATTTAAATCACGCTGAGTGTTTTCTATCACCTTTGCTGCTTCAGCGACTTTAATACTTGGCGCCTTATGAGTGCCTACCACTACAACTTGGTTATAAAGCACATCGATTAGATCAGCAACCATCGGAGTTGAACCGGAGGTCACCTTTTTAATCGTGGAGACTCGATGTTCTTTATCGCCTGGATTGATTCGTTCAGGGCTATATCCAGCAAAAAAGTCTTGATTAAATTTCAGGCCAGAGTGTTTTTCTAAAACTGGGATGCAAATCTCTTCTGTACATCCCGGGTAAACGGTAGATTCATAAATGACTATATCGCCCGCTTTAAGAATTTTTCCAACCGTCTCAGAAGCGCGAATCAACGGCATTAAATCCGGATTCTTATGCTCATCAATAGGAGTGGGCACTGTAACAATAAAACAATTACTTCCAGTCAAATCTGTAAGCTCATGAGTAAATGAAAGTTTGGTGGCTTCTTTCAACTCTTCGGCACTCACCTCTAAAGTATGATCAACGCTAGATTGAAGCTGGGCAATGCGTTTTTGATTGATATCAAAACCCACTACCAGACGCTTTTTCCCAAACTCAACGGCAAGTGGAAGCCCCACGTACCCAAGGCCAATTACTGCTAATTTAATGTCGGCTAAATTCACAATTTCTCTTTTTAGTTACTTGCGCCCGCTAATGCCCGATCTCGGGCATTAGCTTGCATGAGGGTCCTCACTTAGTACCATCACTTTTATGCTAGCCCAAAAGCGTTGCACCAGGAGCAACATAAGCACCAGAGAAAATCCGCCAGCCATTCCGCCAGCAGTACTTTTGATCATGCCATTTTTTCCACTGCTGGTTGGCGCTGTATTGGCTTCCAATCCCTTTGTAAAGCGGGCCTGAATAATTAGGAGTTGTGAGCGAATTTGATCTAAGATTTCTTGTTGCTTTGGATCGTCTTTTCCAATTTTTGCTCTGAGCGTTGCCTCGATTGCAAGAAGTTCTTTATCCAAGACTAGACCATCAAAGGTAGTATCAATTTTAGGGAGCGCCTCATCAAGAAAAGATTTAGTTAAGGCGAGTTGAGCTAAGCGATCCTCTAGCCTCAGTAAGAGCTCCTTGGACTGGTTAATATCATTGTTTGCCGCAACAATTTGAGTAGTAATGGAGAGGTACTTGCCGCCAGATTCCTTTGTATCAACCACTTGTTGACCGGCGCTGGAGTTAGTAGGGTAGCGCTTATATAGCTCCTCCAAAGACTTGGCGCGTTGCTGCTGATGACCCATTTCAATTTTCGTGCTGGTGATTTTTCTTTGAATCT